>NZ_JBFUIV010000001.1:0-451875 GCF_056401715.1 Bacillus sp. P4_E1
GTGTCAATGAGACAGCTTAAGAAATTATTATTAATTGAAAATATGTTGATTGGACTTGGCTCAATTTGTATAGGAATTCTCATTGGACTCGTATTTTCTAAACTAGTTTTATTGATAAGCGCAAGTGTATTAATGATTAGTAATGGTTTGCCTTTTTATATACCAGTGCAGGCTGTATTATTAACAGTTATCACATTTCTTTTATTATTTTTAATTGTTTCGCTCGTTACATTTAAAATGATAAAAGTAACAGAACTTGTGGAACTTATACAAGCAGAGGAAAAGCCAAAGCCAGAACCGAAAGCATCAATTTTATTATCGCTACTTTCTTTAATTAGTATAGGGTATGGATATTTTTCAGTATTTCGCTTTATCCCAAGTACTAATTTTATTACGCTTGGAATAGGGGTGCTCCTAGTAATTATAGGAACGTACTTTTTATATACACAGTGTAGCGTTTATATATTGCACCTTGCGAAAAGGAGAGAATCTTTCTTTTTAAAGAGAACAAATATATTAACATTTTCTGAATTAATTTACCGTATGAAAGATAATGCAACSATGTTTTTTATAGTATCTATTGTTTCAGCAGTTGCATTTACAGCGATTGGTACAACAGCTGCAATTGGAAATAGGGATTTGGTAAGGATGACAAATCCGTATACATTTTTGTATGGAAGTTTTGAAAACGACAAAGTATTAAATAAAAATCTTTCTATTATAAAAAAACACCTTTCTGATGCTAATATTCCGTATCGAATGGCTTCATCTTCATATATATACACGGAAAATGGTGTAGATGTAATGAAGTTAAGTGAATATAACGATCTTGCTAAAGCACTAGGCTATCAACAAGAAACAATAGAAAAAGAAGATGAAATTTTATTAATTCCTGGAGTCGTATCACAAAAACAAGAATTTAAAAATGGCGAGTATAAAAAGAATATAGAAGTCATTCAAGGAGATTGGACAAAGACATTTCATGTGAAAAAAGCTGTAGAAAATTTAGTTTTACCACATGATTCTAGAACTATTTATATCGCTGTTAAAGATCAGGTATATGATGGAATCCCTCTTACTAGTGACCCAGTTAATAAAGACATTCCATATCGTACTTACGGATTTGTTGTAGACGATTGGATGAAAACGAAGGGAATTTCAAACGAATTAATTAGTAGATTTGAGAAAGATACTAGAGTAGGTAATTTTCAATTTCGGGCTTTAACTATAGATTTGTTAAGTGCAAAGCAAACGAATGGATTATTACTTATGGCAAGTGTTTTAGTCGGAATCGTCTTCTTCACATTCGCTGCTAGTTTTATTTATTTCCGATTATATACTGATTTAGATCGCGATCAACAGCAATATAAAATGATTTCGAAAATGGGGTTAAGTAAACGAGAATTAAAAAAAATTGTAACGAGACAGTTATTATTAATGTTCTTCTTACCGATTGTTGTTGCAGTGATTCATACTGTAGTCGCTTATACGGCATTACAGCAATTAGTCGATTTTTCTATAATTAATAGCTCTATCGTTATTTTAATTTCATTTATATGTATACAAGTATTATATTTCTTTATAACCCGTTGGCGTTACCTGCAAAAGCTTTATAAGGTTATGGAGCAATAGAGTTTATTAGCTTGTAAGACTACATTAAAGTATGTGGAAAAAATGAACTGTATGATGAAAGGAAACGCGATGAAAAGAACTTTAACTATTTTTATGTTAACGATACTACTATTAATAAGTTTTAGTGCATGTTCTAAAAAGGAGAATCCATTTCCTGCAAACGGTTTATTAATCATTGGAAATGAAAATAAAATTTCACCAATTATTAATCGTTATCAAGAAATTACGAAAGAAAATGAAGTGTTTTCTGTGAAAACAGGTACTTATGGAAACGGACAAGTATTAATTTTAAATGAGTCTACAGCACAAGCATTGATTAAAGAAAAAGTTTTTCGTAAACGAGATAATGGCTCCAATTATATTATAGATACGTTACCGAAATTCCCAAAAGAAGGTTCGCTGTTGTTTACACATGAAGACGAAAAGGATATGAAAAGTATTGAATTAGAAGGAAAAGAGATTCCAGTTTCATACGATAGTGACGCTTGGATAGGTAACACTCGTAAATATCCAACGCAATGGTATGTGATTGTAGCACAAAATAGTGTGTATAAAGAAATAAAGGTAAATGAAACGAAAATGCACCTTCTTCATCTGAAAAAATCTTTAGGAGATGAAAAACCTAAAATGTCGACAGATAATACATTGGTTAATGAAAATGTCAAAGTAACAAGGCTAATCAAAGGTTTGGAAGGAGAAGTATCTTTTCAGTTTGTAACGATTGAAGAAAAATCTTAAAAAAGAGTTCAAGGTTGATAAAGTTTCTATCAACCTTGAACTCTTTTTAGTTATAGACCCTTCAGATAACATAGTTTACATGACTTCATTTAATCGAGTCTCGCTCGTTTCTTCAATCGCATTTGAATGTTGAACCGAACCATTTTGAGATTCCTTTTCTTTACGAAATTTCTGTAACATTTCTAAAATCATCCATAAAGGTACACCTTTGTCTTTTAGCATTTTCCATAAGTCTAATTCGCTAAATTTATGATCCGCTTGTTTCATTTCTTGTTCAGATGTACGAATATCAAATTTGATTAGATCATTAGATTTCTTATCTTTATGCTTAGTAGAAGAGATAGTATTATGCTCAAGATTAGATGGGGTTATTTTAGAAGGTTGAGCTAATGTATGAATTTTTAATCCGACTTGCATGCTTTTTTCCTCCTTTTCAAGCAATGAAATTAGTTTTCTTATGATTTTTAAATCCATTTAACATGAGGAAACTATATTTAATTATAAATTCAAATAATCAGATTTACAAGTTGTGTTATGAAAAGTAAATGCTTACTAGAATAAATATTTATCAACATTTGTATATGTTTTCTATATATACAACGTATATAAAATACTTTACATTATGTTTAAGTTGCAAACTAAGTTTGTATTTTTTTTCAAAGATAAATGTAAACGTTTTATTGAGGGGGAGAAAGTATGGGGAAATTATTTTTAAAAGTATGTTTTTTCGCATTAGTGACTGTTTGTTCATTCGCAGCGAAAACAACATACGCTGAAGAGAGACAACAAAATAATTATCCTATCATTTTAGTGAATGGATTTGCTGGATGGGGTAGAGAGGAAATGCTAGGGGTAAAATATTGGGGTGGTGTTCATGATATACAAGAAGATTTAAAAAGAAATGGTTATACAGTACATACTGCAGCTGTTGGACCAGTTTCTAGTAACTGGGATCGTGCATGTGAATTATATGCGCAAATTAACGGTGGAATAGTAGACTACGGTGCGGCACATGCTGAGAAACATGGACATAATCGTTTTGGTAGAACTTATAGTGGATTTGCACCGAATTGGAGTGAAACAAATAAAGTTCATTTAGTTGGGCATAGCATGGGTGGACAAACGACAAGAACATTAGTGCAATTATTAAAAGAAGGAAGTTATGAAGAAAAAGATTATGTGAAAAATCATCCGAACACAAAGATATCACCACTATTTGAAGGTGGCAAATCGTATGTTCATAGTGTTACAACTTTAGCAACTCCTCATAACGGTACAACACTCGCGGACGGAAGTCTTCTGTTGCCGTTCGTTAAAGATTTACTCATTACAGCTGCAAGTTTAGGTGGAAACAATAATTTATCATTATATGATTTTAAATTGGATCAATGGGGTATAAAAAAGAATGCCGGAGAGTCCTTTTTCCAATATACTGATCGTATTTTAAATAGTTCAATTTGGGAAAATACAAAAGATATAAGTCAATGGGATTTAAGTACTGATGGAGCAAAGGAGTTAAATAATTGGGTAAAGACGCAATCGGATGTATATTACTTATCTTATAGTGGACATGCATCGCAAGCAGCACCAATAACAGGTTTACATTTACCTCATATAACGATGAATAAAGTGTTAATGGGTAATGCATTTTTCTTAGGTTCCTATGCAAGATATGAAGAGAATCGAACATTAATAGATACTTCTTGGTGGCAAAATGACGGTGTAGTAAATACAAATTCTATGATTGCACCTTCATCTAATATTGCTGCAAATGATAATGAGTCTTTACAGGTTGGAAAATGGAATCATATCGAAACGAAAGCAAATTGGGACCATCTTGATATGGTAGGATTAAGCGTTTCAGACACGTTAGGTTTTTCTAATATTCAAGAGTTTTATAGAACAATTGCAGAAAAATTATCACGGTTACCGAAATAGATAATAATAAAGCGCTCTCGATGGAATTCGAGGGCGCTTTATATTATATTGAAAGAGGGATTTGGCAAAAAAAACATGGGGTGATCTTATGAAAATTCAAGTTGTATTATCGGGGTATGGGACAGTTGGTAAAGAATTTATTAAATTATTAAACGAAAAATATTTATATATAAATGAAACATATGGAATTGACTTAGTTGTTAGTGGAGTGATAGGAAGAAATATTGCAATATATAACGGGAAAGGTTTGCAGATTAATGATTTATTGACGTATGGTGATGGTTCTGCTGCAATTGAAAAATATATCGAACATTATCCAGAGGAACGCGGAACGATTAATATAAATGGTACTGTATTGGTTGAATCAACTGCTACAAATCTTAAAAATGGAAATCCAGGGAAACAGTATATGAAACAAGCTATTGAAAATCAAATGGATATAGTAGCTATTTCAAAAGGTGCACTTGTTACAGCTTGGAGTGAACTGAATACGGCAGCACGCATTTCAGGCTCACGCATTCGATATAGCGGTGCAACTGCCGCTGCGTTACCGACATTAGACATTGGACAACTAAGTTTAGCGGGTTGCCATATTGAAAAAATAGAAGGAATATTGAACGGGACAACAAATTATATTCTTACAAAGATGCATGAAGAATATAAGACGTTTGAAGAAGCATTGCAAGAAGCACAAAATAAAGGAATTGCGGAGACTAACCCGTTATTAGATATAAGCGGGATGGATAGCGCTTGTAAATTATTACTTTTGACGAATAGTTTAATGGGAAACGATTATTCACTCAAAGATATAAAAATAAACGGAATAGAGCACGTTACAACGCAACAAATTCAAAATGCAAAGGAACAAAATAAATCAATTAAATTAATTGCATCAGCATATAAAGATGATAATGGAAAAGTAAACCTTAGTGTACAACCTTGTAATTTAGAGAAAGAACATCCGTTAGCAAATATAAATGGCACGGAAAAAGGAATTACGTTCTTTACAGATACAATGGGACAAGTCACTACAATTGGTGGAGCTTCTAATCCACGCGGAGCTGCAGCTGCTGCTTTAAAAGATGTAATCAATTTATATCGAAATGATTTATAGGCTTTATAACCGTACCGCTATTAATAAAAAATACATATGTAGTGGACCTTTTGAGAATGAAATAAATATGTAAAAATAATTGCAGGGGGTAAGAAATTGTTTAAAGATTTTAAAGTTGTAAAAGATCGTCCCGTTTATATTCAATTAAAGGATTATTTAAAAAAGATGATTATGAAAGGGCATTTGTTGGGGGACCAAAAAATCCCATCAACAAGGGAACTGAGTGAATTATTATCAGTGAGCAGAAATACAGTACTCTCTGCATATGCGGATTTAGAACAAGAAGGACTCATTTATGCAGTTAAAGGAAAAGGAAATTTCGTTGCGAAGGTGGATATAAGTAACACCTCGTCTGTTGAAATAGATTGGAAAAATAAACTTAATACAGTTACCACATTAGCGGATGAATTAGACTTAATGAAGCATGGAGTTCGCTGGGAAAAAGGAATGATTGTTTTTAATAGTATAGCCCCGGACGAAAAGCTATTTGATGTTGAAAATTTCAAAAGAGCTTTTCTTACTCGTATGTCCATTGAAGGGGATATCGTATTGAACTACGGATATGCAAAAGGTTATAGACCGTTAATTAATTATTTACTTCATTACATGGAAATGAAAGGTGTAGATATTTCGAACAAAGATATTCTAATTACAAATGGATTTACAGAAGGATTAGATATTGTGTTATCTTCTTTATCGAAGAAATCAGGGCGTGTTATTTGTGAGAACCCAACTCACCATGCTGCATTGAAGCTTTTTCGTTTACATGGACTTGAAGTTCATGGAATTAATATGAATGATGATGGTATTGATACGAATGAAGTAGAAAAAAGTTTGCGTGAAAAGGATTTTGATTTCGCGTATTTAATCCCTTCTTATCATAATCCGACTGGTATTGTTACGAGTTCGGAGAAAAGAACGGAATTGATGAGGTTATTTTCAAAATACAAGATCCCTATTATAGAGGATGGGTTTAATGAAGAATTACGTTATTCGGGTTCACATTTATCGCCATTATTAACTTTTGCAGGGGCTGGTAATAATGTGATTTATATTAGTAGCTTTTCAAAGGTACTTTTCCCTGGTTTACGTGTAGGTTGGATCATTGCAGATAAAGAACTGATACATTATTTAGAAAGTGTTAAAAGAGCCAGAACCATTCACACATCTACGTTAGATCAAGCTGTTCTGTTTCAATATTTACATGAAGGATATTTTGAAAAATATTTAAAAAAAGCAAGATCTGTTTATAAGAAAAAATATGAGTTAGCTGTTGGGGCGTGTAATCAGTACATTCCGTTTAAAAGAATGACTGGAGACGGTGGACTTCATTTGTTTATAGAGTTGGAAGAAAAAATTCAAGCCCGCACACTTTTACAAAAGTGTTATGAGAAAGGAGTTACGTTTTCTCCTGGAGATGTTTTTTACTCTGATGGAGGAGGAGCGAACACATTCCGATTAGGATTTTCACGTTTGAAAGAACAGGAAATTGTTAGCGGGATTCAAATAATTGGTGAAACTTTAAAAAATGAAACTTGGAGTTGAGAAAATGAGAATTGGCGTTATTATGGGAGGAGTATCCTCTGAAAAACAAGTATCAATTATGACTGGGAATGAAATGATTGCACATTTAGATAAGAGTAAATATGAAATCGTTCCAATTACGTTAAATGAAAAAATGGATTTAATTGAAAAAGCGAAAGACATTGATTTTGCATTGCTAGCATTACACGGAAAATACGGAGAAGATGGTACGGTTCAAGGGACGCTTGAGAGTTTAGGTATTCCATATAGCGGCAGTAATATGTTATCTAGCGGTATATGTATGGATAAAAATATTTCGAAAAAGATTTTGCGTTATGAAGGAGTAGAAACACCAGATTGGATTGAACTTACAAAAATGGAGGATCTAAAGCTTGAGGAGTTAGATAAATTAGGCTTTCCGTTAGTGGTAAAACCAAACTCTGGCGGCTCAAGTGTTGGAGTTAAGATTGTCTATGATAAAAATGAATTAATCTCTATGCTAGAAACTGTATTCGAATGGGATTCTGAAGTAGTAATTGAGAAGTATATAAAAGGTGACGAGATTACATGTTCAATTTTTGATGGGCAACAGTTACCTATCATTTCGATTCGACATGCTGCTGTGTTCTTTGACTATAATGCAAAATATGATGATACTAGTACAGTTGAAGAAGTTATTGAACTTCCAGCTGAAATAAAGGAACGTGTAAATAAAGCGTCACTGGCTTGTTATAAAGCATTAAAATGTAGTGTTTATGCAAGGGTTGATATGATGGTGAAGGAAGGAATTCCATATGTAATGGAAGTTAATACATTACCAGGGATGACACAATCAAGTTTACTGCCAAAAAGTGCGGAAGCAGCGGGAATTAATTATAGCAAACTATTAGATATGATAATTGAAACTTCATTAAAAGTAAGGAAAGAAGAAGGTTTTTAAGGTAGTTATATAATTAATTCTTTTGACAGTTCCACGAATTATGCTATGATAATTACAATACGACAACTAAATATTTATCCACTAGGGGGGCCTTTTATAGGCTGAGATCAGATGAAATTTTGAGACTCTTAGTACCTGATCTGGTTAATGCCAGCGTAGGGAAGTGGGAAAGACGTTGCTATTTAACGAATAAATACTGTCAATTTCACTTTCTTTACGCCTGTAAAGAAAGTTTTTTTATTTTACAGCTTTAATAATTGTGGATAAATACGTATATTTTTTACATTATTTGGAGGGATTTGAATGACTTTTTCACAATCATTACGTAAAGAAGTAGATTCAATTTGGGAAGCAAGTTTTAACCATCCTTTTGTAAAAAAACTAGGCGAAGGAACATTAGATTTAGCTAGTTTTCGATATTATGTGCTTCAAGATTCTTATTATTTGAGTCATTTTGCTAGAGTACAAACGTTAGGTGCTGCAAAGGCTCTTGAATTAGAAACGACAGCTCGTATGGCACACCATGCACAAAATACGTATGAAGCTGAGTTATCATTACATGAGAATTTCGCAAAGAAATTAGGGATTACAAAAGAAGAAAAAGATAATTTTATTCCTGCGCCAACTGCATATGCATATACATCTCATATGTATCGTGCAGCTTATGAAGGGCATTTAGGAGATATTATTGCGGCTATTTTACCTTGTTATTGGTTATATTATGAAATCGGTGAACGATTAAAAGAATGTCAACCAGAAGAGCCAATTTATCAAGAATGGATTTCTGCATATGGATCTGATTGGTTCCGTACTCTAGTAGAAGAGCAAATCACACGATTAGATACGATCGCTGAAAAAGTAACAGAGGCAGACCGTAATCGTATGAGACAACATTTTATTTTTAGTAGTCAATATGAATATTCATTTTGGGAAATGGCATATACATTAGAAAAATGGCCGGTGAATGAAGAAGTTAAAGGTGTTATTTAATTAAGAGTATATAAAAGGTATCGCTATATAAAGAGGCGATACCTTTTATTATATTTAGTTTCTGTAATTTTTTTGTAAATCATAGATAAAAAATATAATAATTCATTATAATGATTTTATAATATAAAGTCCCATAAGGAGGTAGTTATATGTTAATAGTTACTTTATATTAATTTGATTTTAATAATGTTTTATTTAAATAACCAAATGTAATTTAGTTATTTCCTTTAATGTGCTTGGTTAAAATTTGATTCGTTAATGCTTAAAAAATTGGTATCTTTTCTAGTATTATTCATGATCAATATAAATTAAGAGAGGAAGTATTAATAATATGGAAAAATTACAGTTATTAGCATTTAAAAATATAGTAGAACCCCTCTATAATGAGAAAGTATCGTATATTTATTTTCCTATTGAATGGCTTGAGATTGTAGAGATACATTATAGAACATTTTTATTAACGAGCAAATTAAAACTTGTAAATGAAAGATTGTATGAAATGTTTTCTGATATATTATTCATTCAGCATAATCCATATATATTAAAGGAAGATACGCCCTGGATTGTAGCAAAAGAACCAATGAAACAAGAACAGTTAGACTATATTTTCCAAAGCTGGTATGAGGTTATTCATGATTGGAAACCTAATAAATTAATAGATCCACCACATTTAGAATGGCAGTATGATTTAATTAGTAATTTACCAGCATTACATGATAAAAAAACGTTTTCTAAATGGGTACCAGCTCTAATTACTCATATTTTTTGCGAACAGCCTTTACGTATGGAAAATAAAAATGAGGAAGAAATATATTTTTCACCACTGCGATCACAACATGTTTCTGAAGCGATGTCTGAGCCAATTAAAGATGAAGAAACACATGATTATTTCTCTTATGTATATCGGTTTGAATACGTAACTCGTGGAGGTGAGAATATTCCGCTATTAAAAGTATCTGTAGGGATTAGGAGGTTTTATCAACAATATAATCATAAAGATATCCCTATACTTTTAGGGCGAAAGCGGAGCCAAATACTGATTTCAACTCCTGAATTTGAATCAAATAATAAAAAGCAAAGATTTGTAAAGTTAAAAGTACAACAAGCTGTAAAAGGAATAAAGTGGATTAAACGTTTTAGAAATTTAAAAGATGATTATAGGATAGGGGGAGAAGTTAAATTAGAGAACATTCTCCAATGTCCGAAAGAGTATATTAGAGGAACAAAGATAAGAGTGCTTCTTCCATATAACGAAAATATATATAAAGTTCAAGGAACAAAAATAAAATTTGGTATAAAAGTAAGAGAAAAAGAGGAACTTTTTAATGAATTCCAACGAATATGCCCATATTTCACATTACTTCCAGAATGTGAAAATGTATTAACTAATAATGAGAATGAGTTATTACCTTTATTTGCCCCAAAGGGATTAGAATCAATTACGTTAGAAGTATGGTCAGATGATATAGTAATAGAGATAGAACAAGCGTTATTAGATAGCAAAATAGTTTTAGCTCAAAACGGAGATTCCTCCTATGTATTAAATGCAGACAATCCGGTGTTGTTAAAAATAGTAAGATATAACATTAGGAAATTGTTACAAAATCCATATAGAATGCAATATAGCCATAAAAACAAAAAGAAACTAGTAGACGATGTCGTAAAAGCTGTACATGCTACGGCAGGTGAGCAAAATGAAATGAAATTAGCATTAATTGCAATAAAAAGTTGTGATGGTCGCGAAAAAATTAATCCAAAGCAAATTATTCGGGAAGGATTCGCTCAAACGGAACGTATTTCAGCATTTATTAATTTATTTATCGGACAAAGTGTATCTAAAAAAGAAATTATTAAGGCCATTCTTAGTTTGTTAGAACAAAAGGGATTCTTAAAGTGTAGTTGGAATAAGATAAAATTACCGGGGATAATTGTAAATTTATCAATTGAGAAAATGTCTAAATATGATTTCTTACCTATTTTTTCAAAAATAAATGGGAGAGAAATATTATATAAATTATATGGTCAAGAAGAATGGGGCACAATTGATCATACTTTATTAAATATAGGTAATAATAAAGTGTTTTTACCACAACCATCAAAAAGGAATGATATAGGAGTCAGTTTTAAACAATTTATGTCAGAAACATTAGTTGAAATTTCACAAGATGCACATAAACAAAATAAAGAAGTTTATTTTATTGTAGATGCCAATATGAGGAAATATTGGATAGAGGAATTGCAAAATAAAAGMGTTAATATTGGGGTTTCACCTGAAATAATCCCAAATTTTAAAGAGGATATAAACATAATTAGAATTAATACTAACTCAGATGTACCGAACTATATTGTTAGAGACCAAGAACATGTTATGAATGAAACGAGATTATTTGTAGATCAAATGGGAATTTACTATAGCACGGCTGCATACGAATTAGATTGTAATGAGATAGTACAGCAGTACATACTCGAAGTTATCCCGCTTGGTGTAAAATCTGAAGAGAGAGAAGAAATCGCCAAAATGATACATTACATGTGCTGTAAATCAACCTTGCTCTCAGAACAAAATATTCATAATACGTATGTAATGCATATGGCTAAATTAATTAAAAATTATACTACCGATATTGATTCAAGGGAGTTTAAAGAATTCAATGACGAATTAGATGAAGATGTAATAATTTTAGAAAAAGAAGATACATTGATATTAATATAAATAATAGTGTACAAATCCTGCTAGTAATAATGAGCAGGATTTGTCATTTTTTCATGTAAATAAGGCTATCCTTTGTCATGTATCTTTTCTTTTACGTATTTACTTTATTTACATACAGGATTAAGATGTTTTTTAGAAATACAAAAACTACATCATATGGAAAAGCGATTTTTATTAATTGAAAAGAAAATTTGAAAGGAATGGGGAATTGTGAAGAAATTAGATGTATTATTAATGCTACTGAGCGGCCTCTTTCCAATTGCAGGAATGTTAAAGCAAATCCCTCTTGAACAATCTTTATATATTGGAGGACTTTTATTTTTTACTAGTTTCGGTAGTTACTTTGCGAAAAAGATATATTCACGTATATGTAGCTGGATAGCGTATGCACCATTTATAACATTACTGTTAGTTATTTGGAATCAGGATATTTCAATAAGTTCAATAATAGCGAACGCGAAAATCGCCGCTTGCATTGCGTTAATTCCGTGTTTATTCCGGTTTCGTACATACGGGCTTACTTTGGGCTTATTCTCATTATGGGCCGCGTTACTATGGGATATAAAAGAAGTGCAGTCGTTAGTCATACTTGAGCGTATGATGAATTTAATGACAAGCCATTACTTATATATTCTCCTTTTAGTTGGAGGACTTATATTAGGTGGATTACTTGCGATGTTATTACACCGTAAAGAGAAAGACACTAATAAAGAAAATACAAATCTATTTAAACAAAAAAAGAAACGTAAAAGGCTATCATTTAAGGTCCGCTTTCCAAGATTACCGAAATTTAAGATGAAATTATTTAAGTTTGGTGGAAAAGGTTCTAAACGTAAAACGCCAGAAATAATGCATGAGCGTAATAACGAAGAACCAGTTGTAACATATGAAATGGCAGAGCAAATAGATCAATATAAAGAAAGTACTGTTCAAGGACAAACTAGGATGGAACGTCGAAAAAATAGGTATAATGCATAATAAATTTCACTAACCCCTTAATGATTTATCGTAAAATTGATAAATCATTAAGGGGTTTTTTTATGTAATTAAATATAGGTTGCGTATGAAGGATTCATAGCATATTTTAAAGGTAATGATTTAAATAAAATAATGGGAGGACAAAATGCTTATTATTACATATATTTCTGTTTGCATATTATTCTTAGTTAGTTTTTTACATGTTTATTGGGCTTTCGGAGGTAAGTGGGCGACAAATGGTGTCATTCCAACTAAAGCTGGAGAAAAGGCGTTTACACCAGGTACAGGAATGACATTGTTCATTGCGTTATTATTAAGTATGGCAGCAATGATTTTATTACAACAAGCAAATATTGTTCATTCCGCACTTCCCAATGTTTTTGTTCAAATGGGATCCTGGGTTTGTATGGTTGTTTTTTTCATAAGAGTAATTGGTGAGTTTCATTATTTTGGTATCTTTAAACGAAAAAAAGATACGGAGTTTGCTAGAATGGATACTGTTTTATATGTACCACTTTGTGCATTTTTATCTTTATCCTTCTTATTAGCAATAATAACGTGAACATATAACCAGCATTATTTTAATACTTTATTACAAACTAAACTAGGGATTTATACGGCAACAGAGATGATTAGATAAGCAGTACCCTCTACCATTTGCTTTAAATAACAAGTTATTGGAGCGGTTAGAAAATGAATCTCTTCAAACTATTGAGGGGTGTGTATCATGTCTACATTTCATGTTGGATATAAATTATGAAAAAATAAAACATTATGGATCGAGCACAAGTAGGTCATTTGTTCCATTATCGCAATCTTCAATTTGTCTTGCTGATTGTGTTTGTTTAACAGGAGTTGTATTGGGGTTACTAGGAACAGTGACATTTGGAGGATTAATGTTATCTGTATGTTCTCTTACATAAAGAAAAAAGGACGCCCACTTAAGGTGTTTTTTTAGTTACTTAGGAGAGCTTTTGAGATAGGAGGGACATGGATTCAAATCTATAGTTACACATTTTTATTGTGTTGTGTAACTCAAAAAGGAAAGTATCAGCAACTGCTTATTTTGTATGACTATAAACATTGGCTATTTGGGAGCTGTAATAGAATGCTTAGAAGGGGGCAAAAAATGGTGTGTGAAATATTAATAAAAAAGGACAAGCAGTCGTACCTACTGTCCTTTAAAGGAGAAAAGTCTTTTGGTTAAGAACTACGAATAAACAGAAAATCTGCTTGTAATTAGTTTTATCCCAAATATACATGCCTATACAAAAAGGGATAAGTTCAAAAATACTTATCCCAGGAAGGGAAATCCCAAACACCAAAATGGCTTGTATTGGTATACAGGTTCAAAAGTAGTATATGTCAAACGAAAAATCTCATACAAAAAGCAGACAATCAAAAGTATTGTCTGCCAGAAAGTCGGRTGAATTAGCCAACTGTGAAAAATTGCTTTCCCACTTCAAGAAGAGTAAAGGCAACAAATTTGAAAGAAATGAATTGGGATTTAGTTATTGCTTCTATGAATGATGCATTTTTTTCATTTTTTTTGTCCCCAAAAAACAACTAATAATTGCGAGTAATGCATTTGAAGAAATGAAATTTACGGTCCAATAAATTCCTGTTCCAGCAATTATAAATCTTTTAATTGCCGAACTTTGTACTACATGAAAAATAAATTGATTGTTATCGTTACCCAATGTTATCACATGCCTTATCTAATATATGACAAGGCATGCTTGCTCTAGTCTTCATGATAATATACGAAAAAGAGTAATTAGCAGAAGCTTATAAAGTAGTTATAAATAAAAGATAACTAACGGAAGTTAAATTATTAACTTCAGTGAAAAAAATAACAATCATAATTTATCCTGCGTTATTGATGGGATATTATGTTTTACTTAAGGGATTATGCGGAAAGTTTGATGAAAAATTCTTTCATTAAAAGTACGATTCCTAGCAGAAACAAGACTTCAATTGAGAACCAAAACATACTTTTGTGAGGTTTTTTAAACTCCATAATAATTGATGAAAATAAAAAAATTGCGATAAGTATGATGATTAAGAGTCGGATTATATCAACCATTAATAACACTCCTAATATTTAATCAGTACTATTATATAATCTTTTCCAAAGATATATAATTCTAGAAACATTCTATTGAAATTTTAATGAAAAGAACAGGTGGTGTTTAGTAGCTTTTTTCTCAAAATCATTTCAAACGTGTAGTGGGAAGTGATAAAAGTGATAAATCCACGTTTTAATAAAAGGATGTAAGCGTATTTTTAGCGAATTATAGATAATTAAGAGAGGCGGTGACACTATGAAGTATGTAAAAGTCAGTATGAATGGTGGAAGTGAGCACAAATTCTCAATGACTTTAGAACGATTTGAAGAGTTTATTACTACAGAGAATGGATTATTAGAAAATAAATTAGTTTGTATTGAAAATGTAATGATTAACCCTACTAATATATCTTCTGTAGTTGAAAAAATTGGTGTACCTGCTAAATTTATGGAAGTGTAAAGGTAATTAGATAAAAAACATCCATGGGGATGTTTTTTGTTTATAAATAAAGCAATTGTACAATGAAAGTATGAGAAAATTTTATTAGTAATAATGTAGGCTATTAAGAATGAATGGATATAGAAAGGTCTTTTCTAGCGTGTTAGTTACTCCAATGTGTATGTATCTATTTGGCATCTAGACATTGTGCTTTCTAGTGCACAATGTAATAAGTACAAGCATATAGTATGTAATAGGACAAGATCTTCGTGTCCTACTAAATACTCAGAAAAAACCTCTAATCACATTAGGGCATCCAATAGCAGGGTGCTCTAATTTTTTATGAAAAATGTAGCTTCACAACGGTTTCGTTTCAATTATAGTTTTCTTTAATGTTAATAAATATTAAGATTAATATGATAGCAATAATTAAATTAGACAAATAGAAATTTTGGTGACACAGTAGTTCAAAGATGACATCGAATGTATACAATAAAGCGACAGCAGGTAATATACAAATAAATATAAATCTCCAATTTTTTAAATAATGTTTATAATTAGTAAGTACTTTCGCCATTAATATTGCTCCTGTATTTTTTATTTTCTATATAATTATACATTTAAATAAAAAGATTTACAAAGTGTTTAAAAATTATTTAGCAACTAATGTGATTTTGGGAGATAAATAAGGAGGAAGAAAAAAATATTATAGATCTATAGATTGAGAGGAACATAGAGAAAGCTTTTGTTAAAAACTTAGATGGCTGCAGCAATCTGTGTAATAAACGATTTGATTTTAAAAAGACTTTTAAACATCTGGGCTAAAATGATACACTATAATCTACGTTATTTTAGAAATGAATAGAGGGATTTATATGATAGATAAAATTAAAAATGTTGTAGAGGATATGTATGAAGATGAAGCAAAACATTTACTTCAAAGTATTCTAATACAGTTAGATGTATTAGACGGGAATTATAGCGAAGATATGATAAAAAATTTAACGAGTATCCCTAAGCAATTGACGAGTCATACAACTCAGGAAAAAAATTTAGAAGAAAGCACACACATTCATATTGCCTTTGATGATTCAACTGCCGGATGTTTAAAATATATGTTGAAACAAGAAGGATTACACGAGGAGAGTGTTGTTTCATACTCTGAATTCTTTTCAATTGGTCCCATACATCAATTACATACGAATGAAGGTCAATTAGCAAGGGCACAGTGGTTATTAAATAACTTAACTTCTTATGATTGTTATTTTGAAGAAGAGTATTTACCAAGATTTAAGGAGACTTTAGAAGAGCTACATTCAATTCCGAATGAAACACCGATTACCGTTTGGAAGGCGGATAATGCCCATGAGCACGTAGGGCTTTGTTTTGCAATTGCGCAATTAAAAGATAAGAAAAATATTCGTGTTATGAATACTTCTGAAGCGAGTAGAGAAATATTAAAACAAGATTATGATATCCGTGGAACTGGAGAAGTATCTCCTGAAAGTTTAGCTCTTTTCCAAAAAAGTTTTGTGGAATTTCCGTATTTAACTGAAGAGAAGCGAATGAAGTTTGCACATGAGTGGGATAGATTATCGCAAAGCACGGAGTTTTTAAGAGTTTGGAAAGACGATGAAGTGCATGCTGTACAAGAAGATTATTTTGATCAATTCATTATTGAGTGTGCGAAAAATGTAGGAGCAGATAAAGAATTTCATAAAGCTCCGAGAGTAATAGGTGAAGCACTTGGACTTTCGGATCAATTGGTTGGGGATACGTTTTTGGAATATCGCTTGAAAGAATTAATTAAGCAAGAAGTATTTGAATATGAAGGTTCGTTAGATCAAATGCGTTTTTATAGTGTGAAGTTAATAAAATAAAAAATATATTTTGTTTATAAAAAAGCTCGTATTTTTAAAATACGAGCTTTTTTCAGATGAATTTAGGCTATACATAAGCTTCCTATGAATGGCGTATCACATATGAATGTTAAAAGAAACAAATGAAAAGAAGGTGATGGGTTATTATGTATAACCAACAAAACTATCCATATGATCAAGAGATGTATTATAATCCACAAAACTACGGTTATGAATCTACAAATGAAGTGAGAGATATTGAACAAGAAGACTATAGACCAGATGATGCGGAAGATGCTCCAACATCACCACCACCGTCACAAGCTCCGTCGTTACCGTCCACATTTGCTTCTCCAGCACAAGCAGGCAATATGAAATCTTGGATGTGTAACTGTCTAGGAAGATGGGGCTATTTACGTTTACATCGACCTGGTCCTTTCGGAAGAGATTTATGGTTCTTTCCAACCGAGGTAAGAAGAAGCGGGGTTTCAGGTTACACTTGGCAAGGTGGTCGTCGTCGTAAAGTAAGTTATCGATATCAACAAATTAGTAATTTTATGTGCTTCGCATAATAGGAAGTGAGAGAGTAGAATAATTTTACTCTCTCACTTTTTTATTTTTCAATATACGAAGTAAGATTTTGATTAAAAATTTACAATTTTCTAGTTTTTATTGAAGTATAATTCAAATGTTAGGTTGATTTACACAAATAATTGAGAGTGAGGGAATGTAATGTCAATAAAAAATAAGGTTGGCCGAAAAATAGAGGATGGCATTAATTTAGCTTCTGCTCAGTTTAAAGAAGATGCTTATGAAATTTATAAAGAATCGAGAAAAGTACAGCCTATATTATTTGTAAATCAAATTGAAATCGGTAAAGAATGGCTCATTACAAGATATGAAGATGCTCTGCCGCTTTTAAAAGATAATCGCTTAAAAAAAGATCAGGCAAATGTGTTTCCTCAAGATACAAAGAACATGCATCTTTCCGTTGACAATAGTGATCATTTAACAACGCACATGTTAAATTCGGACCCACCTAACCACAGTCGTTTGCGATCTTTAGTTCAAAAAGCTTTTACACCGAAGATGATTTCACAATTAGACGGAAGAATTCAGAGAATAGCGGATGATTTAATAAGTGAAATAGAGCGAAAAGGTACATTAAATCTTGTGGATGATTATTCATTCCCATTACCGATTATTGTAATAAGTGAGATGCTTGGAATTCCAAAAGAAGATCAAGCGAAATTTAGAATTTGGTCTCATGCTGTCATTGCATCGCCAGAAACACCTGAAGAAATAAAAGAAACCGAAAAACAACTATCTGAGTTTATTACATATCTCCAATATATAGTTGATGTAAAACGAAAAAATCCAAAAGAAGATTTGGTTAGTGCGTTAATACTTGCAGAAAATGAAGGGCATAAACTTAGTGCTCGAGAGCTATATTCAATGATCATGTTATTAATTGTAGCCGGACACGAGACGACAGTGAATTTAATAACAAATACGGTATTAGCACTTCTTGAAAATCCGAAGCAATTACAGTTATTAAAAGAAAATCCGGAATTAATTGATTCAGCTATTGAGGAAGGATTGCGTTATTATTCTCCAGTTGAGGTGACAACTGCAAGATGGGCGGCTGAGCCGTTTCAAATTCATGACCAAACAATCCAAAAAGGAGATATGGTTATTATCGCATTAGCTTCAGCAAACCGTGATGAAACAGTATTTGAAAACCCAGAAGTATTTGATATTATGCGTGAGAATAACCGTCACATTGCTTTTGGACATGGTAGCCATTTCTGTTTAGGAGCTCCACTTGCTAGGTTGGAAGCAAAGATTGCTATTACTGCTCTGTTTAAAAGAATGCCATCGTTACAAATAAAAGGTGAGCGTGACAAAATTAATTGGCAAGGTAATTATTTAATGCGTTCTTTAGAGGAATTACCATTGTCTTTTTAGAATAGTTATATTGAGACATGCATACACGACAAATGATTAACATAGAGTATGTATGTGTTATTTAAATTCGAAACGGAAGGGTGAAAACATCCCAATGATCAACTAATTCTATTTGTAAGAGATCTTCGTTAAAAAACGAAATATTCTTCTGAATAGGATTAGTATGTGCATGTATAGAAAAGGGATGTGTTTCGCACTGCGAATATATAGTCTTTTCATATGATTTGTGCTGCCTCCTGTTCAGAACACGAAATAGGAGGCTTTTTTATGTCGACGACTGCAGAAACGAAACAAAATCATGGGGTATCACAAGTATTAAAAAATCGATTTGTGCAAGGGATTCTAGCATCAGCATTATTTTTACAAGTTGGAATTTGGGTTCGTAACTTTGCGGTATTACTTTATGTTATGGAAATGACGAAAGGTGATGCTTTTGCTATTTCGATGATTTCGGTTGCTGAATTTGCTCCCATTTTTATTTTCTCATTCATTGGTGGAACTTTTGCTGATAGGTGGAAGCCAAAGAAGACAATGATATGGTGTGAGACGTTAAGTTCTATTTCCGTATTCGCTGTATTAATTACTCTTATGTTTGGAACGTGGAAAATCGTGTTTTTTGTGACGCTTATTTCTGCAATCCTTTCGCAGTTTTCTCAACCATCCGGTATGAAGTTGTTTAAACAGCATTTATCAACGGAACACATTCAATTAGCGATGTCTATATATCAAACAATATTTGCGATTTTTATGGTGTTAGGACCTATTCTTGGAACATTTATTTTTCATAGTTTTGGAATTTATATTTCAATCATCATAACAGGTATCGCTTTTTTACTTGCAGCAGCTGTGTTGTTATTTCTTCCGAAAGATCATGAGAATGATAATGAGAAGAAAGAAATTACGCTGTTGCAGGAAATGCTGGATGGTATTAAATATGTAAAAAAGAAAAAAGCATTAACTTTGCTAGGGTTTTGTTTTATGGCAGCAGGACTAGGTATAGGTTTAATTCAGCCACTAGGCATCTTTATTGTGACTGAGCAGTTAGGGTTATCAAAAGAGAGTTTACAATGGTTACTAACAGTAAATGGTGCGGGGATGATTGTTGGCGGAGCTCTAGCGATGGTATTTGCGAAAAACGTTGCTCCGCAAAAAATGTTAATTGTAGGTATGCTTGGTCAGGCAATTGGAATTGCTATTATAGGATACTCTACAAATTTATGGGTGACACTTACAGCACAACTTTTCAGTGGTTTAGCCCTACCTTGTATTCAAATAGGGATAAATACACTTATTATACAAAATAGTGATACGGATTTTATTGGTAGAGTAAATGGCATTTTAAGTCCACTATTCACCGGTTCAATGGTAGTAACGATGAGTATAGCTGGTTCATTAAAGGAGATGTTTTCATTAGGTACGATGTATGAGGGGACGGCTCTACTATTTGTTATTGGATTATTGTTTATTTTGCCTATATACAATTTAAAGCCAGTAATAGCAGTAGAAAGTGAAATGAATGGTAAAGGAAGTGCTGTGCAACATGAATCCTAATCCAAATGTTAAATACCCTATTGAAGGAAATCAAAACGTTCATTTTATAAAAAATACAATAACGAAATCTAATATATTTGTTGGTGACTATTCTTATTATGATGCGAAAGATGGAGAAACATTTGAAGATCGAGTATTACATCATTATGAATTTCTTGGAGATCATCTTACTATTGGAAAGTTTTGTTGTATTGCAAATGGAGTTACCTTTATTATGAACGGAGCGAATCACCGGATGGATGGATTTTCGGCATATCCATTTAATATATTTGGAAATGGGTGGGAGAAGTATACACCTAGTTTGTCTGATTTACCTTACAAAGGTGATACAGTTATAGGAAATGACGTTTGGATTGGTATGGATACAACTATTATGCCCGGAATAAAAATAGGGGATGGTGCAATCATTGCAGCTAAATCTGTTGTGACTAGAGACGTCGCACCATATACAATTGTTGGCGGAAACCCTGCAAATAAAATAAAGGAACGATTCACAAATACAATAATAGAAGAATTATTGCAAATTCAATGGTGGCATTTTGACATTGAAAAAATAACCGAAAATATAGATGCTATTGTACAAGGAGACATTGAACCATTAAGAAAGTTAAAAAGGTAATAAAAAATGCATGACAAAGAGTATCATACCTCCGAATTTTGTTAATGATAATAGAACAAGGAGGTGTGATACTATGGCACAAGACGTTTTATGTGAAGTAAACAACTGTAAATTTTGGGCTAACGGCAATAAATGTAGTGCAGATGCAATTTATGTAGTAAGTCATAAAGGTAAACATGCATCTACAACTGAAGAAACAGATTGCAAAACTTTTGATCCAGAAGTATAAATTTTTGAAGGGTAGCCAAATCGTGGTTGCCCTTTTATTAATTATAGTATTGATAATAAATCTCATTTTCATTCATTGTTTTTAACTTTTCTTTTTATTTTTTCATATTTTCTTCATAAGTGATGCAATCCAGAGCAATTCATGTTCAATACGTGATTTACTAAATTCAATGACTTCTGTAATAAAAGATGAGCTAACATGTAAAGATTGAATAGCAGTAAGCTGTTTATGTAGTACGTCTTGGCGTATTGTTAAAATTTCTTTTCTAGCTTCGTAATCAAGTTTTTCAAATAGCGCGATACGCACAAGGAATTCAGCGTTATTTGTCGCAATCTTTTCGGGAAACTCTCTTAACATTTCATAAAAAATTTCTTCTCCTGTTTCAGTTATGTCGTACATATTTCGGTTTGGCTTTCCGACTTGTTTATGTATTTGTTTAATTATAGCCCCCATATTTTCGAAGCGCCGAAGAGCGGGATACAGTGTATTATGGGGTTCAGCCGAGATACGTGTAAAAACGGGTTATAAGCTGTAATATATTTCCATTATTGGTTTTTTAGTTAAAAATATCTACCTCATGATTAACAAAAAGCTGATTACCTATGCGCTATAAATGAACTGCCCCCAATTGTTAAACAAAACCTAGCAATTGGGGGCAGTTCATAGTTATCATTTGACTCTTCTAGTGACTTTCTCAAGTAAAGCACCCTTTGGTTGAATAAGATTTATTTATTCATTCCCATCAATCGCTTAATTGTTCTTATTTGTCCACGATGATTAATTTCGTCTTCCATAACGTGAAACCACAAGTAGTAATTATTATAAGGCACACCATTATCCCACTTGTTTTCCTCGAATAACCAGCTATCTTGTTTTGATTTCAGATATGTTAGTGTATTTTCTCTAACTTGTGATAATTCATTCAAATAATAATCTAAAGATTGCTTTTTTATTCCTTCCCTTGCTTTGTCTCCAAGTTCTAAAGAAATTCGCCACTTTAGATATTCACTTTCAGTTAAATCTCTTTTTTCAAACGAGATAACTTGATGAACAAACTCCATCGCTGCAATATGTGATAAGAGAGAACCAATAGTGTTTGAACTACCGTTTGGTAAGAAATCTAAATCACTTTGGTTTAAATTGGAGATTTCGCTCAATGTAACATCTCTTGTATGTTCAAGCATTGTTACAAGCTCTCCAATCTTATTTGAATAGTTTTCTCTTGAAATTATTCTATAATCTATCATATATATCCCTCCAATTCATGCTAAGCATAAGTTTACCAATAAAATAAAAAAAACAAAGTCTGAAAATTCATGTAAAATAATGATATAATTTAATTGAATATAAAGAAAAAGGAAACCTGTTTTTATCAGTGTTACCTTATCCAAGACTAAATTTTACCCATACATCATTTTTTTGATGTAGCTCTTGAAGATAAAAACTATTTAATTTTCAAGGAACAGTTATTAACTTAAAACTTATTATACGAGGAGGGTGTATCATGAAAAAAATATGCTTTGTATTAATTGTCGACGCTGGTATAAATTATGGTTCAATATTTTCTCTACCATTTTTAAGGAATCAGGATGATTTGAAGGAAAATTTTTCTAAGTATTATGATGTTTCAATTAATTATATTAGGGATAAAAACTCAGTTGACTATTTGGTAGTTCCCAAACCGTGTCCACCTTTTGATAATGAAAATAATCTTCCAATAATTGAAGTACCAGCAATCTTATTTATGGAAAAGGATTTTGAAAAAATAAAGACTTATATAGACAATTATTTTTCTAATAACTCATAAAGAAAATAAAAGTACAGTAAAAAGAAGTCCGATAAAAAACGAGTGGCGTAGAATATTTCTATTAATCATTCGTTTTTTATTATATTTACATATCAGTCTATCGCAAATGAACTTGTACAACATATCGGAAAATATAGTGAGGTTAATATCGTTGAAGAGTTTGCTGCACCTTTACCTGTTACCGTCATATCCGATTTATTAGGAGTGCCAACAACGGATCGTAAAAAGATTAAAGAATGGTCTGATATTTTATTTATGCCATATAGTAAAGAAAAATTTAACGATTTGGATGTAGAAAAAGGAATTGCGTTAAATGAATTTAAAACGTACCTGCTTCCAATTGTTCAAGAGAAAAGATATCATTTAACCGACGATATTATTTCAGATTTAATACGAGCTGAATATGAAGGCGAAAGATTAACCGATGAAGAAATAGTTACTTTTTCTTTAGGTTTATTAGCGGCAGGTAATGAAACAAATACAAATTTAATTATTAACAGCTTTTATTGCTTTTTAGTAGATTCACCTGGAATATATAAAGAGTTAAGAAAAGAACCTACGTTAATTTCAAAAGCGATTGAGGAAGTTTTACGCTATCGCTTTCCCATTACATTAGCTAGGAGGATTACAGCGGACACAAATATATTTGGACCTTTTATGAAAAAGGATCAAATGATTGTTACGTGGGTTAGTGCAGCAAATTCAGATGAGAAAAAGTTCTTACAAGCTTCTAAATTTAATTTACACAGAATAGGAAATGAAAAGCATTTAACCTTTGGTAAAGGTCCTCATTGTTGCTTAGGGGCGCCACTTGCACGTTTAGAAGCTGAGATTGCATTAACTACCTTTATAAATGCCTTTGAAAAAATAGAGTTATCTCCATCGTTCAATTTAGAAAAATGTATATTAGAAAATGAACAAACATTAAAATACTTACCTATTCTTTTGAAAACTAGGTAAAACGTTCAGCAAGGTACAAAATTACTGTACCTTGTTTTTTTATTTCTCAATTGTAAATTTTTAGTGGTCTATTTAGTATGGAAGTGTGTGAAAGAAGAGTGGAGGAGGATGCTTATGTTAACGTGTAATGGAAGTAAAACGTTTCAAACATTTATTAAAGCTGTAACGGATTTAATTGATAGTAATTTATTAGAAGATCAAATTGTTTGTGCGATTGAAAAATTACTAGAAGAACTTTTAGAAAAAAAAACATGGCTTCCGCTAGAAAAACAGAAGGCGAATTCGGCTCAATATGCACGGCACTTGTTATATGAAGATCCTTTAAAGCGATTTGAAGTATTAGCTCTTGTATGGAAAGATGGACAATCTACACCTTTACATGATCATGATGGTACATGGGGAGTAGAAGGTGTTTTTTCAGGAAGGATAATGGTGCAGAACTTTATACAAACTAAGCAGCTTGAAAATTCACTTGTTTATTTAACCCATACAGGAAATCTTTATTTGGGAGAAGGAGAAACAGATAAAGTCATTCCACCAGCTGATTGTCATATTCTTAAAATAGCTGAATGTGAAAGCGTTGTCACGATTCATATTTACGGAAAACGTTTAGAAAAGTTTAAAGTATATGTCCCAACTGAAGAAAAGAATGTGTATATGTGTGAGACAAAATATATTAGTTATAGTTCATAGTTTAAAATCAAAAGCTTTTCTTTAAAGAGAAAAGCTTTTGATTTTATTTTTAATTATTTCTTGACCTGAAACGCTTTTCATAAATTATAAATAAGAAGTACTTAACGAGCTCAATATGAAAACGATACCTTTTTGTTAAATAGATCTCGTGTATTTATAGAAAGTGGTGAAGAAATAATGAAATTAATAGCAATTGATTTAGATGGAACCCTTCTTTCCGGTAATAAAATGATAAGTAAAGAAAATGCAGAAGCAATTCGAAAATGTCAGGAAGCAGGCCATGTTGTAGCTATTTGTACAGGGCGTTCTATCGTTGATATTGAACGATTATTGTTAGAAGTTAATTTAGAGTGTCCAATTATTGCGGAAAATGGTGCCCTTATTTATAAAGATAAGAAAATGATGAAGAGATATCCAATTCAAAACATCCATGCACTTGAAATTGTGGAATATCTTGAAGAAAGTGGTATGTATTATCAGCTCTATACTAATAAAGGTGTGTATGTACCGGATTATGGCGTAGAGAGTGTGCGTAATGAAATCGAGTATGTGAAGAATGCAAAAGAAAATTTCGATTTGAAAGAGTTAGAAACGATTGCTGCATTATATCTTGAGCATACAGCATTTCATAGTGCAGAAAGTTGTAAACCAATTGTAGAAACTGATATACATGTGCATAAGCTTTTACCATTTTCTTATGACATAGAAAAATTAAAAAAGTTAAAAGAAACGTTTCTGCATAATACTGATTTAGCAATTACATCTTCATATTGGCATAATTTAGAGATTAATCATCGAGATGCTCAAAAAGGAAATGGATTATACACTTTAGCAGAACACTTGAATATTCCAGTTGAAAATACTGTAGCAATAGGTGATGGCTTAAACGATGTTTCTATGATGGAGAAAGCAAATATATCAATTGCAATGGGAAATGCAGTTGAAGAAATAAAAGCGATGTGTCAATACGAAACGTTAACAAATGAAGAACATGGTGTCGCACATGCTTTATATAAATATGTAATGTAATAAAAAAAGAAAAAAAGAATCCAAATAGATTCTTTTTTCTTTTTATTAGGGGTAAGGTATTCTATGTGATTCATAGAAGCCTTATTACACCTCATTATATAGAATATATTGGAATAAATGTTTATATTTTTCATGAAAGTTGTGAAAAACTTGTGAACTTTATGTTTATTGTATTTTTATAGTGCTGTTAGCAGCGCGTAACACTCCCATATTATTTTCTGTTTTTAATTGAAAAATAGAATTTGTTAGAATAATTATTCTACAGCTATATACCTAGGAGCACTTTCTTCGTATAATGAAGAAGTATGAATTTTGAATTTGTATAATTTTTACATATCGAGGTGAAAAAGGAATGAATGCGCGGCTAATGGAACTTATTGATGTGAGTACAATAGAAACCATGGCAGAACAATTTTATAAATTAACCAACATATCACATCAACTTCTTGATGCTGAAAACGAATGTATATTTTCATTTGGAATTAATGAAATGAAAGTATGTAAACTTCCCAAAATTGAAATCCCCCTTTTCTTATACAATCAATATTTAGGATCTTTTATTGTATGGTCCAAACGAAGCGAAATTTGCAATTGCCAAAAATATTTTGAAATGCTTTCTAACCTCATTATAACTGGGATGAAAAAAGCAGTTCAAAGTAAAAATACATCGTTACTTTCTCGAAAAGAGGAAGAATTACATACGATCTTACAAAACATGCCTGTTATGGTTGATGCGCTTGACTATAATGGAGATTTTGTTTTATGGAATCGAGAATGCGAGATTGTAACAGGTTATACTGCTGAAGAAATAATTGGGAATCCAAACGCTCTTCAATTACTGTATCCTGACCATAATTATCGCCATCAAATACAAAATAAATTTTTGACTCGTGGAAAAAATTTTAGAGATTGGGAAATGAGTTTAACATGTAAAAATGGTGAAATTAAAACGATAATGTGGTCCAATATATCAGAACAGTTTCCTGTAACAGGATTTAGTTACTGGGCTGTTGGGGTAGATATTACACATTTAAAAGCGATAGAAGAGCAATTAAAACAACAAACGTCTGAATTAGAATTAATTTTTAAAGCTTTACCAGATTTATGTTTTTTAACAGAAGATGATGGGACAATTATAGATTATAAAGCAGGATCCCCTACAAAATTTTACGTACCTGCAGAAGCTTTTATGGGAAAAAAGTTTTACGAAATATTACCGTCTCCAGTAGCACAGCAATTTCAAGAAGCAATTCGCCAATTGAAAGAAGAAGGAAAGAATGTAATTGTAGAATATATTCTGACAATTAATGGAAGTATCGATTTCTTTGAAGCTAGATGTTTACCATTATTACAAGATAAAATTATGATCATTGTACGCGATATCACAGAGCGGAAAAAGGCAGAAGAATTGCTAAATAAATCAGATACACTTGCGGCAATTGGTCAATTAGCAGCCGGTGTAGCTCATGAAGTGAGAAACCCATTAACTGTAATTAAAGGATTTATACAGTTATTCCAAATTAATAAAGAAGATCAAGAAAAATATTTTGATCTTATGCTTTCCGAAATAGAAAGAATAGAAGCAATCCTCCAAGAGTTTTTGTCGATTGCTAAAACTGATGAAATAAATACAGAAAAGAAAAATATTTATCAAATTTTTAAAAATGTCGTATCATTAATTAATACAAAAGCAATCATGACAAATATTCAAGTTGAACTATTTACAGATTCCAAAGAGATAATCATTGAATGCTCAGAAAATCAATTGAAACAAGTATTTATTAATATTTTGCAAAATTCAATTGAAGCAATGCTAGATGGCGGGAAAATTTCAATCCATATAAAAGAAATACATAAAAAAGGTGTCATTATTAGTGTAATAGATGAAGGAATAGGAATACCTGAAGAAAGAATTAAAAGATTAGGTGAACCTTTCTATAGTACGAAAGAAAAAGGTACCGGTATTGGATTGATGTTAAGTTATAAAATAATTGAAGGTCATCAAGGAACAATAAGTATAATGAGTGAGGTTGGCGTCGGGACAACTGTAACTATTTACTTGCCGAAAATTCAGAGTAAACAATCTCTATCAAATTGTGATGATAAATGTATATCGATACGTTCTAATATTAACTCTTAAATAAATGATTAAATACCCAATGAAAAAAGCTAAACTTTTTTCATTGGGTATTTTTATATTTAATTTAGTAAACTTTACCTTTTCTTAACCTTTGTTTTAATTTCTATTAAGTTTTTATCAGTATATTAATATTTGTACAAAGTACTGTATAGAAAATGTGCACTACTTTTAATATATAGATTCAATTATTATTAGAAATACTGTAAGGAGGAGATTATGACAAGGTGAAAAAGCAAGTGAAAAAAAGTGGTAGAGCAATACCGATGCGGTTAAATATTTTATTTCTATGTGTATTTTTATTATTTTCTGCAATGATTATACAGTTAGGTAAAGTGCAAATTTTCGATGGAGAGACTTATAAAAATGAAGTAGAAAAGAGAGAAAATGCAACTGTGAGCCTATCTGTCCCACGTGGGAAAATATTTGATCGAGAAGGGAATCCAGTTGTTGATAATACATCTTTACGCACGATCACGTACACAAAGATGAAAGGTGTAAAATCAGAAGATATATTAAAAACTGCAAGACAACTTGTAGACATAATTGAAATGCCGCAAGAAGATATAGATAAGTTAAATGAGACAGATAAGAAAGATTTTTGGATGCAATTAAATCCGCAACTGGCTGAAAATCTAGTATCGAAAAAAGAAATAGATACATTTAGAGAAAAGGATATTAGCGGCAAGAAGCTAGATAAAAAAATAGAAGAGTTAAAAAGAAAACGGGTTACAGATAAAAATCTTCAGGAATTAACAGAGAAAGATATAAAAGTGTTAGCTATTAAAAGTAAGATGACTTCTGGTTATCAAATGGCTCCTCAAATTATTAAAAAAGATGTTAGTGAAAAGGAATTTACTTTAATTAGTGAAGGTTTAGCGAATCTCCCAGGTGTAGACGTATCGGTGGATTGGGAGAGAGTGTATGTAAATGATGGGTTATTCCGATCTGTTCTTGGAAATGTTTCTAATTCCGATGAAGGATTACCAAGTGAACGATTAGATTACTACTTGGTACGTGATTATAGCCGAAATGATAGGGTTGGAAAAAGTTATATCGAGCAGCAATATGAAGATGTACTTCATGGTACAAAAAAAGAAGTAAGAAGCGTTGCAGATAAACAAGGTAATACAATTAGAACGGAAACCGTTTCTGAGGGAAAGAGCGGTAAGAATTTAACTTTAACAATAGATATGGAATTACAGAAAAAAGTAGAAGAGAGCATAGAAAAAATATTAAAGGCCTATAAAGGTTCAGAATCGATGTTGGACCGTGCCTTCGTTGTAATGATAAATCCGAAAAATGGTCAAGTATTATCAATGGCAGGGAAAAAATTAGTAGAAAAAGATGGGAAAACAGAAGTTGAAGATTATGCTTTAGGTACGATGACAAGTTCATATGAGCTTGGATCAACAGTTAAAGGTGCGACAATATTGACTGGTTTCGAAACGAAAGCTATAACACCAGGTACTTACTTTTATGATGCGCCTATGAAGTTTAAAGGAACTAAGGAGAAAAAGTCTTGGAAAGATTTCGGGAATATTGATGAGCTAAGAGCTTTACAAGTTTCTTCTAACGTTTATATGTTTAATACAGCATTAAAAATTGCAGGTGTAGATTATGTGAAAAATAGTTCATTAAATATTAAACAGGAGTACTTTGATAAAATGAGGTATTATTTCAGGCAATTTGGATTAGGTGTTCCAACGGGTATTGATTTACCGAATGAAACAGCTGGACAAATTGGTAAAAAAGATAATCAACCTGGTTTTTTGCTAGACTACTCAATTGGCCAGTATGACACCTATACGCCACTTCAGCTTGTACAGTATATTTCAACAATCGCAAACGGTGGATATCGAATGAAGCCACAAATTGTTCAAGAGGTAAGAGAGCAAACGTCGCAAAAAGATGAGATTGGTAAAGTGGAGCATGCAGTAGAACCAATCGTTTTAAATAAGATAGATATGAAAGAGGAATATATAAATCAAGTAAAAGAAGGATTTAGAAGGGTATTCCAAGAAGGTGATGGAACAGGAGTAAGGGCGTTCCAAAAAGCATCTTATAAGCCAGCAGGTAAAACAGGGACAGCACAGACAGTATACGGTGGAGAAAGTGATATTGGAAGAAATGAAAAAGGTGAGCGAAGAGAATGTTATAATTTAACGTTGGCAGGATATGCGCCGTATGATAATCCTGAAGTAGCATTCTCTGTAGTTGTGCCGTGGGTTATTAATGATAAATCTGGTATTAACTCTGATATTGGAAAAGAAGTTTTAGATGCTTATTTTGAATTAAAAAATAAGCGATTAACTGGCGAAGCACCAAAAACAGATGACTCTAAAGAGAATTAAAATATACGAAACGTCTCTAGCAATTATATGAACTAGAGACGTTTTTTACATACGAATAGATTAGAAATGAGGTACATATGAAGCAATTGATTCTAAAAGATCGGAGAAAAATATGTAGCTATATTTTAATTATAATAGGAATTATTTTTATTAATAAGTCATTTTTATTTTGTATGGTAGAAGGAATTTCGATGCAACCTACTTTGAATGAGAATAATCGCATACTTGTTAATAAGGCTAGCATCTATTTTTCTTCTTTTCATCATGGTGATGTTGTAATAATAAAAAAAGACTCGCCTACATACTACGTGAAACGAATTATTGGATTACCGGGGAATAACATACAATTAAGAGACGATGAGGTATATATTAACGGTAAAAAGCGTGATGAGTCGTATATACAGTTAGATATGTCACAAGTATCAAATCGTTTTTCAAACTCTAGAGAAATGAAAGTTCCCACGCATAAATTATTTGTGTTAGGTGATAATCGAAATCATAGTAAAGATAGTAGGAATACGCTTGGACTAATTGATGAGTCAAATATAATAGGTAAAGTGAAAATGGTATATTATCCATTTGATCAAATAAAATAATTCTATTAGATATGCACGTTTTATAAAATAAATCATATATTGATAGCATAGGACAAGCAGAAAAGCTTATCCTAACCTCACAGAACACTCCTTATCACAGTTAGGCATCTACATTTTATGTAGATGCCTTTTTCAATGTCTGATAATTATTTATCAACCTAAAGTAGTAAGTATATTGGGACTATTAAGGGAAGATTGCTTGTAATAATAACAGTACGATTAATAAGAACATTGAATTGTAAGGAGTGAGAAATAAGTGATGAATATTTTAATAGTTAATTTCCCTGCAGAGGGACATGTAAATCCTACATTAAGTTTAGTAAAGGCCTTTACTGAAAGAGGTGATAACGTACACTATATTACAACGGAAAGCTTTAAGGAAAGGCTTGAAGTTTTGGGAGCCATTGTACATACTCATCCGGATTTATTAAAGGAGATTTCTATTGATAATGAAACTTCATATGGATTAAAATCTTTCTTTCATGTACATGTTCAAACTTCTTTATACATATTAGAAATTACGAAACGATTATGTAAAAGCATTAATTTTGATTTCATAGTTTATGATATATTTGGTGCTGGAGAGTTAGTAAAGGAATATTTACAAGTTCCAGGCATAGTTTCCTCTCCTATATTTTTAATTCCACCAGTATTATTGGAAACCTTGCCTTTTCATCCAAATGCAGAAATACAATTCCAACCCGATGAACTCTCTGAAAAGTTACTGTATCAAATGGAACATGAATTTGGAGTAAAGCCCAAAAATAATCTTCAATTTATGCATAATAAGGGAGATATTAGTCTCGTGTATACAAGTCGTTATTTTCAACCTAATAGCGATTCGTTCGGAGAAAACAATGTTTTTATTGGACCGAGTATTATAAAGCGCAAAACAAATGTAAAGTTTCCACTTGAATTGCTTTCAAAAAAGAAAGTTATTTATATTTCAATGGGAACACTTCTCGAAGGGATCGAACCATTTTTTAATACTTGTATTGATGCTTTTTCAAATTTCGAAGGGATTGTAGTAATGGCGATTGGTGATAGAAATGATATTTCAAAAATTAAGCAAGCGCCAGACAACTTTATTATAACCCCTTACGTACCTCAATCAGAAATATTAAGTGAAGCAGATGTTTTTATTACACATGGTGGAATGAATAGTGTGCACGATGCAATCCATTATAATGTCCCATTTGTGATAATACCGCATGATAAAGATCAACCTATGATAGCGCAAAGATTAACTGAGCTTGAGGCAGCACATAGATTATTGAAAGAGCATGTTAATGTGCAAACTTTAAAAAAGGCGGTAACAGACGTTCTTTCAAATAAAAAGTATAAACATGGCATTCAAAAACTGAATGAAAGTTTTTTAGAGTGTGGTGGTTCCAAAAGAGCCATTGCAGTTATTGATGCTCTTTTAAATAAATAGTTCGGATAATATAAAAGCATAGAGGCTCTACCTGTATGCTTTTATATTATTATCCAGCAAATTGTACAGCAGTATTCGCATGTAAATAAGCAGTATCAAAAACAGGAACAGATAGATCATTTTGGGAAATGAGCAAAGGAATTTCCGTACAGCCAAGTAGAATTCCTTCAGCCCCATTATTAATTAATGAATTGGTAATTTGTATTAGTTTTTCTTTTGATGTTTCTGAAATAATTCCTCTACTTAATTCATTTAATATGACGTGATGGATAAAAGTTCTTTCTTCGTCATTTGGGATGATTGTCTCAATGTTATATTTTGCTAGTCGTGATGTATAAAAATCTTCTTCCATTGTTTGTTTCGTTCCTAATAATCCGATCCGTTTTATATTCTGTTCTACCATTTCTTTAGCACTTACATCACCGATATGAAGAAGTGGGATTGATATTGCTTGTTCTACTTCCTCAGCAAATAGATGTACAGTATTAGAACACATTAGTAAACATTCAGCTCCAGAGTGTTCTACTTTTTTTGCTACTGCGACTAATTCATTTTTCACTTCTTCATATTGATGATTTTGTAATAATGTAGTTACTTCACCAAAGTCCATACTATATAAAACAAGCTTCGCATTTTGATCATATTTAGAGAGAGTCAGTGTATTAATGTGTTTATAGTACAACGATGTTGATTCCCAACTTAGTCCGCCAATTAAGCCAATTACTTTCATCATGCATTCCTCCCGTAACAATTTTGAATTTATTATTTCATAATTCCGATAAGAATACAATGATTTAAGTGAACTATTTATCGAAAAATAAAAATAGTAAGAAAAGTATTGAAATTATTTATTGTTAGTGCCATAATACAGATTACAAATACATACTTATCCAGAGAGGTAGAGGGAACGGCCCTTTGAAGCCTCAGCAACCCCTATGTAATTACATAGGAAGGTGCTAATTCCGCAGAGGACACTATGTGTCTTTTGAAAGATAAGGGGATTCTTGTACGTGAAAGAAAATGACCTCTTATTTAAGAGGTCATTTTTTGTTGTATAGAAAGGAAGTGTCGATGCATAATTCATTTTCAAAATAAATATAGAGTATTAAAAGTTGAATAATACGAGAGGGGAATTGTAATGAACAAATTAACGACAAAGCTAGTAGTAGCTATTGGAATTGGAGCAGCTCTATACGGGGTATTAGGGCTTTGGGGATTTTCTATCGCACCGAATACATTTATTAAACCCGCATTGGCTATTTTAACAGTTTTTGGAGCGTTATTTGGCCCGGTAGCAGGACTTTTAATAGGACTCATCGGTCATACCGTTACAGATACGATCGCTGGTTGGGGTATTTGGTGGGGATGGGTTATTAGTTCAGGTATTATTGGTTTAGCAATGGGACTCATACAAAAAAGAGTTGGTTTTAGTGTAAAACATGGAACGTATAATAACCGTGATATTTCTTATTTTGCAATTGCAGGGTTAATTGGTATTGTCATAGCAATTATATTTGCTGGAGCATTCGATATTATTGTGATGGGAGAACCGTTTGACAAAATAGTTATACAAGTACTAGGCGCAACAATTGCAGACGTTATCGTATTTTTAGTCCTTGGCTTACCAATCACGATCGGTCTAGCGAAATCAAATAAGAAACATACACATTTAAAAATTGAAAAGTAGGGATGAATACATGCAACCAATTATTTCTTTTGAACAATTTACCTTTCAATATAGGCATACCACGCAGCCTACTTTAAAAGATATTACATTTCAAATATATCCTGGGGAAAAGGTACTTATCGCTGGACGAAGTGGTTCAGGTAAGTCAACATTAGCTCATTGTATAAATGGGCTAATTCCATTTTCTTACGAAGGGATAAGTACCGGTAACATTTTAATAGCTGGAAAGGATCCGAGAAAAGGTAGTGTTTTTGAACAGAGTAAACACGTAGGGACAATATTACAAGATCAAGATTCACAATTTATAGGCCTTACTGTCGAAGAGGATGTAGCATTTGCATTAGAAAACGATTGTGTAAATCAAATAGAAATGAAAAAGATTGTTACGGATTCTTTAAAAAAGGTAAGCATGCAGGACTTTCATACACAAAGTCCGCATGAATTATCAGGAGGTCAAAAACAGACAGTCTCTCTTGCAGGTCTGCTAACGACAAATGCCGATATATTATTATTTGATGAACCGTTAGCTAATTTGGATCCTGCATGTAGTTTGAATACAATAGAACTCATTAAAAATATACATGAGAAATATAATAAAACAATTGTAATTATTGAACATCGAATAGAAGAAATTTTAAACCTTGATTTAGATAAAATTATTTTAATAGATGAGGGAGAAGTTATTGCCGTTGGTTCACCGGATAGTATTTTAAATTCTAATATATTACCAAATATCGGACTAAGAGAACCTATTTATATAGAGGCGCTAAAGAAATTAAATTTTGATAGTAATAATGTTAGGGTATTTCCAATTGAAAATCTTCGTAATGCAGGCGTTCATATCCTATTAAAGAACTGGATGCATAAGCAAGTTTCATCAAAAAACAAATATATTAAAAAAGCTTTATGCAAGATAGAAAATTTATCATTTACGTACAATAACAAACATACAGCCTTAGAAGATATCAACCTTTCAATAGGAGAGGGAGAAATAGTAGCGTTATTGGGTCATAATGGAGCAGGGAAATCGACATTAGCTCATACTCTTATAGGAATAAATAAAACAAAGAATGGGAGAATAACATTCGATGGAGAAAATATAAATTGTTGGTCTATTCGTAAACGCGGGGAAGTTATTTCTTACGTTATGCAAAACCCAAATCAAATGATTACACAGCCTACTGTTTTAGAAGAGGTTTCATATTCATTAAAATTAAAAAAGGTTTCTAAAGATGAGATTGAGACAAGAGTCGAAAATTCTTTAAAAATTTGTGGATTATATCCATTTCGTAACTGGCCAATTCAGGCATTAAGCTATGGACAAAAAAAGAGGCTTACTATTGCATCTGTACTTATAACAAACCCAAAACTTATTGTATTAGATGAGCCAACAGCTGGACAAGATTATTACCATTACAAACAGTTTATGTCGTTTATTAGAAAACTGGCTGAAAGGGGCATATCCTTTATTATTATCACACACGATATGAATCTTGCTTTAGAATATGCAGATCGAGCGGTAGTTCTGCATGAAGGAAAAATTATTGCGGACAATACTGTATCTGCTGTTTTAGGGGATCAAGGAACGTTACAAAGAGCTAATCTACGGGAGATTTCATTAATAAAACTAGCTAAATTAAGCGGGATTCCAACTCCAGAAACATTTGTGAAACTTTATATTGAAGCTAATAGGAGGGAGGAATATGCATAATACGTATTTTTATCGTATGGATGGTGCAATTAAATTATCTTTATTTATATTTTGTATGACACTTACTTTTTTATTTTTTGATTTTCGTATATTGCTAATTTTATTTATTGTTGGATGTATCGGCCTCTTAATTGCAAAAATTCAATTGCGTAAAATTATAGTTATTTTCAGCGTTATATTTACATTTAGTTTATTAAATTCCGTTATGATTCTTTTCATTACGCCCACCCATGGATCGGAATTAACGGGATCGTATACCTCTTTTTTTTATATAGGTTATGCAACAATTACATATGAAACTTTATTTTATGCAGCTACACTTTCATTGAAATATTTTACGTTATTACCATTTACACTTCTTTTTATTTATACAACCCATCCAAGTGAATTTGTAAGCAGCTTAAATAAATTTGCTATTCCTTATAAAATTACATATGCAATAAATATTGCACTGCGTTATATACCAAGTATTCAATCTGAATATATAATCATTAGACACGCGCAGGAAGCAAGAGGCGTACCTTTTGAAAAAGGAGAAGCGAGCTTGTGGATTCGTATGAAAAACCGTGTTTTAATTTTTTGGCCACTTATTATTCATTCATTAGAAAGGATTGATACTGTTTCAAATGCAATGGATTTAAGAGGTTTTGGAAAAAAGGATAAACGAACGTGGTACTATGCAAAAGACGCACAAAAGGAGGATTACATCACACTTTTTGTTGGTATTATCATTTTGATTATTGCAGTTTACTTAAAGCTGAATGTATTCCAAAGCTTCTGGTACCCATTTTAAAGCACTCTCAATAGAGTGCTTTTACTAATTTTTATGAAGACATGCTCAAAAAAGGGAGATATACATACTGTATAATACGAACCAGTTAAAATGATCAACTACCTATTAGTTTTCAAACCAAAAGGAGGAAAAAATATGAGTTTCGGCGGTTCTTGTGGTTTTGGTGGAGGTTTCGCTTTATTAGTTGTGTTATTTATTTTATTAATTATTGTTGGATGTAGCTGTTGGAGTTAAGGGTACTAATTTCTAATTAGTCTCTTCTAAATGTAAATTAAAAAAACATAGCAGATACTTTTTGTATCGAAATAAAAAAKGAGCCATTATGCTCCTTTTTTATTTATTATGCAACGTGCTCTCATTATTATATTTTGGGAATGTAATAGTTAAAGTAGTTCCTTTATTAACGATACTTCGGATTTTTAAACTGCCTCGCATCGTTTCAATAATTTTAACAGCAACCATCGTACCTAAACCAGTACCTTTCGTTTTTGTACTAAAATATGGTTCGCCAAATCGATTAATTTGCTCTTGCGACATTCCAACTCCACTATCTTGAATCCTTATTATGACCTTATTATTGCTAACAGTTGCAGAAATAATTAGATTACCGCCACATGGCATTGCTTCTATACTGTTTTTTATTAAATTTAAAAAACATTGATGGAAGTGCTGTGTATTACCAATAATTGTTCCCTCTGAGAACTCTTTTGTAATATTAATAGTATTCATGTTACAAAAAGGCAACATCATATTAATAACTCGATTTAACTCGTGCTCCACTGAAATATGATCTAGTTTTTCTGAAGCCGGTTTGGCAAAAGTTAAGTAATCATCAATAATTGCTTGTGCACGATTTAACTCTTCAAGAATATGTTCAATATACTCATCTTTGGATTGTTGAGTTATATTGGGTGTTTTTAAAAGTTGTGTAAATCCTTTTACAACAGTCAATGGATTCCTTACTTCATGTGAAATACTTGCAGCGAGTTGGCTGACAATCTCCATTTTTTCAACTTTTATTAATTTTGATCGCATAAATATTGCATCTTTTAAAACCTCATTAAAATAGACCATAAATAATATTAAAATAGTTGGTAATAGAATGAAATAAATAATGTACAAATTATTCACTTCAAAATCTGATAGAGTTAAAACAATTACTGTTGTAAATATTGCAAGGAAAAAAGTTAAAAACATAGATGAAGTTACTTTTATTTTCCTATTGTATGTATTAAATTTTGATGATGCGAATGCTGTAATTATTAACATCGTTCCATAAACAATGATTGTTAACAGGCTAAAACCATAAAACATAAAACGTATTATTAATAAAATCATGAGTAATGCAATACCGACTGGAAATCCACCATAAAGTGTACCAATTAAAAAGGGGATTTGTCTTAAATCGTGAATATAATTTTCATCCATATAGATGGGGTACCGCATACATAAAATTAGTGGGATACTCGTACAAAAAATGATAAGTAGTTTCTTATATTTCTTCCCGAAGTACCCACTATCATAAATAAAATAAAAAACAAATATACTGCTTAAAATATAAAGAAGATTATTTAAAACATTTTGATTAATGTAAACAAAGTTCATAATACATGCCCCGTTATCCTGAATTTCAATCCCATATGTATTATACATTATAAAAGTACAAGTTTTACATGTACTTTTACAATGTATTTAGTTTTTATAGATTTTCAGTGTTATAGGCTTTTAACCATGCATTATTAAACTCTTCCATTGACGCATAGCGCTCACTACGATTTTCATTTACAGCACGGTATGCTACTTCATATAAGCCTGCACTAGCTTCCCATTTCATAAAGGAACGATCTTGCCCGCCACCTAATAGTGCGAAAGCTAAAGCCCCCATATTAAATACATTAGTTTTCCCGTCTATCATAGCATTAAGTTGAAACTCTTCAGGTGACATAAAACGAGATGACCCCCACATTCGTCCCATCTTATTTACATACGGTTTGTTACTGTATAAATCAATATCACAAATTTTTGTTTCATTAGTTTTGAAGTTGTACAAAATACTACCGTCATAAAAATCAATAGCTACATAGTTTTTGTGTTCAACGCAAGTATGGAAATTAAAAATAGAATTTAATGAAACTAGCCTATTTTTAACGGATAATTTTTTATATTTATAAAATGGTGAGTTAGGATCATTATATTTTGCTGGGGGTGGGAAACTCCAGTGCGGGTGGAGACATTCACCGTCAAACCAATCAAAAATTAAAACATATCCATGTTGTACAGGGTAGTGATCAATTAAACTTATAAGAGAAACGTGTTTTAATTCATTGTATATAGTAACTGAGCTTTTTAATCTTTGTATAGCTTCATTTGTAGAAGCATTATATGCGAGTGTTTGTGCCCCTGCATATTTTATAAAGTTCTTTTTCCCATTCTTTTCAACACCAAAACTTATATTACCGGAATCTTGTTGGTCAAAAACCGCAAATACTGTACCTAGTTTTGTAAGCCAATCAAAATTATGATGTTTTTTTAGTTGGAATGTTATAGTATCTAACTGGATTTTAACTGGAATATCTTTCATAATTCACCTCAAATTTAATATAATTAAGTTGTCCATTACAGTATTCGACATATTTTGTGAAACCCCTATATTTATAAACTTAAATTTTATAAATATAATAATATATAGTTATAAGGAGGAAAGCAAATGGATGGAAAAATCATAATTAAACCGTACCAACAATATTGGCATACAGAGTTTTTAAATGAAAAAAATAAACTTGTGCCGTTACTCCATGAAGAAATTATTGCTATTGAACATATAGGAAGCACAGCCGTAGAAGGGTTAGGGGCTAAACCTCTTATTGATATGATGATCGGCGTAACAAATTTACAAATTACCGAAAATTGGAGGGAAGCCCTAGAAGAAATTGGCTATGAATATGTTCCTAAAAAAACACCTAATTGGCGTTTTTTTAGAAAAGGTAAATGGAGAGCTGGTACCCACCATTTACATGTTTATATTTATAATAACGAGGAATGGAGGAACAACCTTTTATTTCGAGACTTTCTAATAAATCATGAGTGGGCACGTGAAGAATATAGAGTATTAAAAGAGATGCTTGCTGCTACCTATCCTTTTGATCGTGTTTCATATACAAATGCAAAAGCACCGTTTATTTGCAACATATTAGAATTGGCCAAAAAGGAGATAAATAAAATATAAGTAGTTTGCAGATTCTCATTTTATTTTAATCTTTCTCTCATGTTATTCTCTCTTTTACTTGATACACTGCTGATTATAGAGCTTTTGAGTCAAAAGGAGATTATATAAAATGGAGAAAATACTTAGAAATAAATATTTCCATATATATGTTAAAATAATCGGTATTACTATTATTGTTTGTAGTGTAGAATTGCTATTTATTAATGTTTTGTACGGGAATGTATTAAATGTACAATGGCTAAATAAGAAATTAGGTTCTTTAGGTGAATACGGGGTAATTATAGCTGCATCATTATGGTTCTTACGTCATATATGGTTATTTTTAAAGAAGAAACATATTCACAGATTTAAAATAATTAAAGAGCTATATCTTTTTATAAAACATTTTCACGTATTAATTGGATACGCTGTAATAGCTGTTGCGACTACTCACAGTGTTTACTTTTTAATAAAAGGAAGTCGGCATATTATGCTAGTATACAGTGGTATATTTTCTCTTTTAACCTTAATAGCATTAGGGATTGCGGGATTTGTTTTACAACAAACTAATAAGAAAACGAAATTGATAATGTATCGAAAAACACATCAAATCGTTGCAATTATATTCGGAATAGAATTACTTATTCATTTAATCGTATAGGAGGAAGTATCGTTGCAACATATACTAATTATTGAGGATGAGGAAAGCTTAGCAGATTTTTTAGAATTAGAATTAAAGTATGAAGGATATATAGTAGATATACAACTTGATGGAAGAAAGGGATTAGAAGCAGCACTTGAAAAGAATTACGATCTCATATTACTTGATTTAATGTTACCAGGATTAAACGGACTGGAAGTATGTCGTCGACTAAGAGCAACTAAAAGTACACCTATTATTATGTTGACTGCTCGTGATAGTATTATGGACCGTGTGACAGGGTTAGATAGTGGAGCTGATGATTATCTTCCAAAACCGTTTGCAATTGAAGAACTTTTAGCACGTATGAGAGTGATTTTTAGGAGAGAAGAAAATACAGAGCAAAAGCACGCATCATTTCTTTCGTTTAAAGATCTACAGCTTCAGATTGAATCTCGAACTATAACTAAAGGAAATGAAGAAATTGAACTTACAAATAAAGAATTCGAGCTACTGCTTATGTTTATGAAAAATATTAATCGAGTTCTTACCCGTGATATTTTACTGGACCAAGTATGGGGATATGATGCAATGGTTGAGACAAATATAGTCGATGTGTATGTTCGTTATTTACGTAATAAGTTACATAGTGTGGATAAGGAGGAGTATATCCAAACAGTTCGCGGTGCTGGATATATAATGAAATGATAAAAAACATTGTGCACCGAATTCGAAATTTACCTATAAAGTGGAAATTAACACTTTGGTCCACTACACTAGTATTCATTTTGTTTATTTTGTATAGCACGTTACAATTCATTGTAATTAATAAGTGGACTATAGATTATGAACAGAAACAAATAAACAGACAATTGACAGAAATAGCGGCATATTTTCAAGATAAAAACGAAACGCTCTCGAGCAAAACATTTGAAAATAGTAAAGAATTTCTAAATGATATGATTGATAAACATCAAATGATTCGTATTATCGGAAATGATGGAAAGCCCATTGTTACTGTTTCTCGAGATTTTAATGAAGCTTGGATAAAACCAAAACAGGTTACCCAAGATGAATCCTTAATAAAAAGACATATAGAAGATCGAATATTAGTTGAGCGCATACCAATTCAAACAAAAAAATTCACGGGAACTATTGAACTTACGAAAAACTTAGAGACATTTGATCATTTATTAAAAATTATCTTAGTGGTAATGGTCTTTGCAGGGATATGTGGATTAGTGTTTAGTTTTTTAGGCGGAATACTTATAACGAAAAAGCTTTTATCAAGTGTTCAAAACATAACGGATACGATGAAGCGTATTAAGAAAAACGGACTAAATGAAAGAGTTCCAGTACGAGAAAATAATGATGAACTCGCAAAATTATCGATTCTTTTTAATGAAATGATGGATGAAGTGGAAACTTCTTTTACACAGCAAAAACAGTTTGTAGAAGACGCATCGCATGAATTAAGAACACCATTAACAATTATTCAAGGGCACTTATCAATGCTGAATCGATGGGGGAAAAATGATCCAGCTATATTGGATAAATCTCTTCAATCCAGTTTAAAAGAAGTAGATCGATTAAATAAATTAGTTTCAGAATTGCTAGAGCTATCAAGGGCTGAATCAGAACAGATACATCAAATAGCAGCTGAACGAATCCATGTTAATAGCGTATTAAAACAAGTTACACAAAACTTTGCAGTACTGCAAACTGACTTTCAATTTGATATGAAATTGGATGCAGATGAAGCGTATGTTTCAATACCATCATCTTACTTAGAACAAATAATTATTATTGTAATGGATAATGCAGTGAAATATACAAAAGGAGCTAATAAGTATATTTGCATTGAATCAAGTATGCGGTCAGGAAAAATTAAAATCCGCATAATAGATCATGGAACAGGAATACCTGAAGCTGATTTACCATTTGTTCTTAACCGTTTTTATAGAGTTGATAAAGCGAGAAGCCGAAAACAAGGTGGAAATGGGCTAGGTTTATCAATTGCAAAAAGGCTTGTAGAAAAATATAACGGAGCTATTCAATTAGAGAGTAAAGAAAACGAAGGAACAATTGTTACAATTACATTTCCGGATACTACACATGAATAGTTAAAGGTAAAAAATTATTTTTGAAAATACTCTTTAAAAGGAGGCATACATTTTGTATTTCCTCCTTTTTTGATGCTTAGCAATCAAATTATTTTATTTATTTCGACATTTAAAGTAAATTGAAAGGATTAAGGGGGAATAATTAATGAAAGCTATTGTACATCAACATAAAAAAGGATTAGAAGGTTTAGAATATAAATTATCACCTGAGATAACTCCTAATATTGGAGAGGTTAAAGTGAAATTAAAAGCAGCAGGTTTAAATCATCGTGATTTATTTATAATGAATAATAGAAAAGAAATGGAACTACCATTAGTTTTAGGGTCAGATGGTGCAGGTATTGTTATAGAACTAGGAGAAGGAGTTTCAAATATTTCACTACATACCGAGGTTATTATTAACCCTAGTATTGGATGGAATAATACTCATGAAATACCAGAGTTACCTGAAGTACTAGGTGGACCAACAGATGGAACATTTGCTGAATATGTTATTGTACCAGCAGAAAATGTAGTGGAAAAGCCATCATATCTTACGTGGGAAGAATCTGGCGTTTTATCTTTATCGGCATTAACTGCATATAGAGCGCTTTTTACAAAAGGTAGATTAAAACCTGAAGAACATGTCCTAATTCCGGGAATCGGCGGTGGTGTAGCTACTTATGCTATGTTATTTGCTAAAGCAATTGGAGCAAAGGTGAGTGTTACTTCAAGGATAGAGGACAAAAGAAAGGCTGCTGAAAAATATGGAGCAGACTTTTCTTTTAATAGTTCTGGTAATTGGGACGAGTGCCTACATGGAGAAAAAGTGGATTTAATTATAGATAGTATAGGTCCGGCGACTTTCTTAAAATATTTTGATATATTAAAACCAAATGGAAGAATCGTTAACTTTGGTGCAAGTTCAGGAGATAAAATCGAATTACCGTTACGAGCATTATTTTATAATCAAATCGATATTATGGGAACATCAATGGGGAGCAGTGAAGAGTTTAATGCGATGATTCATTTTATAGAGGAACATAATATTAAACCAATCATTGATAAAGTATATCCATTAGAAGAAGCAATTCAAGCTTTAAATCGAATGCAGCAAGGAGAACAATTCGGTAATATTGCCCTTCGTATGGAATGAAAATATGATTTCAGAGAAATTATATTTAAATGAACATGTTAAGTATTATATTCATGCATAAAGTGTTTACCATACTATTTAAAATGTTTTACAAGCTTTATACATACTTAGCTCTTGTAAATAGTTACACGATTGTCAAATGAATAGTAATAAAATGAGAATTAGATGAGAAAAGTTTAAGCCCATTTTCATATTGATGTTGTATACTGTGTAAATCAAGAACACTTGTATCTTTATTTAAAGTACAATGAGTAATAATAAGGAGAGAGTAATATGAATTACACAGTATTTCAATGGATTAATAACTTTGCTGGATCATCCAAGCTATTAGATACGCTAATGATCGCTATTACAAATAGTGCTGCATATGTAGCTATTCTATTTATGCTTATCCTATGGTTCAATAATGGAAAGAAAGAGAATGCAATTAGAAAACAATATACAGTGTTATATACGACACTTTCAGTTAGTATTGCATTATTAGTAAATGTTCTTATACATGCGGTATATTACCATCCGCGTCCTTTTATAACACATCATGTAAATCAATTAGTACCGCATGCAGCAGATTCATCATTTGTAAGTGATCATTCTGTACTCGTATTTTCGATTGCTTTCGTATTTATTCTAAGAGGAGAAAAACTTAAATATATCGCGTTAATATGGGCAATATTAGTCGGTGTATCACGCATGTACGTAGGCGTTCATTATCCTCTAGATATACTGGGTGCTGCGTTCTTAACATTTATTACAAGTGGATTAGTGATGCAAAGCGCACGTATATTTGAACCGTTAGCAAGTTTTATTTTCAAAATGTATGCACTAGTAGCAAAACGAGTTCCTTTTTTAGCGAAATATAACCACATAGCGTAAACTTAAGAACCTACCAAAAAGTAGGTTCTTTTTATTTGAAGATTCGAAAAATTTCACTCACCGTATTTTATATTAAAAAATACAAAATTAATAAAAAATAAATAGCAACAGAACTGGTTTTCTTATTGTTATAGAGGAATTAGTAAAAAAACTTCGAAAAATATAGTATCTACTATATTAAAGAACATATTTAGTAGCGCATTAATGCATTGTAAAAGAAAGGAGATTAGTATGCATAAACTTCAAACGAATAAAGGCGCTCGATATATGATGATTGCTTTTATTGTTTTGTTTCTTACTATGCTTTTACGTATATTTTATATTCAAGCAGTAGGAGTCGTGCATAATGTTAATGTAAAGGATCTTGCGAAGGAACAACAAAACAAAAATGGAGTTTTAGAGGCAAATCGCGGGACAATTTATGATCAAAACGGTAAAGTATTAGTCCAAGACTCAACGACATATCGCATCGTTGTAAACCTAAAAGGAAAAGATAAATTAAAAGATAAAGAAGATACCGCACAACGTTTAGCAGATGCGCTTGAAGTTGATAAAGAGGAGATCATGAAAAATTTTCATGAAGGACGTACGCAAGTTGAAATTGGTAAAATTGGACGGAATTTACCTAGAGAAGTGAAGGAGGAAATAAAAAAATTAAAAATACCAGGGGTGTCATTTACGACAGAAAAAGCTAGAGTATATCCAAACGAAGACTTTGCATCATATATCCTAGGTTTTGCTAGGCCAGATGAAAAAGGAAATGCAGAAGGTAAGTTTGGACTCGAACAAAGTCTTGATAAATATTTGCGCTCTACAAACGGGAATGTAAAATATGTAGGTTCACGAAATGGTATCCCACTTACAAATGATATAGGAAAAATAGAACCTGCTAAAAATGGAAATAACGTATACCTTACGCTTGATAAACAAATTAATAGTTTTTTAGAAGACGCGATGAATAAAGCGGCGCAACACTATGACCCTTCTATGTTAGTAGGAATTATTGCAGATCCAAAAACAGGTAAGATTTTAGCAATGTCTAGTAAGCCTAGTTATAATCCTAACAAGGGAGACATTGAATATTTTTTAAACGATCCAATTGCGAATGCATTCGAACCAGGGTCTACAATGAAAGTTTTTACATTAGCTTCTGCAATTAATGAAGGTGTATATAACGGGAAAGAATATTTCCAATCAGGAAAATACGCAGTTGGTTCAGCAGAGATTAAAGATCATAATGGCGGCTATGGATGGGGCTCAATTACATTTGATGAAGGGTTTGAACGGTCATCGAACGTTGCTTTTTCTATTTTAGAAGACCAGTTACTGAAACCAAATAAATTCAAGCACTATATGAATAAATTTGGTTTCAATCAAAAAACAGGGATAGATTTACCTGGAGAAAGTAAAAATACATTATTGTTAAATACTCAAATTCAACAAGTTACTACTTCTTTCGGCCAAGGCTCAACTGTAACTCCTATTCAAATCGTACAAGCGGCCACAGCTATAGCAAATGACGGCAAAATGATGCAACCTTATATTGTTGATAAGGTTGTAAATCCAACAAATAAACAAGTTATTATGGAAAATCAACCTAAAGAAATAGGGAATCCGATTAAAAAAGAAACTGCAGAAGAGGTAAGGAACTTAATGGAGCGAGTTATTACTTCATCAAAAGGAACGGGAACGATGTATAAAATTGATGGCTATCCGATTGGTGGTAAAACAGGGACAGCGCAAATTCCGAATCCTGAAAATGGACGATATATGGAAGGGAAAGATAATTATATTTTTTCATTCTTAGGAATGGCTCCAATTGATGATCCACAATTAGTCGTATATTTAGCCATTAAGCAACCTAAATTAAAGGGGAATGAATACGGTGCTCAGCCTCTTGCTGAAATTTTTAAACCAGTTATGAAAAATAGTCTAGAATATTTAAAAGTGAAACCATATACAGAAAAGCAAATGGCAGATGCAACAAAGCAATCTGAAATAAAAGTACAAAATTATGTAAATCAAACAATGGATACTGTAAAAAATATTGCAGAAAAAGAGAAACTTCAGCCAGTATTATTAGGAGAAGGAAAGATAATAAAACAATATCCACAGACTAGCGAAGTAATGAGTGAAGGAGATCGCATACTTCTAGTAGGAAGTAATGTGAAAATGCCTAACCTAAAAGGTTGGTCAATGCGTGATGTTATGTATTTCTCCAAGCTATTAAAATTAGATTTAAAAACTTCAGGTATGGGCTATGTAACGAGTCAAAGTATTGAAAAAGGACAAGATTTACAAGAGGGTGACACTTTAGAACTAGAATTAGAACCACCGCTACAACCGTTAGTAGAGGCAAACACGAATTAATTTGGAAATTTTGAAGGGCCTATATATAATTGGCTCTTTTTTTTAGAGATTCAACTAATTTCACGCACCGTAATTTTTAGAAAAAATAATAAATAAGACTATTAACATTGGCATAGTTTGAAATATCTGATTATTTATTATTTACAGTTAAATAGTTATGTGATAATATGGAAAAACCAAATGCAGTGAAGAGAAGAGTAGATAAAATGAATTTTTCACAGAGAGCTCCATTTAGCTGAAAAGGAGCAAAAATTCTTTATTGAATCAAGCCTCTGAGCAGCACATCGGAACCTTTTAAAAGTGGATGGTGTGACGGGAGCTCCCGTTATAGAGCTAAGGTATAAGCATGAAAATAGTGCAGTACCTGATAAGGTTAATATGGCGACATATTAACAAACTAGGGTGGCACCGCGATGATAAATCTCGTCCCTAAGACTAAAAGTCTTGGGGGTGGGATTTTTTTATTGTTTTAAAACAATTTAGAAAGCGGGTGCCTAAAGTGAAAAAGTTACTTAAAGATTGGAAATATCCTTTATTACTATTGTCCGGAGTTGGTATTGCGAATTTAGGTGCATGGATTTATTTAATCGCACTGAATGTACTTGTCTATAATATGGGTGGCTCAGCCTTAGCTGTCGCTACTTTATATGTGATAAAACCATTAGCCACTTTATTTACAAACGCTTGGTCAGGAAGTATGATAGATCGTTTAAATAAACGAAAGTTAATGATTCACCTCGATATATATCGAGTAGTATTTATCGCTATTTTACCCTTGGTTCCATCCCTTTGGATTGTCTATCTCTTAGTATTTTTTATAAGCATGGCCAGTGCGATTTATGAACCAACTGCTATGACATATATGACGAAATTAATTCCAGTAGAGCAAAGACAACGTTTCAACTCACTACGTAGTTTAATAGGATCTGGTGCATTTTTAATTGGTCCAGCAGTAGCGGGGATATTATTAATAACTGGTACACCAGAGTTTGCTATATATATGAATGCTATAGCATTTCTGTTATCAGGGTTCATTACATTACTTTTACCTAATCTTGATAAAAAAGACGATTCTAATACATCCAATGATAAATTTTCACTAACTGTATTAAAGAAAGATTGGAACATAGTTTTAAATTTTAGTAAAAAATCTATGTATATTGTTTGTGTTTACTTCTTATTTCAAGGGATGATGGTTTTAGCTACCGCTATAGATTCACTTGAACTATCGTTTGCGAAAGAAGTTTTATTGTTAACAGATAGTGAGTATGGCTTCCTAGTTAGTATCGCTGGAGCGGGTTTTATTTTAGGAGCCATAACAAATACAATTTTATCAAAAAAATTAGCACCTTCATTTCTAATTGTGATAGGATCATTATTCATTGCAATCGGATATTTGATTTATGCTTTTTCAAGTGAGTTTTTAATAGCTGCTATCGGATTCTTTATTCTATCTTTCTCTATGGCATATGCAAATACAGGATTTTACACATTTTATCAAAATAACGTTCCGGTTCATATGATGGGACGAATCGGGAGTATATACGGGCTCATTATAGCTGTTTTAACAATTTTTATAACGATTCTGTTCGGCGTTGCAACTCAATTCACTTCTATGCAACTTGTGGTCATTGTAGGAGTACTGGTAATGCTACTTATTACTATCATATTGTGCGTGTTTACCTTATTACCATCGCAGTCTAAGATATATTCCGCTGAATCAATAAAATCGAAATAGTTACCTTGATTTTTATTTGAAACTAAAGGGTGGGTGAATAGGAGGTTTCTTTACCCTATATATGGAAAAATAATAAGGGGAAAGAACAATACCAATAAACAAGGGTGGTTATTATGATAAAAACAAAAGATCAAATAGAGAAAATTGTAAAAGAAATACATCAGAATATAGATTTTTCTGGGGTAGTCTTAATAAAAAAAGATGATGATATTATCTATGAAAATTCATTTGGATATGCTAACCAAAGTGAATGTATAAACAATACACTACAAACAAGATTTGGAATTGCCTCAGGATGCAAATTATTTACTGCTATCATAAAGGGGCAGGACCTGAAAAACTAATGGTAGAAATAGAAGGAGCTTTTTAATTACATGGATATAAAATTAGTGCATATAAAAAAGAAGACGAAATAGGCTAGGTACGTTGCCGTGCGTTATCTTTTTTAGATACAGCATATTATGACAATGTACTTAGAGAGAAAGAAAAATATGAAAATCCCGCAATTGAAGGCTTTTCTTTAATGAATTTACAATAATATAAAGATGCATTATTTCGTATGACAAAACCATCCTGCGAAAAGTCCTATAGAATAGAAGCGAGTTATTAAGATAAAGGGATGTGTTAGCGATTTGCATATGATTAACGGTAGTTTATTTATTATTTTTGGGGTTATCTGTTATTTATTTGTCCGAAGTATATTAATTGGGTTTAAAAATAAAAAGCATGTGAATTGGTGGAAAGAATTAATTAGTTTTCTATTTGCAGTATACATTTGTATGGTTGTTGCAGTAACCTTATTCCCTTTACCAATCGGGTTTCCTTCTAGTGTTGAAAATCTTAATCGGTCAGTCAATATTATTCCTTTTGCATCAATTATTAAAGATATCGGTCAAATAGGGAGTGCTTATGATGGTGATGTCCTATTTATGATTGGTCTAATCGTAAGAAATGTAGGCGGGAATGTTTTATTATTAATGCCTTTAGGGTTTTTAGCACCACTTATATGGAATAAATTCAAAAAAGTTAAAAATACTATTTTATTAGGTTTTATCATATCGGTTAGTATAGAATTGTTACAATTAATCGAGTCATTAGTTAGTGGAGGGGGACGTATTACCGATATTGATGATGTAATCTGTAACGTTCTAGGTTCTATAATTGGATATTCCATTTATAAAATCACTTTAAAATTAGCTGCTACATTTAACATTCAAGTATTAGATAAAACTAACTCTAAAGGTGTAGAATTTATTGATAAATAAAAGTTTAAACCAGTTTAGGAATGTACTAATAAATCTACTAAAGACGTATGAGTAAAAAGTACGTCTTTTTACTTTTATAAATTATGCTTAAGGCTGATGGGAGATCACATTCCATATTATACAAATTAAAGTAGCTATCGTATTTCAAGTATGGTATGAACAGAGACGAATATAATTTTCAAAGGTAAACAAGTATATAGGAGGACTCTAAATGGATATTCTATTTGTTATTCTACTTGTTATTCTTATAATTGTATTAATGCAAGGTAAGGAATACAAAGTGAATATTAATCGTATTTGGTTCATTCCGGCTTTGCTGTGCTTTGTAACAATCCAGTCCATAATTCATATGGGACAATTAAATATATTGCACGTACTACTATTCGTTGCAATGCTTGGAATTGGATTGGGTCTTGGAGTTATTAGGGGAAAAGCTTTAACATTTCGATTAGATAGTGAAACAGGTCATGTATTAAGAAAAGGAAATTGGTTAAGTACAATTATTCTCCTTGTTATTTTAGGTGCAAAGGTTTTGATTAAGCAAAGTATGTTTCCTGGCAGTACTCACCACACATTAATGGTTGTAACGAATGCCTTTTTATGTATTACATTAGGTACCGTAATTAGTAGACGCTATTATATTTGGAAAAAATATAATGAATTAACACAAAAAGCGTAAATACATTCGTCCCTTGTTTAACAACGATGTGAACGGTAATACTAAATAATATTGAACTTTTACAACAAGGGATGATAATATGATATTCATTTACACAGATTTCGGTGGAACGCATTCAACTGCACTCGCTGCAGCTTATCATTTAAATAAATTACCAACAGATCGTAAGTTAACGAAAGAAGAAATATTAAATGTAGATTACTTTAATAAATTGAAAACAGAGGATATGGGAAAGATTATTTTTCATGGACAAGATGAATATGAAAATCCTGTATATACAATTGGGTGCGGGGCATCCAAAGTCGTTGTACCTGCGATGAAGCATTTAGGAGAGATTCTGCAAAAACATTATCATAGCCATGAAAAGATTATCTTTTCTAATACATCACCAACAGTTCCTTTACCAATGACTTTCGGTGGTCTGTTTTCTAGAAGGTTCCACATCGACTTTATCGGCGTACCATTACTCGTATGGGGAGCAAAACTTAGCTGTGATAACATACAAAGGCTTGTTAATTATACGAAAGAAGCTGGCCGATTGACGAATGATTATGTTGTAATTTTAGATAACGAAACATTTAAGTAATGTTAAAAGAAGGCCGGGAAATTTTGTGGTTTTCTTTTTTTTGATAAATAGACAAAAAACATTCACATTTATTATTACATCTACTATAGCCAAAATAATAAAGTCCTGTTACTATTACAGGGGATATTCTCTTTTCGTAAGATAAATATATAGAAAAGTCAGAAAAGAGGAACAGAATAAGGGAGGAACAACATGAAGCGTGTTGCTTGGTTTACTGATAGTACAACTGCGAGTTTTACAACAGATGGTGATAACTTTGTTATCCCAATTGAAGTTATTATTGATGGAGTGTCTTATAAGGATTGTGAAGAAGGAGTTCATAAACGTCTTTATGAAGCGTTAAATGATGGAAGAACAGTTACTACTTCGCAACCTAACATAGGGGAAATGGTAGAATTATTTACTAAATGCAAAGAAGAATATGAAGAAGGCTTTGCAGTTGCTATTAGCGGAAAAGTAAGTGGGACCTATCAAAATATGAAGCTAGCTGCTGATATGGCAGGTTTCCCTTTAACTGTATTAGATAGTGAAACGACAAGTTATCCAATGGATGAACTTTTGAGAAAAGCTAAAACGTTATACAATGATGGTATGACTTTACAAGATATACATAAAACATTAGTAGATGAAAAAAGAAGGCCTTTTTATGTATTTCCAAAAAGCTTAAAAGGTTTATATGCAAGTGGTCGAGTAAAGGGAGTTCAATTTTTACTTGGAAGTTTATTAAGTGTCAACTTAATCTTAGAAGTAAAAGGCGGAGAACTTTTACTTGAAAAGAAAGTGCGTAAAATCCAAAAATGTAGAGAATACATTAAAAATGAGCTTGAAAAGGAATTACCAAAAGTACTTCATATGTTCTATGCTAACGATAAAAATGGAGCTGAAGAATGGATTTCAGATATTAAACAAGCATTCCCTGAAATGGATTTCAAGCTTTATCCATTGCCGATTTCATTTGCTGTTCATGCAGGTGAAGGAACAATAGCAATTAGTTATTAAGAGTAAAACCCGTGAATAATTCGCGGGTTTTTTATTTAGTTAAATCAAAAATGGGGTCCCGACACACCTCCATCAAGCTTAGAAATTGATGGTTCTCCAAAACAAGCCATGGGAGATTTTATCGCAACGCATCCAACGTTATCAGAATCCATTCATGAAGCTGTGTTACAAGCAATAGGGCATGCTTAATAGGAAAAAAACAAGTATAACCGAATCTAGGTTTATACTCGTTTTTCTTTCAAATAGGAGAAATTATTTTAAAACCCAGTTTTCTGCTTCATGACGAATACGAATGAAACGACGATATGTACCTTCACGTTGGATTAGTTCTTCGTGTGTTCCTTTTTGAACCATTTTTCCGTTTTCAAGTACAACGATTTGATGGGCGTTTTGAATTGTTGCAAGTCGATGGGCAATAATGAGTGTGGTTTTTCGTTTTGTCAGCTCATCAAGTGCACATTGAATGAGCGATTCATTTTCAGGATCAAGGCTTGCGGTTGCTTCATCTAAAATAATAATTGGTGCGTTTTTTAAGATAGCACGGGCGATGGAAATACGTTGTTTTTCACCTCCAGATAGAGAAGATCCACCATCTGTTAGCACCGAACTATACCCATCTTTAAGTGACATGATAAAGTCGTGACATTGCGCTTTTTTTGCCGCCTCAATGACTTGGTCTTTCGTCGCCTTAGGATTACCGAAATGTATATTGTTATAAATAGAATCATTGAATAAATAAACATTTTGGAATACCATGCTAATCGATGACATTAATGTATGAAGACTTAATTCATTAATATTCATACCATTAATTGTAATAGCCCCCTTATCTACATCATAAAAACGAGCGATTAAGTTACATAGTGTCGTTTTACCAGAACCAGACGGACCGACAATTGCAGTTGTTGTTCCTTCTTTTATATGAAGTGATACATCTTGGATAATTGGGCGATCACTATAGCTAAATGAAACATGATCGAACGTGATATCAAAATGTTTTAAATGTATATCTTTACCTTTTGTATCGACAAATTCTGTTTGTTCAATAGCATCCAGCTTATCTAGCATATTGTCAACTGTTTCAAGAACGTGTGTGGCATCACTAATTGGTTCAATACTATCAAACATAACGAAAGAAAATAGTGTGATTAAGATCAGGTCAGAAAACTCCATATCACCGGATAAAACAAGTGACGAAGCAACGAGAACAAGTAAAACTGATGCAAGTTTCAGCCCCATACGGTGACCGACATTATAAATACCGAATGACTTTTGAATTTCAATGTTAACATTTTTACTATTTTTAAAGGCCTTGTTAATATTTCGTGATGCTATACCTTCTTGGTTGAAACTTTTTACAACCGACATACCACGTAAGTATTCAAGTGTATTGTTAACGAGTTCATGTTGACTTTGTTGATGTACGGGTGCCTTTTTCCGGCTATGTTTTTGTAGTAATTGTAAAAAGATCATAGATAGTATAACGCCAGCAATTGCAATAAGTGCCATAATGGGGTTGTAGAACAATAAGAATAAAATCATTGTAAATGTCATGATATAACCGTTTACAACAATATCAATCATTTTCATTGCCATCATTTCCACAAATGATAAATCGGTAGTTACAATACCATTAATATCACCTGTACGGTACTTATTGAAAAAACCGAGTGAAACTCCTTTTAATGTGTTCCCAAGCTGAATGCGATGTGATGCAGCGAGTTCATAACCGACACTCTCTTGATAAACAGCTTTTAAATAAGAAAAGAGGAATCGTCCTAAAATTGCTATCACCATAAATAAAAGGAGTAACCAAATTGTTTGTGAGGTTAATTCTTTTGTACCATGATAGTCATCGAGCATATATTGCAGTCCCTTAGCAGAGATGACAATGGGTAAAGCAATACAAATAGCTTGGAAAAATGAGAAGACGAACCCAAGATATACGCGCTTTTTATAAGGACCGGTCCAATTCAGAATTCGTTTTATAATCTTAAACATTGGAATGTCCCTCCTTAGTTACATAGTCTGATTGAATGTCTTTTTTACTTGCACCAATATGTGCTCGCCATAGTTTTTGATACAAATTATTACTTTGTAAGAGCTGGTCATGGGTACCCATAGTATGAACATTGCCACTTTGTAAGACGACAATTTGATCAGCGTGTTTAATCGTTGATAATCGATGAGCAATAACAATTAGTGTTTTATTTGAAGCTAACTCATTAAATGCTTTTTGAATTTCAGCTTCATTTTCAGGATCTGTGAACGCTGTTGCTTCATCTAAAATAATAATTGGTGCATCCTTTAAAATAGCACGAGCAATCGCAAGACGCTGCTTTTCACCGCCAGATAGTTTTTTTCCAGCTTCACCAGAGTCCGTTTGATAGCCATTTGGTATAATGATTTAATAAATTCATCGCAACGAGCAAGGCGAGCTGCATGGAAAACTTCATCGTCTGAAGCATTGGGATTCCCCATGCGAATATTTTCTAATATACTTGTACGGAAAAGGAAATTATCTTGTGCAACATAGCTAATCATCTTACTGAAATCGTTTGGATGAATATCTTTAATATTGATGCCACCAATGTTGATACTTCCATCAGATACATCCCAAAAGCGTGTTATGAGCCGAGCGATAGTGGATTTACCACTACCAGACGGACCTACAAGTGCGGTATAGTTACGCTCAGGAATAATTAACGATAGATCGCGGATAACTGTATGTTCTTCGTTGTAACCAAATGCAACATGATTCATCTCTATTTGAAAGTGAGTTGGTACTAGATTGTAAGTAGGGGCAACCGATAATGCTTCTAGATGTAAGTAGTCCTTTGTGTCATTCACTGCATATTCGATAGATTTAAAATCATTAACGAAAGTTGTCAATTGTATGAGCGGATGAATTAATCCCATCGATAAAGTTAATGAGATAATAAGTTCTGCTGGTTCAATAGTACCATTTTGGTAAAGAAGCAATCCGACTGGAAGTGTTCCAACAAGCGTTGAGGGGAGGAGCGCATTCCCGAGAGTCATTAAAGGCCATGTGCTACGGAACCAATTTAATGTGTAATCCTTAAATGATGTAATAGCATGAGAGAATTTTTTATAAGATTTGTTTGTTTGATTAAATGTTTTAATGACTTCAATTCCTTCTACATACTCAACAATCACACTGTTAACGTGGTTGCTAGCCTCCATGTAATTTTTGTATTGTGAATTAAAGTTGCGCATCATGATCATATAAATCATGAACGCGATTGGTACGGTAATGAGTGTAGCTAATGCCATTCGATAATCGATTGTTAACAAATAAATAAAAACACCAATTGGTAATAAAATATTGGATAGCCCTTCAGGGATAATATGGGCAAGTGGAAGTTCTAATGTTTCAACACGATCAACGATGACATTTTTCATCTTACCAACAGGTTGATTGATAATGTGTCCAAGTGGCGCACGCATGAGACGCTCAGCTAATTGCAAACGAATATTCTCTAAAATACTGTAAGCAACTTGATGTGAGTAATAACTTGAGAGTGCATGAAATACTGTTTGTACGAAATAGCCACAGGTAGCAATGAAAATCCAATAGCTAATGCTACTTATAGTTTGGGTACCGTCTATTAATAGTTTAAGAATATAATAGATGGCTACATAAGGAACGAGTCCACCAATAACGCTAATAATAGCTAAGAAAGTAGAAATAATCATTAAGTGTCTAAAGGAAGCTGCAAATTGTAAAATCGAGTGAATCCAATGTTTCTTTTGAGCAGGGTGTGTATAATGTTCCATATTTTCACGTCCTTTATAGTGTAAATGTTTTAATTTCTTTTATACGACCGTTTGCAATTTCAAGTGTTTCATCACAAGAAAGAGCAATCAGTTCAGGGTCATGAGTAATAATAAATAGCTGTTTTTTTATATGCGTAAAATACTTGTATAAAGCCCAGTATTCATAAAACCTTGTACAGTTAATTTATTTTTTGTCACCATAATGAAACTCCTTTCTGTTTTGAGGTCCTTATATAAATCCAATTGATATATTTAGAATATTCTACATTAGGTATTTTATCGAGAATGATTATCGATGTCAATATGTGGATGTGGAATGAAATTATAAGTATAGTACTCTTTGACAAGGCAGGAGATCGATATGTAGGTTAGACAATGAAAGTGGGAGCTGGGAGGCCTTGTGTAGCTCTCTTTAGCAGGCAGAGTAAGACTTCTAGCGCAAAAGTTAGAGAAAAGAGGGTGGTTCATCTAAACGTACGAAATCTGTAAAACGTTGGTGCCCCCATGCATATTAATAAGGTTTTAAGTGTGGCGTACACTAGTGGCACAGGTAATCTTAAAGATTGAGTTATTATTTATGAACCTGATGCAGAATTGGTAATCCTAATTCATACTATAAATAATCTTGCATAGGGAGATAAAAGGATTTTAAAAAATAAAAAAGAAGTATATATAAACAAATACATAAATGGTAGTGATAATATGAAAATCAGTAAGTTTGCAGAAGTAAATAGTGTAAGTGTAGATACGATTAGGCATTATATAGACCTAGGACTCGTTATTCCTGAAAAAAAGGGAAGTCACTATTTTTTTGATGAATATTGTCAAAAAGATGTAGAGCTTATATTAGAGTACAAATGGCTAGGTTTTAGTTTGAATGAAATTAAAGAACTTTTTCTTTATCAAAATTTAGCGAAATCTATGAATTACGAAACAGATACTTCTTATCAATCTTTATTTAAATTGAAATATGAAAAGGTTGAACAAGAAATAAAAACATTAGAGGAAAGAAAAGATAAATTAAAGACAGCGTTAAATAATTTATCTACAGCAACTAAAATTTCGAATTCAATTTTAGGGATAGATTTAACAGTACTTAATTTATTTAAATGTTTTAAGTGTAACGGAAATTTAATTTTGGAAGATGGCATTATCAATAAGAACCAAATTGTTGAGGGAAATCTAATTTGCAATTGTGGTGAAGAATACAAGATTACCTCAGGGATTTTAACAGCTGGAAAATCATTTGAAGCATATGAAAGGACTTTACTTGAGGAGTATATTTCAGATTATATCAATGAAACAGATACTACTTTTTTGGAGAATATACAAAGAGGAGGAGAATGGGCGAAAAAGAAACTAATGCAGCTAGATTTAAATAATAAGGTGTTACTTGATTTAGGATCGGGTCTTGGGTTCTTTTTACGAAATATTTATGAAGAACTACCAGAAGATTGTTTATATATTGCTGTTGATCGAGATTTGAATAAACTTATATTTTTAAAAGATGTAATTGAAAAAAGAAATTCCAAAAGAAACATTCTTTTTATTTGCGCTGATTTTTTAAGTATACCTATTCAGAATCATTCTGTTGATATTGTAATTGATCAGTCTGGTACAAGTAATTACAGTTTTGAGCATGAAAATTTTTTATTGTACGAATTAAACTATCTATTCAAACCTGATTGTTATTTATTAAGTTCATTTATTGTATTTAAAAATTTTAGCATAAATAGCCAAATTACAACTAGATTAAGAGATAATTTTACGTCTTCAAAAGTCAAGGGAGAAATTCAAAAGCTACAGTTTAATTCCATAGATGAAAGAACTTCAGAATATATAGAACGAGGAGGAAAATACGAGGATTTCTTTGTTCAAGGAGAAGAAATTTATACATATTCATTTTTCGGAAAAAGATGGGGTTAACCCCATCTTTTTTAATTTTTCTTTTAAAAGTTTTTAATACTAGCATATTGATATTGGGTTGACCCGAGAACTTACACTGTACGTAATACAAAGTTCAGCGGGAGGGAAATGTTATGGGAAGTTTACGATTACATATGGAAAATAAAAAAAGAAACCAAGAACTAAGAAATATTTGTTTATATTCAATTGCAAAAACAGTATCAATATCCGGTAGCTCTATATATAGTTTCGCATTAGGATTATATGTTTTACAAATAACCGGATCTGCGTTAAATTTTGCGATTACGCTCATTTTAGGAACGATTCCAATGATTGTTATGAATCCATTTGCCGGTGTAATTGCTGATAAGGTTGATAAAAAGAAACTGGTTATTTGTATGGATTTACTAAGTGGATGCTTATTAATAACTGTTTATATATTAAGCAGCTATTATGGATTAAACTTATTCATCATTTATACTACTACCTTTCTTATGACGGTATTTACAACATTTTTTGGAATAGGATTAGAAGCCGCAAAACCAAATATCGTCTCTAAAGAGCGGCTTATGAGTATTAACTCTATAAGTAAAATTATCGATTCTGTATCTTTAATTCTCGGTCCTATGTTAGGTGGCATCGTTTTTGCAGTCTTTGATATTAAAATTTTTATAATTATAAACGGTATTTCATTTATTCTTTCGGGTATATCCATATTATTTATTCATTTTAAACTGTTCGAGTTCAACATAAATGAGGAATGCCCAAAAAGGAGAATTAATTTTATTAAAGATATAAAAGAGGGGTTTTCATACTTAATTGAAAAAGAAAGCTTAAAGAATACGTTTCGAATTTTAATCTCACTTAATTTCTTCTTAGGGTTTGCTGTAACTGTTCCATTGCCATACATTATTAACACAGTTCTCAATCTTAGTTCTAAGCAATTTGGTATCATTCAAGGGACTTTTCCAGTAGGGATGATAATTGGTGCAATTTTAGTAAAAAAGATAACTTATCGTTTTTCTTACTCTTATCTTTTGAAAAAGCTAAGTTCAATGTTGGCAGTTTTTATGATTATTTCAGGAATTCCAGTTCTATTCAAAAGTTTTGAAGTAAATGATTTTGTATACGTTATTACGTATTGTGTCGTTATGTTCTTTTTAGGGCTAATAATAGCGTTAATTGATATTCCTTTAATTTATTTCATGCAAAAAGAGATTCCTGATGAATATAGGGGGAGGGTACTCAGTATTGGATTAAGTATAGGTAAAATGATGCAGCCAATAGCATTGGCATTATCAGGATTATTATTAAATTATATCCCTGCTTACACGCTTCCAATTACAGGAGGGATAGTATTTCTTATTTTGAATAAGGCTTACTCAAATAAGTTAAATTTAGAAATTCATTCAAAAGATTATAGTGTTTTGCGTAGCTAAGTAAATTTGTTAAGTAACAAAAAGATGTTTATTTTGCAATAAAGTCCTTTGAAAAATAATAATGTTGTTTAAAAATCCTTCTTTAACTAAAGTGATAGATGGTCGAAATAAAGGCAGTAATAAAGAAGTGCCAGTCCTAATGTGGACTGGCACTTTTTTAAATACAAAATTTATTATTTGATTTCGGCTGTGGAATTTGATTTATCTATTTTGTATTTACTAATAAATGTGTTAATGCTTGCTTTAATGGTGTAGCCTGACGTTCTAATAAGAAATTCAAATGGGTTTGTGTTGATTCTAATCCTCCTTCACGAATCCCTTTTTGAGTCATTACTAACATTGGAAGGTAGGCTTCAGGTACTCCTGCACCTTTTAACATTTCTTCATAAGAAGAGTCATCTACTTCTAATAAAGGAATTTCTTTTCCTAATACTTCACTTAATGTATCAACAAATTGCTGTTGTTTTAAATTTTCACCAGAAAGTTCATAAATCTTATTTTTGTGACGATCAGATACCAAAACATTCGCTGCTGCTTCAGCTAAATCCGGACGATATACCCAACCGATTTTCCCTTCTCCTGCAGAAGTCACCCAAGGGGCACCAGCCATACAGCTTTGAATTGTACCAAGTTCATTTTCTACATACCAGTTGTTACGCAGAATCACATAAGGAATACCTGATTCAATAATTGCTACTTCACGTGCTCTATGCATGCCTGCTAGGAAGAAGTCATTTCCTTCTGCTCTTGTAACACTTGGATAAATAATTTGTTTTACACCTGTTGCTTTGGCAGCTTCTACTGCATTTGTATGCTGACGTATAACTGTGTCAAAGTCACCAAATGTTGACATGATGAATAAACGATCAACATCTTTGAATGCTGAAAACAAGGTTTCTTGATTTTCAAAATCCGTTACACGTACTTCTAAGCCTTGTTCCTTATAGCTAAGTGCTTTTTTAGACTTGTCATCACGTACCCCAACAATTATTTCTTCAATTGATAATCTGGTAAGTAAATACTCAACAATTTTAGAACCTAAATTTCCGTTCGCACCTGTTACTAAAACTTTCATACAATCTCCTCCGTTACATACAGCGTTATTTTTGATTTTTGTATACATTACATATACTATTTCTTAAGAAGGATTTATGTAAGTAGGCACAATTTAATAACATAGTCATAAAAATAGTACTTAGCGAAAAAGGAGATTTTATTATGGCACGTTTTAGTTATCAAGATGAATCGGTTTCTGAAGAAACACAGCAAGAAATTTGTCCATTAACAGTTACCCAAAATGCAATTGCAGGAAGATGGAAAATCGTGATTTTGTGGCATTTAAGCAAAAATGAAATTATTAGGTTTAATGAATTATTGAGGATGTTACCTGGCATCTCAAAAGGAATCTTAACTAGACAATTAAGAGAGCTTGAAGAGGACGAGCTAGTACACAGAGAAGTTTATAAAGTTGTTCCACCAAAGGTAGAATATTCTTTAACAGAGCAGGGGGAAAAGTTTATACCTGTATTAGAAGCAATGCAAATCTGGGGTAAAGATTTACTAAATAAAAAAATAGAGATGTATGAAAAGCATAAGGGCTAATAAATTATTAATACCTTCCTATTGGCAATAGGAAGGTATTAAGTTTAAATTAAATACTGAACAATTTATTAATGTGAGTTGTACTGGAAAACTATCGTAATTCAGCCGTCTTTCTAATAACAATCTTATCAATATCATCCTCTTCATCACCAATAAATAATCCACGTTCTTTTAAATATGTTTCGAAGTATAAATCTGCTTCTGCACGTTCATCGTATGGCTTTACAGAAAGAACGAAACCTAATTTATTTTGCTCCTCTAAATGAGAAGTGGAGATGTAAGCCGGTACATTGTGGCGTAAAAAGAGCTCTTTAACCGGAATAATCATATCTTTCATTAATTTCGTTAACATACCCATTTCAAACTCAAAATTAAAGCGATCTATACTAGATAAATCCGCGAATACTACACCAATAAAACCTGTATTAAATACTTCTTGATATTCTACTTCTTCGTTACCGTAAAAATTCTTTTCAATTAAATAATTTATAAAATAAGAAACACCATCACTTTGTTCAAAAGGTTTTGTTGAAAGAACGAAGCCGATTTTCTTTTGTTTATGTAAATACACACATGACATGTATGCAGCGGTATTATGTTCTTTAAATAATGCACTCGTTGCTCCAGATAGACCATCTAGTACGTGATGCACAATTTGAAGTTTTTTACGAGCGAAATAATAGGATTTCTTTTGTAACTCCAATGTATCAATAAAGACAGAGCCGATAAAGCCTGTATTTGAAATAATAGGTGTTTGCTTTTTTCTTCCTCTGCGCTTTGCTTGAGTCATTGTTGAAATCATCCCTTCATGTACAAATAAAWTAAAAAGAACGTTTGTTCGTATATTTATATTTTACTATTAAAACGCACTAAAGTAAAGGGTTTTTGACGAAAAAACAATAAAAAAGACACCTATAAAAGGTGCCTTAAACGTTGCAGGGAAGAGGTTTCATCCCATTATTTATATTAAGATACAGATACAATCTCTTCTGTATCTTCTACATCTAAATGACAGTCCATAGTACGAACATCTTGATCTTCATGACTTCCGAAATAAATAGTAATTTTCATATGTATCGCTCCTTTATTCTAGGAATACCTAAAATAATTACTAGTAATGTTAATATTTATTATATACCACTTTTTTCATTCCGACAACGTTATATCATTTTTAATTCTTTTAGGGCGCAAAGAGTGATTTATAGAGATATTTTTATAGAAATAGGTACATTTCTTATATGATATATTTAATACTGAAGGATTCGAATACGAATTTTTATGAAAGGAGCAAAATGAATGAATTATAAACAGTTACTAATAGACAATTTTACATATAAAACCTCATATATTGCGCGGCAGGTAAATGAAATGGATGTAAAAGAAACGAAGGATTACATTACTGTCGACTGCGGATTACCTGCAGATACATTTAATATTATCACACTACTAAATAGTAATGTAACGGAAGGAATCGAGAAATTATATAAGGAGGTAGAATACTATAATCAAAAGAAATTTCCAATGAGTGTTTGGTTTTGGGATGATAAGCAAGAGCAGACTATAAAAAGCGAATTAATCAAACTTGGTTTAAAAGAAGCTGAAAAGAATATCGCGATGGTAGCAGAATTAAAAACAATTCATCCAAGAATAAACATGCCAGTAGGTTTTACGATACAAAAAGCATCTTCTTCAGGACAAATCAAAAAGTTTGGAGAAACGTTAGCTAATCTATTTGGTACATCAGAGGAAGGTAAAAATGTACAAGCATACTATAATCAAATTTCTTCTTTAAATTTATGGAATAGCGATAATATGAAACTATACTTAGGTCTTTATAAAGGTGAGGTAGTATCTGTTGGCTCTTTAGTATGTACGAAAGATAGTGTCGGTATTTATGATATAGCGACTAAAGAAGAAATGAGAGGAAAAGGTTTTGGCTCTACTATGTTTAATTTCCTGCTGCAAGAAGCAAAACAATTAAAAAATACGTATTGTGTATTACAAGCTTCACCTGATGGAATAAATATTTATAAAAAATCCGGCTTTCAAGCTTTAGGACAAATGACGGTTTTTGAAAATCGGCATTTATTTGAGTAAATCATCCAAGTCAAATTGTTTTAAATATAGGAGTTAACATACCGTTATGAAAAAAACATCTATAATTACAATCATTTGTTTCTTCACAGTAATAAGCATCTTTGTTTTTCAACAAGTAAATGAACAAAAATATACAAAAGCTATTAATCAATCAAATCATATTAAAAATATTGCGCATAGAGGGGCTTCTGCATATGCACCGGAACATACATTAGAAGCGTATCAATTAGGACAGCAATTAAAAGGTGAATATATAGAAATAGATCTCCAAATGACAAAAGACGGACATTTAGTAGCTATGCATGATGAAACATTAAACCGCACAACAAACGGTACTGGTTTTGTAAAAGATCATACATTAGATGAAATAAAACAACTGAATGCAGGTTCTTTTTTCAATAAAAAGCATCCAAATTTAGCAAAGAAAGAATTTGAAGATACTAAAGTTCCAATATTAGAAGAGATTATTGAAACGTTTGGACATAATGCTAATTATTATATCGAAACAAAATCACCAGATGAATATCCTKGAATGGAGGAAAAACTATTAGAAATTATTAATCACTACCAAATAAATGATAAAGTTATTATTCAATCATTTAGTGAAGAAAGTCTGCGAAAGATTCACAGTTTAAATGATAATATACCGTTAGTACAATTATTATCATATAAAAAAGCAGTTCAATTAACAGACTCAGAAATAGAAAAGTATAAAACATACTGCATAGGTCTTGGTATGAATTATAAATATATTGATGCAGCCTACGTAAAAAAAATAAAGAATTATGGATTAGAAGTTCATCCATTTACAGTAAATAATGAAAAAGATATGAAAAAGTTACTTTCTTGGGGCATCGACGGGATGTTTACTAATTATCCGGATCGTTTACATTCAGTATTAGATTTGAAAAGTCATAATTAAAAAGTATTATTCTTAAGGGAGTAATAAACAAAAAAGAATCCAATAAACATATTGGATTCTTTTTTAGTTCTATACGCCAAACTTGATATAATACAATATTGATTATTATTTTTCATAAGTTTTGTCAGAAAGTAATCAAAATGTAATTAATTGTTCCTTTCTTTTTTATATTTTTTTGATACACTGGCTACGAGAGGAATACCGATTATAGTAGGTAAGAACCAAAACCATATTGGTGGAAGTAGATTTAAAATAGGGATATACATACCAATGTTTACTAAAAGTGCGGTAACTGCACCAATATAAGAGCCTAACATACCTCTAATATGGTGTTGCAACCAATTTCTCCATCGTTTTTTTCTTGCGAGATATCCGTAAATCGCAAATGAATAGGAGATAATTGCTACATAAAATAAATATGCGATTTTATCCCAGTTTAAAATAGACAATATAATTGCAGTAAGGGTTATGACAACATAGGACGCATGGTATATTTCGCCCCATTCCGTATGTTTTCCTTTCTTTTTTTGAGCAACCATCGCTACAATACCAGTAATTAAACATATGGTTCCAAATAATATGTGTATGGTCAAAAGAATGTTGAAAATGCTCATAAAAGTTCCTCCTTTTTTATTTTTATAGTATTGCAGTATAGGAGAAAAGTTGAACAATATAGTTAGTTCGCCTTAATATATTGAAATAAAGGTACTCCTAGAACAAAATGGAATGATTAAATTTTTTCTCAAATTTAGTGAGACGATTATTACGTTAAATGAAGGAGAGACTTCTATGTTTACATCTATTACATATTTACAATCTGGGAATGATAAGCAACAAAAAGTTTACGAAGTTATTAATAAACTAAACATAATGGAGGATTTAGCTTTATATAGCCCTGTACTTTGCGGGACAATCCCTATTAGAGTTGATACCCTTCATTCTGACTTAGACATTGTAATGGAAGTACATAATTATGATTTTTTTGAACAGGAAATTAGATCATTGTATGGCTCATACGAAGGATTTGAAATGAAAAAGAAAATCATTAAGAATATCTTAACAATAAAGGTGAATTTTCAATTTGAAGGTTTTGAATTTGAATTATTTGCTCAACCGCGGCCAGTACGTAACCAAAATGCATATAAACATATGATAGTGGAGCACATGCTATTAATGCAGCACCCACACATTAGAGAAGAAGTAATTGAATTAAAAGAACAAGGGTTAAAAACAGAACCGGCTTTTACTCAAGTATTAAACATTGACGGTGATCCCTATAAAGAACTTATTTTATTAGGACAGGAAATGAGATTATGGTAAAAAAGGCACACAAAAAATCCTCTTTATAAAAAGAGGATTTTTTTATTATGCCATTAACTTACGAATCAAATTACTTAATATAATAATACCTTGAGTAATTTGTTCAGGGGAAGAATACCCATAAGATAAACGTATAAACTGATCTGATTCTTCTTCATAAATACGTCCCGGGTTAAAAAGAACTCCCTTTGATTGAGCCTCTGAAAATAGTTTTTTCATCGAAATGTTAGGCACTACCCTTAGCCATATAAAAAATCCACCACTAGGAATATCCCATGTAGTAATGTCAGCGCAGTACGTATTTAGTGCTTGTATCATTATTCGTCTTCGTTTTTTTAGGTGAATCCTTACGTTCGCTACGTGATCCTCATAAAACCCTTTACTTAACCATTTTGCAGCAACTCTTTGAGATAAAGAACTTGACCCATAGTCAGTTTGCATTTTTATGTCTGATAATCTCTCAATAACAGGCTCTGGTCCGATAATCCAACCAATCCTAAGTCCTGGGCTAAGTGTTTTAGATAGACTACCGATATATAAAACATGTCCATATTTATCCATCGACTTTAAAGGAGGGGGCGGTAGTTCATCCATCCATAACTCACGGTAAATATCATCTTCAATGATAGGCAATTGTTCTTTTTCGCATATTCTTAGTATTTCTTTTCGTCGATCCTTGGACATTAATACACCCGTCGGATTTTGAAAACAAGGAATCGAATATAAAATATTTTTCTTTTGACTATAATTAATTTTTCTTAACAAATCATTAGGGATAATTCCATGTTGATCCATTTGTATTCCAGAAAGGTGAATATTAGCCGATTGAAATACGTGAAGAGAATATAAGTAAGAAGGTCGTTCAAGTAAAACAGTTGACTCTCTATGTAAAAGACCGATTGATATTAATTGTAATGCCTGTAATGCACCAGAGACTATTAATATAGAGCTTGGTGATGTATTTATTCCAAATGATTTTACATAATTACTTATTGCTTCACGTAAAGGGAGATATCCTTTTTGTTCTTCATATCCGAAATAATCTAGTTCCTCACATACGTTACGCATAATGAATTGCATAGTTTCTAACGGGAAAAGATGAGGTGCAAGTTCTCCTTTACTAAGATGAATCAATTTTTTATTTGCTTCTGCTTCATTTATTTCTCGTACCATTAACTTGCTTGGTTTATGAATACCAGCCTTTACATATTCACTCCAATCGGGCGGGGGATTGGTGGCTAATAATGACCATGTATTATTCGTTACAATTGTTCCTGACCCGATTTGCCCTTGAATTAAGCCATCTGCCATAAGTTCTTCTAGTGCAGTTATTACAGTACTACGATTTACATGAAATAATTTCGCTAACTGCCGCTGGCTAGGAACCTTACTTCCAATCGGCCATTCTCCGTATTCAATTTTTTCTTTCATATAGTCTATTATCTGCCGATATTTAGGCAGTTTTTTATCAGTAGACATATTAAAAACTCCCTCATTCATTTTAAAAATGCAAAGTGGTTGGTTTTTTCGAGGATTAACTGGTTGAAGACATTGTATCAACTATTAAATATGATGAAAAGAAATAATTGGTAATTAGAAAATGGCTGGTTTATTGGAGAGGGAGAGAAAATATGCATAATAAAAAATGGGATTTTCGTATTGTATGTGCTCACGCTTTTACGATTCTTATATGGGGAACAGCTTTTCCAGGAATTCGGATGGGGCTTGAAGCTTACACCCCTGAACACCTTACTTTGCTACGATTATTAATCGCTTCTTTGATTCTTTTTCTGTTTTCACTTATATACAAATTACGTTTACCTGATTTGAAAGATATTCCAGTAATTTTTATATTTGGTGCTCTTGGATTTACAATTTATCATATTGCACTGAACTACGGTGAAAAGAGTGTGAATGCTGGACCTGCTAGTTTAATTGTATCAGTAACACCTATATTAACGGCAATTCTTGCTTCTGTTTTTTTGAATGAAAAAATGAAATTAAATGGTTGGATCGGTGGTGTAATTAGTTTTGTAGGAATTGCTTTTTTATCGTTAAGTCAAGGAGATTCCATTCAATTGAATAGTGGGGGATTACTAATATTATTGGCGGCAATTTCAGAAAGTCTATTTTTCGTTTTTCAAAGGCCATACTTAAAAAAGTACGGTTTCTTGCCATTTACAATATATACAATTTGGTCTGGTACTGTATTTATGCTTATTTTTTTGCCAGGGATTTATGAAGAAATTGTAGCAGCTCCTATAGAAGTTACCTTGAGTGTTATATATTTAGGTGTGTTCCCGACAGTACTGCCGTATATTGCATTAGCATATATTACATCCCATGCCAGTGCTTCTGAGGCAACAAGTTCTCTATATTTAACACCAGTAACTGCATGTATTATCGCCTGGATATGGTTAGGTGAGGTGCCAACCTTTGTTTCGATAATTGGAGGAGGAATTACTATACTTGGAGTTGTGATTGCTCATTTAACATTTAATAAAGATGATTATAAGCAAATTGAGAGTGAAAAAGTATGGTAAGACATCCCTGCGAGTATTTGCAATTTAAATGCAAAATTTCGGATTAATACAGGCTTTCAATTCTATAAATATAGTGAAAAAAATCTATATTAAAATCAGCTAGTCCAATATTTGTACGAGATTTAATTAAACTGGTAGATTATTTATCTGCAAAAGAACTAGCATAATGCTAGTTCTTTTTTATCAATACAATACTCACCATTAATATTTGCTTAGAACTGTATAGATTTAAATTATTTCCACATATACATAATTATCTTACCTATGAAAGGAGTGCATTTCTTGGAGAAGGTTTTATTTTTTGGAGACCCAGGTATTGATGATTCGTTTGCAATTATGTATGGCTTACTGCATCCTGAAATTGAAATCGTTGGTATCGTAACTGGATATGGAAATGTTGAACATATACATGCCGCTCATAATGCCGCATATATTTTACAGTTAGCAAACAGACAAGATATTCCTGTAATTAGCGGTGCAACAGGCCCACTTACAAATGAAATTACAACGTATTACCCTGAAATTCATGGACCAGAAGGATTAGGGCCCATCCATGTACCGGAAAGTGTGTTATCTATTCCTATATACAATTTTGGTAGTATTGCTGCGATTCTTGTAAAGTATGGAGAAGATTTAACAATTGTCGATGTAGGAAGATCTACCTCGTTAGCGATTGCTTTTAATTTATGGAACGACTTGATGTTAAATATAAAAGGAATTTATTTTATGGGTGGTGTCTTTTTAGAAGCAGGGAATGTTACTCCATTAGCAGAGGCAAACGTGTACGGAGATCCTATAGCAAGTCAAATTGTATTTCAGCAAGCGAAAAATATAACGTTATTCCCTTTAAATGTAACAAATAAAACGGTTTTAACCCCAAGTGTATTTACTTATATTTTAGTTAATACACAAAATCCATTTAAGCCGATTATGAAACCCCTGTACGATTATTATTTATCAGCATACCAAAAACTCAATCCATATATTGAAGGGCCATTATTACACGATGTACTTGCTATAAGCGGTTTAGTGAATCCTACATTTTTAAATTATACATCCCGAAAAGTGACTGTGGATATATGTGGCGAAACGAAGGGACAAACTTTTGCTGATTTTCGTCCACACTCTAAATCTGAAGGGGCGCGTATAGCGTTACAATTAGATGAGGAAAAATTTATTCAGGATTTTATGAAAATCATGTTATAAGTTGATGTCGAAAAAGGGAATCATTTCACTCCGTTGAATATAAAAGATAAATTCTCTTTTTAAAGGAGCTTAAAATAGTGAACGTCCAATTAAAAATTGTTACGAGAGAAAATTGGGAAGACGCATTAAAGTTACGAGTTAAAGAAAATCAAATCCATCTTGTTCCCGCAGTGGCAGTATCACTTGCTAAAGTATACATAAAACCAGATGGTGAAAATGTCGAATATATTCCATTCGCTATATATGATGGTGACCTTATAGTTGGTTTTATTATGCATGCTTTTGTGCGAGAGTCAACAGATATGTATTGGATTAACGGATTTATCATTGATGAAAAAGAGCAAGGAAAAGGATATGGAAAAGCAGCATTACAGGAAATCATTAACTTAATAAAAAATAACTTTAAAGAGTGTGAGGAAATTAGATTAACTGTCCATAAAGATAATATTTCTGCAAAGAAACTATATGAATGTTATGATTTTAAACCATTAGGAAATGTATATGACGGTGAGGAAGTATATCGCTTATTGTTGTTGAAATAAAGATGTACTGTTTTGAAACAATAAGTTGTTCCGTTAAAGGGTCATATCGCGGAGAATTGGTTGTACTAATTCATATAAATTATCGCAAACTCAATTCACGCAATTATTTAAACATTTTATTATAAAACAGTATTTATATATACTTAAACTATCATTAATAAAAACATCAATGGAGGAACTAATATGAAAGAAAGCAATAAAAAAGAGTTGTCACTAGAGCAACGTGAAGAATTACTACAAACATTGAAAGATCGTTTTGAGAATAATATGAACCGTCATAAAGGTTTAGAATGGGCTAATGTTCAAGAAAGGCTGGATGCTAATACTGAAAAGTTGTGGTCGCTCAACGAAATGGAACGAACTGGTGGCGAACCTGATGTTGTTGATTTTGATAAAGAAAAAGGCGAATATATTTTTTATGATTGTTCAGCAGAAAGTCCTAAAGGTCGTAGAAGTGTTTGTTACGATCTTGAAGCGCTAGAATCAAGAAAGAAACATAAACCAGAAAATAACGCTATTGATATGGCAACTGCCATGGGTATTGAACTATTAACGGAAGAAGAATATCGTACATTACATAATCTTGAAAATTTCGATATGAAGACGTCGAGTTGGGTGCAAACACCTTCTGATATTAGAGAACTTGGCGGTGCCCTTTTTTGCGATTATCGCTTTGGACATGTCTTTGTGTATCACAATGGAGCAGAATCCTACTATGCCGCAAGAGGCTTTCGTGGTTCGTTAAGAGTCTAAAATTTGTACAGGCAGGTAAATTTGAAGTAGAGAATATATTTGCTTAGGGAATAGTAGTGATTGCATACTTTAGCTACGGATTCGATTTTGAGGCCGCAAAGAATAGGGCTAATCAAACCTTATTGTAAAAGAATGAATCAACTAAAAATATTAAGAGTATGTTTTGATAATTTTCTTCATAAACATACTCTTTTTTAGAATCATTTATCAAAATTATTAGTTTTAATTAACGTATAAACGAGAACTTGTAAAAGGTACTCTTGCAATTATCAATGAAATTCACCCATATGAAACACCTATGATTTATATTATCCCGCTTTTAAATGAAAATTTTCGAGCAAGTATAAAGTGAATGATTAGGAGGAATACAAAATGAAAAGTAAATTCCATCATATTGTACGAGCTATCATGATAAAAGATGAAAAACTACTAGTCGCTGAATACATAGGCCATCACTATTTTTTACCCGGTGGCCATGTTGAAATTGGGGAATCAGCAGAGAATGCACTAATAAGAGAGTTACGAGAAGAACTTGGAGTAACTTGCAGTATAAAACAATTTTTAGGCGTCATAGAAAATCAATGGCAAGCCAAAGAAACCCTCCACCATGAAATTAACCACATTTTTGAAATAGATTCAAATGAGTTAAAATCCGATTTCACTCCAATATCTAAAGAGTCCCATTTAGCATTTCACTGGGTTGATTTTAATAAAGAAAATATAAATTCCTATACAATAATGCCGACACCTTCAGTAAAAGAATTACTAGAAAGAAAATTAAGTGATGAACTATTAACTTGCTGGATTAGTAACTTTTAATTGTCTCTATTTATATTAATTCCGTCCACTAAAAGAATATAAAGAAAATAGGCTCATAAACAAGGTACATCACCTAGTGTAAAGTCATATTTTGTTGATGTACGCATTTAGTCTATAGCCTTATTTCTACTTTATTTTTAAAAGTAAATAAACTCGGAAATTTGGACGGAATTTACATTTGTAAATGGAGGGTTTCATAATGAATGAGTTTCAACAAGAACTACAAGCGTTAAACCTTAATGCTTATCAACCTGGTAATGTTGTGTATTGGGATCAGCAACAAAATCAATATCCATATTACTACATTCAAGACGATGCACGTCGTTGTGGCGGATGCGGTGGCGGCGGACGTTGTGGCGGTTGTGGTGGTCGCTGTGGTGGTTGTGGCGGCGGACGTTGCGGCGGTTGCGTAGGTTGTGTAGGCTGTGTTGGTTGTTTCAGCTGTTCTAATTGCTGGAACTGGTGGATTATTTAAGTACTATAGATCAATAATATTTCACATGAAAGAAAAGTACAGATGCAAAGTTATAATGTATTGAAACTTTTCTTTCATGCTGTTATTTTTATATGTTTTAGGGGGATATTTATTTGTACAAATATGAAAAATTAATTTCATGGGTAGAAAGCATTAAAGAGACCAATCAAAGTTCTGCGGCAGTACTTTGTATTATTAAAGATAATAAGATTGTGCTAGAGCATTATAGTGGAACTCATTCAAATACTCCTACTAGTAAAAAAGTAACCATATCTTCACAGTTCAATGTCGCTTCCGCAAGAAAAAGCTATTTAGGATTAATGGTAGCTTATGCTGTTTATGAGGGGAAAATAAAATCTCTTAATGACGAGGCAGTAAATTATTTTAAAGAATATGATCCTTCATTACTTGGAAAGACAACGATAAGACATTTAGTAACTCATTCACACGGTTTAAATGAAACCGATGATGGGACAGCTTTTCGTGAATTTGAGCCGGGACAAGCTTGGGCGTACAGAGATATTAATGTAAGAATGGTGACGCAGCTTATTTATCACTTGTATAACAAAAGTTTTCCTGAACTATTAAAGGAGCGTGTATTCATACCTGCTGACTTCAAGGAAACTGGATGGAGAATAAAACAAGATGATAATTTAGTTAAGGTTGTTGTAAATCCAGATGAAGATGCAATAAGTAGTGTTGGTGCAGTAGATGACGGCTCCGAGAAAAATCTTTTTGTCTCTGCGAGAGAATTTGCATTTTGGGGTAACCTGCATTTAAATAAAGGGTTTTTAAATGGTAAACAAATTGTGCCAAAAGAAGTTATAGCACTTGCTACGAGCTTACAAAGTCCAGAGTATACAAATAAAGAACTACCTCAAAACGGGTTGTTTTGGTTCGTTCAAAATGAACCTTCTTTATTTAGCGAACTTGGTGAGCGAGTTCCTAAAGGTTCCTATCAAATATTAGGAATTACAGGACCAACGATATTAGTCATTCCAGAATATAATGTCGTCGTTGCTAAAATGTACAATAAAAGATACAACTATGGTGGGGATAATTATTTATATTATTTACGTGAATTTAGCAATTTAGTCGCTGATACATTTAGTAGCAGTAAAAATACTATGGTTAGGGTATAACTACTCCTATAATAAAAAGGAGTGAACTTTAATGAAAAATGAAGTGAATAAAAATAAAAAGCAAAATATAAAGGATGTAAACACAGAACAAAACGCGATTTATAGCGATCCGAAAGATGCAGCTAATATGCAAACTGTACCGCAGCCGAAAGACTTTGAGGAAATTGAATATTAATTTTCTCTCCGACTTATTTATGAAAGAAAAATACGTCTTAAGTCTCATCACTTTCAGCAAATTATTTGATAACATATATACATAAGCATTCGAAAATGTCTTATCTTAACAAAGCTTTCTTTAAATGCTGTATATAACCTACAAAAAGGCACTTCTTGATGAAGTGTCTTTTTGTGTAAGCTAACTCAATTTCCATTTTCCGTACAGTATCTTGCAATTTATCATGGATATACTAACTGTGAAAATTCATGTCATGATAAAAGAAGGGGACAGTTAGCATGAAACAAACATCTATAAATCCATTGCTAATTGTTCTAGGTACAATCATTGTTCAAATTGGCCTAGGAACAATTTACACATGGAGTTTATTTAATCAACCCCTTGTAAGTAAGTTTGGATGGAACCTCAATTCAGTCGCGATCACGTTCTCAATTACGAGTTTTTCTTTATCATTCTCAACTCTATTTGCAGGAAAGCTACAACAAAAATTTGGACTTCGTAAACTTATCGCTACTGCAGGAATTGTTTTAGGACTCGGTTTAATACTTAGTTCACAAGTTTCCTCATTACCATTACTTTATTTATTAGCCGGTGTTGTCGTTGGATACGCTGATGGAACAGCGTATATTACATCACTATCTAATTTAATTAAATGGTTTCCAAACCGTAAAGGACTTATTTCTGGTATATCTGTTTCGGCATATGGAATGGGAAGCTTAATCTTTAGATATATAAACGGAAATCTTATCAACAATCTTGGAGTATCACAAGCATTTTTATACTGGGGTATTATCGTCTTACTATTAGTGTTGATAGGATCATTCTTCTTACGTGAAGCAATTGTAAGTAACACTGCAACTGAAACATTACACAATGATTATACGCCGCGTGAAATGATGAAAACGAAACAAGTATATCTCTTATTTTTCATGTTATTCACATCATGTATGGGCGGACTGTATTTAATCGGTATGGTAAAAGACATCGGGGTGCAGCTCGTTGGTCTTAGTGCAGCGACTGCCGCAAATGCCGTCGCAATGATCGCAATCTTTAATACAATAGGTAGAATTATTCTTGGAACGTTATCAGATAAAATAGGCCGATTAAAAATCGTCTCGGCTACATTTATTATTATTGGATTATCCGTCTTCACTTTAAGTTTTATTCCACTAAATTACGGGATTTATTTTGCTTGTGTAGCAAGTGTCGCCTTTTGCTTTGGTGGTAATATCACCATATTCCCAGCCATTGTGGGAGACTTCTTCGGATTAAAAAACCATAGTACAAACTACGGGATTGTTTACCAAGGTTTCGGATTTGGTGCACTTGCAGGATCATTCATTGGAGCACTACTTGGCGGATTTCAACCAACCTTCATTACAATCGGTGTTCTATGTGTTATATCTTTCATTATCTCTATAGTAATCCGCCCTCCAAATGCAGACAAGAAGAAGGAAATAAAACAGTTAAATCGAAAAATAGCTTAATGCTAAGAAAGAGTCCTTATGCTAGGGCTCTTTTTCATTACAGCATAATGTATAAACAATGGATGCCATTCAAAAAATCTAATTTTGTCCCTGTACTTACTACATAACTAACATTAAAGAAGATAGGAAATTCCGATTATTAAATTGAATAAATAACATAAAAGAGCGTGCTAGTTAAAATAAAAATAGTAAAGCAATGGGTACAAGAAGATAGTGATTACATAAGAGAAAAGTAATTGAATATAACCAAAAGCAACTTTCAAATGAAGAAAAAACACCTTCAGAAACGGTTAGTTTTATAGTAAAAAATGCAAAAGAAGAAATAGTAGGAGGGATAACAGCAATAACATTCTGGCATCATGTATATGTTGACTTCCTATGGGTTTCTGAAGAATACAGGCATGAAGGTTATGGAAGCAATTTAATGAATCTTATTGAAGAATTTGCAATAAAAAAAGAATGTAGGCTAATCAAATTAGATACTTTTAGTTTCCAAGCCCCTAATTTTTATAAGAAGCATGGGTATAAAGTGATAGGGGTACGTGAAGATCATCCTAAAGGGCATAATCATTACTATTTAGAAAAAAGGTTATAAATGAATCATTAAAGAGTGTATTATGATTAATCTTTTTCAAAATATGCTCTTTTCTTTTGTGTGTCTATGAACACGATATCGTTTCGTATTAGTTATTTACTCAAATTACTTTTTATGAATCAAAACAATTTAATGATAGAATAAAATAAAGACAGAAAATTTTCACCATTCAAGGGGGTTACATATGAAAAAAGTAAATGTTACATACGCACTTCTATATGATGAAACTCATGAAAAGCTATTAATGGTTAAAAACAAAGGGGAAAATGGTTCTTATTACACTTTACCAGGTGGAGCAGTTAAATTCGGGGAAACGTTAGAAGAGGCAGCAATTCGTGAAGTGAAAGAAGAAACAGGGCTAGACATATCCGTAAAAGGGGTTTGTTCCATTAGTGAAGCCTTTTTTGAGGAGAGAGGACATCATGCAATCTTCTTTAATTTTTTAGGAGAAATAATCGGAGGGGAAATCTGTATATCACGGCCAAAAGAGATTGAGGAGATTACCTGGATGGAATTAGATTCAGCAGAACCTTATTTACGTATACCAGAACACTTAAAAAGCCTTTTACAAAAGAAAGAAACAGTTCCTTATATTTTTAATGGAACTATTATTCATCAATCTTCATAAAGATAGTATTTCATTTAAGGCGGGGGAAAAATGGAGTTTATCGTTAATCACAAACAATTTACACAAGCTCTTTCAGAAGTAAGTAAAGCTATCTCAACAAAAACTTTAATTCCTATATTATCCGGAATAAAGATAACAGCAGATCAATCTGGAATTACTTTAATCGCAAGTAATTCGAATATTTTCATTGAAAAATTTATACCCATTTCAATTGAAGACGAACAAATTACAACTATTTTAAAAGCAGGGAGTATTGTTGTACCAGCAAAATATTTCATTGAAATTATTAAGAAAATGCCAAGTGATATTTTAATAAAAAGCATGAATGAGCAGTTGATTACAATTCAATCTGATGAAATTACTTTAAACTTAAATGGATTCTCGGCAAATGAATTTCCTAATGTACCATTTTTAGACTCACATACAGAAATACAAGTAGAAACGGAACAGCTGATTGAGGTATTCAAACAAACTGTCTTTGCAGCTGCTAAAAATGAATCTAGACCAGTTCTTACTGGCGTACATATCGTTTTTGAGCATAATAAATTAATTTGCGCTGCGACTGATTCACATAGACTGGCTTTACGTGAAATATTAATTTCATCTCATGCGAAAGCAAATTGCATTGTACCAAGTTCCACTATTAGTGAACTACTAAAATTAATGAACAATAATTCAAATTTAGTATACATATATCTTTCAGAGAGTCACATTGTTTTTAAATTCGGTACAATTACGTTGTATTCAAGGCTAATTGAAGGGAAATATCCTAATATATCCGGCCTAATTCCAAATGAATCCCAAACGATTATTAATATAGATAGAAAAAAGATTTTACAAGGTGTAGATCGGTCAAGTTTATTGGCTAGTGAATGGGCAAACAACAACGTTAACTTAGAAATCATCGACGAATGCACAATACAAATCTCTTCTAATGCTTCTCAGATTGGTAAAATATCCGAGACACAACAAATAGATGCGATTCACGGTGAAAAGCAATTAAATATATCTTTCGACGGACGATATATGGTCGATACTTTAAAAGCAATAAAAGAAGATAGAGTTACTTTAAGTTTTGGTGGTTCCATGAGACCGATATTAATTGAAGCAGGTGAACAATCTGCAGCAGTATATTTAATATCGCCTGTTAGAACTTATTGAGAACAAAGGAAGGAATTAAATTATGTACAAGCACACTTTATGTTTTATCAAAAGAAATGAAGAAATACTTATGTTAAATAGAGAATATGATCCTGTAAAAGGATTATGGAACGGTGTAGGAGGGAAGATAGAAAAAGGAGAAACACCGTTAGAAAATGCAATTCGTGAAATAAAAGAAGAAACAAATATAGATGTTGAACAAAATCAAATTCAATTTAAAGGCATTATTAAATGGGAGGATTCCTCATATTCTGGTGGCATATATGTCTATTTAGTAGAGCTACTTAATGAATTTACATATCACACTCCAAAAAAAGTCTCAGAAGGAATTCTAGATTGGAAAGAGGTATCTTGGATTCTAAGTGACTATAATTACGGCGTAGGAGAGATGATACCTAAATTTTTAACTGAAGTACTTTATAATGAATTAATATTAGAGCACTCTTGCGTTTTATCAAATCATAAATTAGTAGAGTATAAGAATAAAGAATTAGCTAAGCAGACCAGCCCAATAGATTCAATACATAAATTAGTGTAAGCATGAACAGAAAATAGTTAGTGTAATCGAAATGTAACTAAAGATAAATTTTAACGTGAGGGTGAGTATTATGAAGAAAATAATCGCTTTACTCTTAGGTATTGTTCTAATTACTTTTGCTTTTTTTCATTACAATAAAGAAAGTTTAGTTCAAAATGATAAACTGTTTGTTGAAGACTTTAAAGGTAAAAATGATTCAAATAAAATTCAAGCAGCTATTAATAAAGCAGAATCAAGTAAAATTAAAACGGTTTTGCTCGATGATAAAAAGTATAAAATCACTTCACCAATTATCGTTAAACAAGGTGTAAAACTATTATTCGGTTATGGAACACAATTTGTTGTAGAGGGAAACTTTAGGGTTCTGGAACTAGAAAAAAATGCTTCTATTGAAGGAGCTTATATAGCTATTGACKATCCTAAATTTAATTCTGAAGTTATATATTTAGACGGCAAAAATAAGTACTATAACACTTGGAACAAAACACAAGTAAAAGATATTAACATTATCAATTGGACGGAAACGAACAAAGGTACAGGGATTTCTTTATACTCCGGTGGCAAAGAAAATGAGATTTCGTTTGTTAACTTCGAAAACATTAAAGTAGCAGGAATGGAAACAGGGCTAAAATTAGTAGCGAAAAAACCGAAAGCTGGACATTCCTGGATAAATGCCAACCGTTTTATGAACTTCTCTCTAGAGGATTGTGTAAATATGATTTATATGGATAGTAATTTAACTACGCCAAATGAGATTAGCGGGAATCAATTTACAAATCTACAAATACAACCTTCAAGTAAAACAAAAAATATTTTAAGGGTGAGTGGACAGCATAACGAGTTCAATGCAATGGTGTGGGATTTAAATAAAATTAATCACGAAAACGAACTCATTGAACTAACTGATAAGAGCATGAATACAGTCATTGATATTACCTCCGTGCCGACAAGTAGAGTTTTAGATAGCGGGAAAGCAAATATAGTAAAGTAGTAATTAGGGGCGATTAATATTTAATAGAAGGAGGGGCTCATGAAAAAAGAAAAAATGCAAATGCAATTCCAGTAGATAAAACAAAGAATATTAATAGATGAGTCATAAATGAATAAAAAGCGAACCATCAATATTAAATTGGTTCGCTTTTTATTATACTTACACTTCTCGCCACCAAGCAGCCGTAGGATAATCTTTAGATTGTAACGCAATAGCTTCACCGATTTGTGGCGTTGCAATATTAACCCCTAAACGATTTGCTTCTTTCGTAACACGTTCAATAGGATCACTCCATTCATGTAATGCTAACGTAAAAGCACCCCAATGAATAGGAACGAGCAATTCTCCTTTAACGTCAATATGGGCTTGTACTGTTTCTTCTGGCAACATATGAATAGCAGACCATCTCGTATCGTACTGCCCGCATTCCATTAAAGTAAGATCGAATGGACCATAATTCTCACCAATTTCCTTAAAGTGAGGAGCATAACCGCTATCACCACTAAAGAAGACTTTAGTTTCTTGACCAAGAATAAGCCATGAACACCATAACGAACAATCTCTATCTGTCATACTTCGTCCAGAGAAATGCCTTGCAGGAGCGCAAACTAACTTAATATTATCAAACGTAATTTCATCCCACCAATTATGCTCACTAATTTTACTAGGTGAAATACCCCATTTAATAAGATATTGCGCAATTCCCGTCGGAACATAAAAGTGCTTTGCGCGATCTTTTAACCGCATAATACTTTTGTAATTTAAATGGTCATAGTGATTATGCGAAATGATAATCGCATCAATTTCTTGAAGTTCATCATGTTCTAAAGAAAAAGCACCACTATACCGCTTACTATTAAACACAGGAAATGGGGAAGAGGCATCTCCAAACATAGGGTCTAATAGCAATTTTTTACCTTCTATTTTCAAAAGAGAAGCAGAGTGCCCAAACCATGTCACACTCTCTAAAGATTCATTATTTTTATTCGATAAAACAATAGGTAAATTCTTTACAGGACGTAGCTTTGTTTTCATTTTAAAGTAATCAGTCATTAAACCGATAATATCTTTCGGATTAAAACTTACATCAGTCGGAATTTGATTCATATATTTCTTTTTCATTAGTTCTCCTTTTTACGTTTAACAATATACGTATGTTGTTATTGTAGCTAATTGTAGTTTAAACGAAATCATTTTACCTTTCATCTTAAATGCAGTACATTTCATAAATTCTTCAAATTTATTATTTATATATAAATAATAGAATTCATTTAGCAGCAGCTAAAACTAATATTATGTATTTGTGAATTGTTTTGTTTAAGTAAATTCTTTCTTATAAACAACAAAGACCGTATGTTTCTTTATATGTTATAGAAGCAGGTAGGTAACTAATTATCCAAAGGAAGGAGAGTCTATAAATGCTTGAAGAAAGAAAAAAGAAGTCTAAATGTAAACTATCAAATAGCAATAACTAAATATAAAATTCTAGATAACCTTAGTATAGGTATTAACATAGCTATACTAAGGTTTTTTATTTGAAATCATTAAAGGATACTTATTTTTATTTATAGAACATAGTAAATACATAGATTTTACAATTAAATTACTAAAAAAGAAGGGATTTTAAAATGCTTGCTAATTATACTCCGGAGAAAATACTTAAAACAACTTATGAGACAAAAATGATTTCATAAGTTGACAATTATCCAACTTTAAAAATAAGCGGAACAAACCTTCAATATTTACTTGTAATGCTCCATCTGGGCATAGAATCAAATACTATAAAAACGAAGCTAAATTGGACTAGCGAGGAATTCGAAAAACAAATGCACGCATTAGAACTAGAAGGTTTATTGAATAAGACAGAAGGGAGTTACTATCCAACATGTATGGTTATAACAGCTAATAAAGGAGAAAAACTGTATAACCTATGTGAGCCTCTAATTAAAACTGCACTTAACATACTTGAAAAGTATTCTAATCAAATTGATGCTATGTCTAAAAGAATCGAGACATTTAATCATTTATTTAAAGAATCGTATAGTCTTTTACCATATATTGGTGTGTTATTAGATTTTGGACAAATAATTAACATTGAAGAAAACTATTTAGAAACAGAACGGCCTTTGAGAAACAATAAAAGATATTATTATGCGATTCTAGAACAAGAACAAACAGACAAAGAGTCCTTTGGAATGTATGGTAATACGTATTTGGATTTAGGGGAATATCAAATTGGTCTTTATGGAAACACTCGATATACAAATTTGAATTTAATAACTGCGAATAAAGAAACGTTTAAAGAATATTTTCACGATGCTATTATCGATATTAATTATACGAAAAAGCAATTAGTTGAAAATTTTGTAGCAGTAGATAGACAAGTAGACTTAAATTCAAATGTATTATACGAAAAATTAGGCTTATATAAAAATTCACAACCTGTTATCCCAGTGTTTACAGCCGTAGATTTATCTATACTTAACGAAATCGCGAACACGATCAGTGAAGATTTGATTTTATTATGTAAAGAAAATGAAAAGCCTTTAAAAGAATACTTTACAAGCAGCAGATACTCAAAAGAAATAACTTACGAAGAATTTTTTATTTGGTGGTATCACTTTTTCTATACAAAAGTAACTGAAGAATGAATACAAAAAGGCGTAATTATAACAAGCGCTCAAAAAAAACAAACGTACATAATCTATTAAAAACTTTAAATTAAAGTGACTAATATCCTTTTGCATATGTAGCAGCTGAATGATGTATAGACAATAATTAGTAAATAGAGGATAATTCAAAATTAAAACCTAATATAAAGAAAATAAGATATTAACAGGAGAGAAGAGCCATGCAAAAGAAATTTATCAATCCAGAAACAATGCCAGCAACTTTTGGATACTCACATGTAGTCGAAGTTAGTAACGCTAAACGAACCATTTACATATCAGGACAAGTAGCAATTAATACTGACGGTCAAATAGTTGGAATTGATGATTTAGCTACACAAACACGACAAGTATTTGAAAATATTAAAATCGCATTAAAAACTTCAGACTTAAATTTTAATGATGTAGTAAAATTAACATTTTTCTTGACGGACATTTCTCAAATGGCCATTGTTAGAGATATTCGAGATCAATACATCAACACAAACAATCCACCAGCAAGTTCAGCTGTAGAAGTTAACAAATTGATTAACAATAAATTATTAATCGAAATCGAAGCAATTGCTGTAGCAAACTAATTTTAAAAACTTATTCTTAATCATATCAACGCAATTCGTTCACTTTAAATGAATTGCGTTTTTTATTAACTAAAATATAAATTATACACGGAAACATTCTTATCAATAACACAACATAAATAACTTAAAAAAACAAATAACCACACAATCTACAACACATTATGAACCCAATTAAAAAGGGGAGACTAATAACCGAAACTAACATATAATAAGTTTATTACTTTTTACTAGTTAACATAATATATATTATACGAAGTTGTATAGAGTAAGTGTTTATCTGTATCAAAAACCAAGTAAACTATACTTAATGAGACGAAATGGGTATTTTTAATGAGATTCACATAAAATCTTATCTAAATGAATTTCTACAGTTTTTATCGTTTATTTTGCTATAAATTAATCACCGCAAATCTTAATCGATTAATTATCGTTTAACGAGTCAAAAATAATTTTGATTAGCACGGAATTTTTTTATGCGAAATAAATTTTTCTATACAAATGATAAATTTCATTTTATGTTTTGCTTTATAGATTTATTGCTAATTACATATGTTTTATTATTTTATATTTTTGTTGTTATTTCTTTTATTTACGCTTGACTTTCATTGTATTCTTCATTCTAGTTAACATAACGTTTATTTTTAACGTAAAAAAATCCTCCTCACCTTCAGGAAGATTTCTTTTGCTAGCTAGTAATCCATTTATCTATTTTTAGTAACAATCCCAATTGTAAATAACATTGGAAAAATCTAGATTTAATAAATCATCTTTCTTTATAAAGAAATTAGCAACACCAGAATCTCCCCACATAATATTTAATGAATCATCTGTATCGATTTGCAGCAATAATATATCATGTTGCTGGTATTTTTCTTCCCATTCCCTTGGATCTGTCTGTGTGAAAAATGGATAACCACCAATTTTATGCCCTTGATCTTTACATAAATCATCATACAGTTCGCCTAATTCTGTATTATTTTCTTCATCAACAATTTCTTCCCAATCAATTTCCTCACTAAACATCTTTTCAAATCGATAATCCCTTGATGTTACGGGTTGATAACCCAATTCAAACTTTAATTTCGCTGCTTCAGGTATGATAAAGTCCTCTAATTCTGAAGTGTTTAAATAACTAAAATCAGTAATAACCTTATTTAAATCTTCTATAATTGTAGAATGATAAATAATTCGAAAGTCTTTTTGGATTGTTGGATGATCAAAATCTGCTCCGTAAAGCTCATCTTCAGCACTTACGAAAAACTGCAGCATACCCTTTTGAGGCATATATTCAACATGCGGCATTTCTTCAAAGTTTAGCTGCGCAAGTAACATCATAGGTTGTCCATTTGAATCTTTAGGATGCTCTTGATCTATATGTACATACGGATAGCCACCAAACTTACTTTCAAAAAGAGTTGTTTCTGCTTGCGTTCCAGACACTTTAATATACGGTTTCACACTTTCTTCTAAAATACTACGATACTGCTCTAGTTCTTTCGGAATTTGAAGTTAATACGTATTCTTCATTACATTTGCCTCCCCTTAATAATGAATTGAAAATGCCTTACTTAATTATATAGCAAAAGATAACTTCATTGAAAATCGTTAAATATCTGTTTTCACCCTCGTTTTTTGCGCACTTGGTGGACAAAGTAAATTATGTTCTAAAACCTTTTTATTAATAGTTCGAATTAAATCCGCTGCTTCTGCAGTATTTGTAGTTTCTTTTAGCCTTTCTTTTAAATCATCAATTTCCTTTGAAAGCTCAATCCACCTAGGTAAAACATGATTATTTTTTAAAGTTCTATACAGTTGTTTTTCAGGATTATACGAAAGATCTTTATCTAGATTTAGAGGTTTCCCTTTACCTGGAAAATTATCAAAAGACCCTTTCTTTTCTGCTTCTTTAACGATAGAGCTAATATGATCCTCATACGTGAACGACCAAACTTTTTCATCTTTAACTAAAATTTCTTGTTTTTTAAGTTTTTTATCTAGCTCATCTTGATTCATAGATTCTCTCTCCTTTTTATTTTATAGTGTGGTTTTTGTATGTTTTAATGCTTTCAACCCATCAAATAACTTTTCTCGCCACCAAACACCGTCATGAACGCCTTGAAACTCTTCATAAGTAATTTGGTATCCTTTTTCTTTTAAAGCTTTATACAGGCGTCTATTAGCCGTTAAAAGAGGTTTGTTTTCAAGTTCTCCTGCTGCTATGTAAAAATGAGGTTGACTCGTATTAGAATCTATAGATGAAATTTGATTTTCAATCCAAGGAATTTGATTTTCATAACCATCCTTTTTCCAATGCACTGATCCAGACATTGACAACACGTTTCCGAAAACATGTGGATTTTGAAGCGCTGCATAAAAAGCTGCTAAGCCACCAAGACTGAAACCAGCAATTGTTGTATGATTCTTTTCTTGATATACGTGATACCTAGCTTGAATCCATGGAAGTAGTTCCTCCGTTAAAAATGTATTCATTTTATCGTTATAAGTTAGCTCTTCTAGTCGATCAACGGGTTCTATTGCAACAGCAATACAAGATGGGATTTCTTTTTCGTATATTAAATAATTGAGTGTTCTTGCGATTGAAAGGTTATTAATGAATGAATTCCCATCAAACACAATGAGAAGTTCTTGAAGATGTGAAGTGTGAGAAGAGTCATGAGGCGTATAAATATAAATTTTACGTGTGTCATTTAAAATCGTACTATGAAAAGAATATGTTTCAATTTTTCCAGATGGATAATGATCTGAAGGAAAACGACTGCTATACTGTACTTCCATTCCTATGTTTAACACAGACGCTTTATTGGCATCTTCTCCAAATGTATTTTTATTAAATCGGTCTAGTTGGTACTTTTCACTGCGCTTTATCCAATCATTTTCGAAAAAATCGTTTACTGAAAAATAGTACGTTGAAATAAAACTCTCATCCGTCCTAAACGTTACATACCAAATATCTGTCTGTAACAACCGTTGTAGTTGATTTACAGACAGATCCCAACCAGGAAAACTACCGAATACATAGACGTTTTCAGTTTTTTGATCCCCTAACCATATATACGTTATAAGCTTATACTGATTTTCTACAGGACATTGTTCTATTAGTGGCGTATTATTTGACTTTATTTCATGCAAAAAAGTATAAATTGCTTTCTCGTTTCCTTTTTTAATTGATTATTAAGCTCCTCTAACTTAGGACTAATTATTGAAGTCACCCATCTGCCTCCTTTGTATTTCTTTCTTTTCATTAGATTGCTTTTATAAAATTTAAGATTAGTATGTTATGTATTTAGATGAGTTATTTATTAGAAGGTTTATCAATTGCCTGAATAGAAAGTTCCAACGCTTTTATTCTTCTTTCTAAAAGTGTTCTTTGAGGACTACCAGCCTTAGACTTATCATAGGCTCTCTCAATTGATGGGAGCAAACCAGCAAGGACATTACGTGCTTCTCCTAACTCTTCTTGGCTATACCGATGACTTTCTTGATTCCACACGTTCTCTAACACTGCTAGCCCTATACAAACGGCTTTAAGCCTTTTTTTCACTAAGGTAGTATTTGCTCCCTTTTGAGTCATCTGTGAAAAAGCATTTTCAAGTTTACGGATTGTCGATTGTAAAGATTTTATTGATTCAAATTTATCTATATTTGACACGTTTTCCATGTTACTATTGTTCCTCCTGGCTTAACTTATTTAATACTGGATATAATAAGTACTTGATTTCACTCGAAATATTTTATCATAAATAACTAACTATATTCGAATTGGATAATGGATTAAAGGAAAACGGTATCTAAACGCCTCTCCCTCCTTTACATCATTCTATATGTACTTCTTTCTTCGTATTAGAATCCCTATATAAACAAGGTATTAAAATTGTATTTTTTATGAACAAAAAAACGCACAAGCATCATAACTTGTACGTTTTTATTTTTATTCAGTAAGGTAATATAGTAGTAGTTTCCTGGTCTTCTCAAAATTCATGAAATCTCTATACAAAATGGGATACTTCACAATTTCTATTTCTAGAAAGTGATATTGCGGAAACCATTCAAAATACGATTTCTTTAGCCACTTTATTTGATCAAACACAATCTCCTTTTTGTTGTTATTAAGTATGTAACTTAAAGTACCTGCTGTATGCATCCAATAATAATTTAAATCAGCATTTATACAGTCATCATCTGTAAACATATTATTAAAATCTTTTCGTATTTTTCGAAGGTCACAATTCGGAAACGGTTTAAGCAGCGGACTATGCATTTTCTGCAATTCATTAAAAATAACCTTTTTACCTAATAGCAATTTTCCACCCCTTTATTTCCTTACCCAACTTAATAATTTTTCATAATGATGTTGAGCATCTGTATAGCCAAGATTATATAGGTTAACAAGTTTCTCTTTATTTCTTTCTATTCCGCTTATAGGAAGCTGTACGCTAGGCTGAATGATATAAAAATTATCTTTTTGTTCTATTTGATTCATATAAGTTATCGTCTCATTATAAAAACGATAATGTTCTACTAAAGATTGTGCGATATTCGGATATTTTCTATATAACATTTTAGCTAGCCCAGAAAATTTATTCCGCTGCTTCTCGTATCCATCCTGCTTTGTCATAATAACAACATTCTTTTGGTAACCATCATTTTGCGCTTTTAATACTGGAATAGGATCTATAATCCCTCCATCTAACAATTTTCGATTATCATATTCTACAGCAGGTGCTATAAACGGCACAGAGCTTGATGCACGAATAATTTTTAAAATATCATTTCCATGTTCTGTTTTATTATAATAAACTGCCTGTCCTGATTCACAATCAGTCGTTCCGATTACAAACTGTTCATTTGAATTTAGGAATGTTTGAAAATCAAACGGTACAATTTTGTTTGGTACTTCATCAAATAAAAAATCCATTCCAAATAATTCACGTTTTCTAATTAAGTTTCGATAAGATATATACCTGTGATCTCCTACTAGCTCTGTATTCACTTTCTTATTTCTTCCTTTTTGACGTGATAAATAGGTCGCTCCCATACATGCTCCAGCGGATACACCGACTACATACGGAAAGAATAAGTCCCTTTCCATAAAATATTCGAGTACTCCTGCAGTATATAATCCTTTCATTCCGCCGCCTTCTAATACTAAACCGATATTTTTCATGCTATATCCCTCTGCTTCTTTTTTCTTAATTATATGTTAGCACAAGATTTTAGGATGAGGTTATATAAATTAGTTGCAATAATAACAAAAAACTATTGAAGCAATGTCATAATCTATTAGTCATTCGCATGGTACAATATAAGAAACTCATTCCACATATTATAAAGGAGGAATTTCATATGGGTTTATTTAGTGGTATTTTAGGAAATGCATCAAGTGCGAGTACAGAAAGCGTTGAACGTGATTTAGAAAAGATTATGCTAGATGATGAGAAAGTTGAGCATGCTTATAAATTAATTCGTGATTTAATCGTATTTACAAATCGTCGTCTTATTTTAGTTGATAAACAAGGGATATCAGGTAAAAAAACAGAGTATCATTCTATTCCTTATAAAAGCATTACACAATTTAGCATTGAAACAGCTGGGCATTTTGATTTAGATGCAGAACTTAAAATATGGGTATCTAGTTTGAGCGCGCCAATTACGAAAGAATTTAAAGGCGATGATAGCATATTAAGTATTCAAAAAGCGTTAGTAACATATACGACAAAATAGTTGGTTTTTGTATATTTATTCGAATTCTAAATTACTAACCCGAATATTTTGGAAGAATATACATTAATTTTGTATATTTAATCTAAAACAATACAAAAAGGTAAAGCATTTAAAATGTGCTTTACCTTTCTTTTGTATAATAAATTAAAGTTGCTTTATCATTTAATTTCTTTTTAAATTCCGCTCTTATATATCCCATCTTTTCGTATAGAAAACAATTTCGTTCTTCCTCTAAAATTGTAGCAAGCTCCCAAGTCGTTATTTCCGGAAACATCTCCTCGATTAAAATTAATACTTTTTGAGCAATTCCGTTCCCTTGATAGTTTGGAATAATAAACATCGGGCTTATCCAAAATTTAGATGCCTCTTCTTTACGTGATATACATATCGCGCCGACAAGATTCGTATTTACGAAAATTTTATAAAATCCACCGTCCAGATTATTTATTCTTGAAATCGTTCTTTCAATACGTTCATTTGCCGGACTTGTTTCATAGTCCTTATACTTTTCTAATAATGAACTAAATGATTCTACTTGCATTTGAAATATAATCTCTGCATCAATTTCTGTCGCCTTCTCTAATGTTACCAATTTAAACGCTCTCTTAAAGAAGTAATGTGAGCTGTATGATGACGACCGTGCCATGCATATAGTCCAATTGCAGCAGCAAGTTTTGTTTCTCCTGATTCAGGATGATTAAATGTCTTTTCTAAATCTGCCGGTTCTAAAGAATATAATAAGTTAACCCATCTTTTATGTAATGAATCTAGCATTACAAGTGAAACATCTACTGGTAATTTCGAGTCAGGTAGCTCTGCCCATTTTTCTTCTTTGTACGGTTTAATAGTTGGATTCTTTTCTGTCATTGCTAATTTAAAGCGTATGTAGCTATTCATATGACTATCAACAACATGATGAACAACTTGGCGAACAGTCCATCCACCGACGCGATACGGTGTATCTAACTGCTTCTGATCTAAATCTTTTATCGCTCTTGCTAGTTCATTAGGTAAATCCTCTATTTCTTGAATCCATTTATCAATTATTTCTTCTGTAATAGTTCCTACGTAAGTAAATTGACCTATTGGATAACGTAAATCCTTCATGTACATGTCCCTCCCTATTATTTTTAACCCTTAGTAGTCCTCCAAATATAATGTATGAAATTTACGTTTTCCCCGTTTAAATCTACAGTAGTTGTCTCCGCTTCCTTTTCACGAGAAAATCCGTTCTTTTCTAATACAATTTGTGAAGCTATGTTATTTGTTGTTGTCATAGCACGTATTTCATTAATTTCATAGACTCTTGCTTGAGCCAAAATCAATTTTACAGATGCTGCTGCAACTCCTTTTTTTGTAAAACCCTCTCCAACTCGGTAGCCTAACGACCCAATTCGTTTTTCCTTATCTACATCAACTAAATTGATACGTCCTACAATTTCTTTTTCTGTATTACGTATGAGATGAAAATAAGAAATCCCCTCAGTTTGCTCTTTTAATAGTTCGGCAAGTTGCTTTTGAAAGTATTCATACACGTAATAATTAGAGCCACGACTTGGTACCATTGTTTCAAAAAATGATTTGTTCGTGAGTTCAAAATTAAATAAATCTTCAGCGTCTTGATTCTTTAATTGTTCTATGTATATTTCCATCCCGTTTACCCCTTCTTGATTTACTAACTGTTATACATTCTTTTTTAACCGATAATTTTCCTGCTATTTCTTTCGCATCAGTAATACAGCGAGTAGCACTTTCGGATGAAATAGGTGAAATGGACTACGAATTAAATTCATCACTCTTACTAATCGAATATAAACGTCAGAGTCACTTGCAGATAGTTGATATATTTGTTTCGTATACCATAGCTGAAATTTTTGCTTTATCGTTAATTTTCTTTTTAGCTGAGGATGACGTGATATTTCCGTTGTAGTCATTTCCCAAGGAGTTTGTATGATATTAGCAGTTTCTTTATAAAACTGCTGTGTAAATGCTTTATCAAGCTTTTGTCTCCGTTGTAAAAGCAACTGCAATTGGTGAGCTTCCATAGCCGCAACTGAAACTCCTTGCCCGAAAACGGGATCAAAACGACATTGTGCATCTCCGACTACTAACAAGCCTTCTGGTAAATGATTAACTAAATCAAATCGCCGACGTACTTGATAAGGAATTTTGTACGTTTTGATATCTGAAATTGCCTCCGCTTTGTTTAGAAAATCTGTCACGTTAGGGATTGATAGATTTTCAGCGAAATCATAAAACTCATCATCTGTTTGTGGTGCTTTCTCATTTGCGTATCCGCTGAAAGTAACAAAATAACGATTATCCTCAATCGTTTGAATAAGTACACCATACGGATTGTCCGGGAAACTTGGAGACATTAGCATATTACAGCAGTCTAATTTCTCATTTTCTTTGAGTTTAAACATTTTAGTTGCGTAGAATAAATCGATACGCACTTTCTCTTCTTGCACTTCGATATTGTATTCACGTAACCACGCTATACTTTTTGAACCGAATCCACTCGCATCAACAACAATATCTGCTTGAATTTCTTCTTGCGTGCCAGTCTCTAAACATTTAGCTTTTACTCCACATACTTTGTTAAGCTTTCCATCTACTAATAACCCTTCAACCAATGTTCCAAATTTAATGATTACATTTGAAATTTGATCCATTCTTTTTTGGATATGCCATTCAAGCAAAAGCCTACTTTGTTGAATCATATGCACTTCTCCTATGAATGGTTGTTTCCATAAACCAAATTGATGCCATTTTATATCACGAGTAAAGTTATTTACGATGCTGCCTGCTTCTATTAATTCATTAGTAATAGTAGGAAACAATTCCTCGATTGCATTTTCTCCACCTTTTAATAACACATGAGGATGATTACTTTGTGAAACTCTTTTTCTCAAAGCTTTTCCATCCCATCTTTCGCCGACTTCTATAATGATTACTTCTTTAAAAAAAGTTGATAATGCTTTTGCTGCGAGTTTTCCTGCTATACTTCCGCCAATAACGATAGCCTTATTAAACATATTTACCCCCTTAATGAAAAAAGATCCTGCCTTGTATGAATGAAACAGGATCTAAACGAAGAATTACTAAATTAAAACACATGAGTAAATTGCAACGTTAAAATTAAAATACCTAATCCCCATACGTAATACGCGAATACTTTTAAGGAGTGACGTTTTAAATATTGAATCATCCATGAAACAGCTATGTAACCAAAAAACGCTGCTGATAACGTGCCGACAATTAAAGATGTACTAGAAATAGATTCTGCTTTCCCTTGATAAACATCTGCAAATTGCAAGATGATTGCTCCGACTATTGCTGGCGTAGATAATAAAAACGAAAAATATGCTGCTGTTTCACGGTCTAGTTTTCTCCATAAAGCAGCGACGATTGTCATACCAGAGCGAGAAATTGCTGGGAAAATAGCAGCCGCTTGAAATGAACCGATGATAAATGCATCTTTATATGTAATGTCATCCATTTTTTTACGACCGTTTTTTTGTTTATCGGCCATGTAGAGAAAGAAACCTGTCACTAAAAACTCCCATCCAATCGTAATACCTGTTTTTGAAATATCTTCAAAGAAGTCTTTAAATAACAATCCGATTACAACTGCAGGTATCGTCCCAACAATAAGCAATAACATTAGTTTTGAAAATGGATTTTTAATTAAGTATATAAATTCTTTTTTGTAATAAATAAACACTGCAAGCAAAGTCCCGATATGCAGCATCGTATCTAAAAACAATCCAGCTTCATCTAATTGAAACAAATGCCTTCCTAAATAAAGATGTCCTGTACTACTAATCGGCAAAAACTCTGTTAAACCTTGTATTATCCCTAATATAAAAGCTTCTAACCAATTCATGATGGTCCCCTTTCTCGTTTGCTTGTACCAATATATGAAGGTTCAATTTTCGATATGAAAAAAACTATTTTTCTCTATGAATTTACTTTTATTTTATGGATATATATGTAAAAAGGAGTGAGGAGGGTTACTATGTGGCAACATACAAAATTCGGCAATATATTACTTTGGGCAGGACCTATCCTTGTGTTTATTGGGTTATGTATGACAAATGTTATTTCGGATATTCCTTTTTTTGAAGGGAAACATAAAACGCTTGGAATAATAACTTTATTTATAGGGCTTTTCTGTTTAATTGCTGCTAATCATTTTAAAAAAGGAGAAAGAAATGAAGAATGAAACACAAAAAAACAATCCTAGTATATGTGCTAGGATTGTTTTTTTACTTATTTATAAAACACTTTATCAACGTTATATTTCGCTTTGTACTTATTAATGATGTATGTTTCGTAAATTTCTCTTTCAGTTGGATCTTCTACGATACATGCATCGATACGGTATACTTCATCACGATTATTTTTGATTGGTGAAACATTATCTTCAAAATGCTTTTTAATACGTTGTCTAATTTTACGAGCTTTACCTACGAAAAGAAGTTCGTCATTAATATTGTAAAACATAAAAATGCCGCCTTTATCTCTAGGGAACAAGTGGAAATCGATAAAACCGTTAATTGGAGTAATTAATGGCTCGTCTCCTTTAATAACTTGGTTACGTTCAGTAATTGAAACATCGGCTTCAGGAATATTAATTTTAATCAAGTTCATTCACGTCCTCTTTTATTATAAAGATAAATAATAGCATAAGTATGTAAGAAAAGCTATGTTAAGAGAGATATTTCATTTTATAATTCAAATATTATAGGTATATCATGTAAACTTTTTCTCCAAATCATATGATCGTTTGATTCGCCCCAATAATCCTTCAGCATATAACTAGGTTCTCCAAACTTTTTTGTCCATATACTTTGTGCTTTTTTGTATCCACTATCTAAACAGCATTCGGTTATTCCTCTGCTAAGTAATGTAAGATACATTGTATTTAGTAGTAAACTCCCTATACCTTTTCTTTGATACTCCGGAAGTATAAATACAGTTCCTATTTCATACAAATCCTTAAGTACACCGTCTGTACAACTATTAATCAATGCACTTGCTGGACCGACTTCAATTGTTCCAATGATTTTATCGTTACTTGTATCTATCGCTAATAAAAAGTAACGACTTTCTCCATTACTATCAAAATCATTTTTCAAATATTGCTTTTTCGTGTTAATTTCATTTTCTATGTCATCTAATAATTGGGATAACCCTTCATTTTTATATGTATTCGTAATAACTATACCGAAAAACAAGTATAGTTCATCTATATCATCCGAATTCGGCCTTCTAATTTCAACGTTATACATGGCTTACATCTCCAATCTTTGAAAATATATGAGAAAGTGTATTCGTTCAAAAAGATTTTATACAATTGTTAAGACCATACTTTATATAATCTATTCATTATTATTCTACACAGCTCTGCATAGATCCAGCAGTATAGAAAACTCAGTATAAATATTAATGTAATAACTTTTATATCCATAGTCGTATGAATAGTAGGACCAAGTACAGGAAAACGGAAGATATCGAGAATGATCATAATTCCTATAAGTAGACATATCGCTGAAAAGGAAATTACCCAAATCCTCCTCTTGAATTGTAAAAAGGATACTCCTAACGCTATACCTAATAATCCTGTAGTAAAGGGAAAGACAATTAGTTCACTTGGCTCAATAATGAATAATAGGAAAATAGTAAGAATATAAGAGAGTACTCCCTCACGAATAGAATAACAAATAGCTAGAAAAATCGGTAACGTCGCGAAAGGACTAATAAATAACCCTATTCCAGGGATTAAGTTCCCCGCAGATTGAAAAATAGCAGCAAATGAACCGAGTAATGCTGTAATGACTAACCTACTTGCAGGCGTCACCTTTCTTTTATGAACAAAATTCGCATCCTGCTCTATCATCCATTGATACCAATAGCTTCTAAAGCGATTCATCAAATTCCCCCCTAAAGAGACCTAATTCACCACTTTCTATTTTTATTCAAATACTTATTGGTTATGTTTTACTTTCTGCTTGTTAGGAATCACTCTACAATAGATGTTTATCCATAGAAGGTTTTTTAAGAGGCGCTAAGTCGTGCGTTTGAAAAAGTATGAATTCCATATATTTTTATACTAAGAGTTTATACCGTATCATGGAACAATTTCAAAAATAGTACCTTTGTTAAAATCCGTTACTTTCATAGATCCATAAACCCCTAAATATAATCTAGTTTGATCTCCATTTGTTCCCAAGCTCATATAATAAGCTGCTTGAGAACCAAAATCATAATTGGTTTCAATAACATGAAAATCATTACGTTTATCGTCTATACTTGCCCTAATATATGCTAAAACACCTTTAACTGGAGACTGAGATTCTTCTTTCTTGGCAAGATCAGTAAACACGATACTACCAGTTAAACTAGGAATTGTAGTTCCCATATATGGTTGTACTCCTGTAAGTGAGGTTCCTCCAAACTTATCTGCTCTGGAATCTTTATGAAAATAACTAATTAGGGGCTGTATGCGCCTCACTGACGTTTCTATTGTTTCATTATAATAAGCCATTGTTCTCTCATCCAAAGTAGGATTCTCAGAACAGTGCCTTATAAAAGAAGTAGGAAATTCTCCTTCCCATCCTCGCCAACCAAAATTAATAAATCCATCTTGATTAGGAGTGGATCTCATTAAATGCGTTTGAACAAGTTCGGTAACCGGTATGGGTTTATAATGAACAAACGAAAAAATAGACTCTACAATATCCTGCCCGACATTTCCAGCATATTTGATATACTGATTATAAAACCTTTGAAATGAAATACCTGTTATATTCCGAACTCCTTTCGCAATTACTGTAAGTGTTTCTTGTATAGATAAAGGAAACTCATTAAAGCGTGTAACTACTGGAGGGTTATTTATGAATGTATTTTTACTTACATCAATTTCAATTATTTTACCCGCTATTTCTAAATCATCCTGGCTTAAATTAAATGGATCATAACCCGATCCACCATCTCCATTTGTAAAAACAAGTTTTCCACTCTCAGGTGAAAAGTTTAAACTATTGACTCCGTTATGATTAAAAAAGGGCCTTCTTATGTTAAGTAATGTCCGTCGTTTTTGAGGTTGACTATGTGATTGTAAAATCCATTCCTCAACCGTATCAATATGATCATATTGAGTATCTCTATTTACCCACTTTAAGTTTAAAGTTTTCGGATCACACGGATTAGGTTTAAAAGGTTCAGAAAGGGCACCCGGACCTTGAGTGCCAGCTACTGAATAATGAAGGTAAAATAAACCGTTTTGATAAAATTGTGGATGAAACGCTAGTCCTAGCAATCCGCGTTCATCATAACCGCTACTAGAGACACCTTCTTCAAACGTGCCTAATTTGATAATTCGCGGGCGAATATCTAAAAAAGTCCTTATAACTCCGTCTCCTATGTAAAAGATTTCTCCTACCTGGGTTGCAATAAATAACCTTTCAATTGAGTCACCTGGTAGTATAGTTGTTTTCAAAACAGTAGGTAAATTGAACTTACTTGCAATGGGCCGTAAACTAACCTTAACTTTTGTCAACTCACTTTACACCCCTTTAATTGCGTTTTATTAAAAGAATATGATTAGAACTGTTCAATTAGTATCCAATTAGGGACTAGAGAATTGGATACTATTTCTGACTGCGCTGCTTTTCCTGCTTCTCCATATAACTACGCATCCGTCGCATATATTCAGGTGCGTCCATTCGATTCCCTGCGATCATTTCAATTATACAGAGTCTTTCGGCGCTTTCCTTTTCAGCATGGATTATAGCCTGATCAAGCTCTCCATAGGTCCGGACCGTAACGGTAAACGCGTTACCTCCAAAAACTTCGGCCAGCTTGGTGTAAGACCATCGAGGGATTTGGTTGTACTTTTGATCCTCTGTTTTGACATTTAAATATTTCTCAATTGTATAACCATCGTTGTTCAAGACAAAGATTATGGGCTTGCAGCCGTAATAGAGCATAGAACTGATTTCCTGTGCCGTTAGCTGCAAGGCACCGTCACCTGTAAACACCAATACTCGGCGTTCCGGCGCGGCCATAATAGCACCAAACGCCGAAGGGATTGCGTAACCGATGGACTGCCATCCACCTTGTCCAATATATGTTACATTGCCCGGCAGTCTTATCTCTCCCATTCCGTAATAAAGCGTTCCGGTCTCGGCGATTACAATATCCTCCTCTTTCAGCATGCGCTGAAAACGTGGATAATAGCCGTCAGCCATTAGAGGTCCGTCGGCAGTAGTTGTGAATTGCTCATAAGGGAATGACAATTTTTTTGTCAAACCTTTGCCTGTATAACTCAACTTCTGCACAGCAAGTAGCATGTCGGCTGCAAGAACATTCGGATATTCCGCCTCAGCGATTTTAACTATATCTGGTTGAATATTGACAGTTATCAGTGGGTTCAGCTTTGCGGTAAAACTTGCGGTGTTTGTATCCGCCCATACCATACCAATCGCAATGATACAATCTGCATTCTCCACTGTACTTTGGACTTCAGTCCTCCCGAAAGATCCTAAATACATTCCGATATAATTTGGATGGTTCTCGTCGAATCCGCCCTTCCCGTACATCATCGTTACAACAGGCACATTCATTGCATCGGCTAGCTGCCGAGTCGCTGTCTGAAGGCCGAATCGCATCGTTTTTACATCCACCAAGATAACTGGTCGGTGGGAACGTTCCAAAAGCGGACGGACATGATTCACTGCAGCCTGAAGGGTATTCGGATTGGATGTTGGACGTGGTGGTACCCGTTCTGCCCAGACTTTAATTGGCTTGGTCACTAAATCATTAGCCACAACCAGGTATACCGGCTTTTTCTTTTCCTTAGCAATGCGAATCGCAGTCTGAATTTCAATCTTGGCATTTTCTGGCGTAAGGACCGCGGTATATGCCGTAATCTGCTCATACACCTTGCGAAAAACGTCAAAATTTCCATCCATTAAGGTGTGATGCATCAGCTTATGCTCTTTTTGATCCTTCTCAGGAGGGGCACCCACAATGTGTATTATTGGCACATGCTCGCTGTTGGCTCCCGCTATCGCATTGCATGCGCTGAGCTCCCCGACCCCAAATGTCGTAATAAGAGCCGATATTCCTTTGATTCTTGCATAGCCATCTGCAGCGTAGCCCGAGTTTAGTTCATTTCGTCCTTCTATAAAACGGATGCCGTTATAACACTCCAAAGTATCAAGAAGTGTAAAATTATAGTCCCCTGCGACACCAAAAATTTCGGTAATGCCCTCGAATTTCAGGCAATCGAACAAATACTGGCCAACCGTTTTTTGAGCAGGCCCCCTTTGTAAACCAAAGCTGCCCGTATTAATCATGTTGTCCATCGCTTGCTCACTCCTTATCTATTTCTTGGGCTTGTTCTATTTTATAGTACCCTTTTTGATAATTCCCTTTAATTAAACCGGTTATCCGTTGTACAACAATTAATGGAGAAGAAATAATCATTATCTCTGGAGAAAGTCATAAAACAGGAGAAGGAGAAGAAATACTAAAACATTACAGAATTTACGATACGGGAAAGCCCACGCAGGACTTTAGTCCGTCTTTAGACGTGGGATGAAAGCATCGTTTTTACATAGCAAAACATGGTATACTTTATTCATAGTCATGCAAAAGACGTAAAAACATTTGAGAACCTACAATCTGTACGGTATGGTCACAGTACCGTAGCCCACGAACCTATATGGTCTGTTGTGGGAGTGGTGATGGCACACCGCAATCTTGCACGTCAACGATACCAGAAATGGGCTTCGCCTTTGGCCTTTGGTAGCAAGAATCCCACTGACGTTAGTCAGCTGGCCCCTTTAGGGGTGGGAGTGTCAAACTGGACAAGATTCCTTACATCGGTGAAATCACCTCTGGTCAAAAGAATGTATTAATTAATACTCTAATGCTCTAATGCTTTCTTTAACTCTTCTCGATCACTTTTAGCCCACTTTGTTTTACGGTGAAGATTTTTGTACAACCATATATTACAACTACATTCTTCGTATTTTATATATTATCAATAAAGAGTTCAGAAAACCCATAAATAAAAAAAACGAGTGCTGTGAAGAAACGCACTCATTGAAAGAAATTTACCAATCTCGACGATTATCGCAATCACAGTCACGATCATGATTACGTCTACGACGACATTCATCACAATCACAGTCGCGGTCACGTCTACAACGACGGTTATCACAATCTCTATGTCTACGTCTGCAAAACATTAAATCATCCCAAAATCTATCACAATCTCGGAAACGTCTGAAATTACCATTACATCCCATAAATATAATTACCTCCTCTTAACTTTAGGATTCATCATATTCTATGCTAAAAAACAAAAATAGCTTGTTTACTAGCCTGCTTTCTGCATTTTAAAGTAATACTATTTCTAATCTTTAAGTTTCAAACCTATTTCATCCCTTAACAACAAACAAGACTCTAAACCGATCACGGCAGCGCCTAAAACAGTAAATATAAATTTAATCAAAAATCATTTATCCTCGCATTTACTTATTCCTTTACTTCCATAGCTCATTCTTTTGCTTAGCCTTTTTCTTCAGCCTTTTCTCTTCTTGAAAAGCTTGCAAATATCATGCTCCTCACTCTGTTTTGCAAAAGTCTAGCTTACTTTTAAAAACTTTGTAACAGAACCTTAAAAATAATAAAAACCCACAAAGAAAATGCATTTTCTTCGTGGGTTTAGTTATTTAAATGGACTTTCACCTAACTCAAGAAGCATCCGCACCTTCAAACTGACTATTATAAAGCGAAGCATAGAAACCATCAGCTTTCAATAACTCTTCATGATTACCTTGTTCTACAATATCTCCGTCTTTCATGACAAGGATTAAATCTGCATCACGTATTGTTGATAATCTATGAGCGATAATGAAGCTTGTTCTACCTTCCATAAGGTTTTCCATCGCTTTTTGAATCAGTACTTCTGTACGAGTGTCAATGGAGCTTGTTGCTTCATCGAGTATTAATATTTTCGGATCCGCTATAAGGGCACGTGCAATTGTTAGTAGTTGCTTTTGTCCTTGGGATACGTTGCTTGCTTCTTCGTTTAGTTCCATTTGATATTTATTTGGTAATGTTTTTACGAAGTTGTGAACGTGAGCTGCTTTCGCTGCTTCAATTACTTCTTCGTCTGTAGCATCGAGTCTACCGTAACGTATATTTTCCATGATGGAGCCGTTAAATAGCCAAGTGTCTTGAAGTACCATACCAAACATGTTGCGCAGGTCTTCTCGCGTGAAGTCTTTTATATCGTGACCGTCGATACATATTGCACCGCTGTTTATGTCATAGAAACGCATTAGCAGTTTTACAATCGTTGTTTTACCAGCTCCGGTTGGTCCGACGATTGCTACCTTTTGTCCAGGTTTAATGTTAGATGAGAAATTATTGATGATGATCTTATCTGGATTGTATCCAAATTGAACATCTTGGAAGGTAACTTCTCCTTGAACTTTTTGCAGCTTCACTGGATTTTCTGCTTCTGGCACTTCCTCTTCTTCTTCTAAAAATTCGAAGACTCTTTCTGCAGCAGCTGCAGTGGATTGAAGTACGTTCGCGATTTGCGCTACTTGAGCGATTGGTTGCGTAAAGCTTCTAACATATTGCACAAAGGCTAAAATGTCTCCAACTGCGATGGTTCTCTTTACCGCAAGCCATCCACCTAAAATAGATACAGCGACGTAACCGATATTACCGATAAATGTCATAATCGGCATCATCATTCCAGATAAAAATTGAGATTTCCATGCGGAATGGTAAAGGGTATCATTTACCTTTTCGAATTTTTTTACTTCTTCTTCTTCTTTGTTGAAGGCTTTTACGATATTGTGACCACTATAAATTTCTTCCACCTGACCGTTTACGTGTCCTAAATATTCTTGCTGGGATTTGAAGTATTTTTGTGATCGTTTTACGACTGCCATGATGAGAATCATCGATACTGGCAATATTAAAAGCGCCACTAATGTCATTTGCCAGCTGATTGATAACATCATGATAAGTACACCGATGATTGTAATAACGGATGTGATGATTTGCGACATACTTTGGTTTAAAGTTTGGCTCACCGTATCTACGTCATTTGTAATTCTCGATAATACTTCGCCGTGCGTTGTTTTATCAAAGTATTTCAGCGGCATACGGTTAATTTTTTCATCGATTTCTTTTCTGAAGTTATAAGATACTTTTTGAGCTACTCCAGAAATAATGTACCCCTGGATAATACCAAACACAGTGCTCAGTATATATAATCCAAGGAGTAAAATGACAATGTTTCTGATATAGGTAAAGTCAATGGCCGCACCGGGTGCTCCTGATACTTTGCTTACGAGTCCTTCGAAAAGTTTTGTTGTCGCGTTTCCTAAAATTTTTGGACCAACGATTGTAAAGGCTGCACTACCGATTGCGAAAAGGATAACGACTAAGATTGATAATTTATAGGGCTTCAAGTATTGAAGGAGTTTATTCATCGTTCCTTTGAAGTTTTTTGCTTTCTCAATCTTTCTCATGCCGCCGCCCATAGGACCGCCACCGCCACCGCCAGGACCAGGGCCGCTTTGTTTTCTATTTTCTATTTTTCTATCACTCATGATGACAACTCCTCTCTTGAAAGTTGTGATAAAGCAATTTGCTTATAAACTTCACAGTTTTCCATAAGCTCTTCATGAGTACCAGTTCCAATTATTTTTCCTTCGTCAAGTACAATAATCTTATCGGCATTCATGATTGTACTGATTCTTTGGGCAATAAGTAAAATAGTACTTCCTGTAATCTCATTGTTTAAAGCTCTGCGCAATGCTGCGTCTGTCTTAAAGTCAAGAGCTGAGAAACTATCATCGAATATGAAGATTTTCGATTTTTTCGTAAGAGCACGCGCAATAGAAAGTCTTTGTTTTTGACCACCGGAAACGTTCGTACCACCTTGTGATATTTCTGTGCGGAAGCTTTCAGGTTTCGCGTTAATAAACTCCATAGCTTGCGCGATTTCCGCCGCTTTTTCGAGTTCTTCTTCAGTTGCTTCTTTTTTACCGTATTTCAAATTACTCTCGATTGTACCTGAGAAGAGAACTCCTTTTTGCGGTACATAACCAATTTTCTCTCTTAATTCCTTCTGAGATACTTCTCTAATATCCGTGCCATCTATTAATATTTGGCCGCTTGTGACATCGTAAAAGCGTGGAATTAAGTTGATTAATGTTGATTTACCACTACCTGTACTTCCGATGAAAGCTGTCGTTTCACCAGGTTTTGCAGTAAAGGTGATATTGGAAAGCACATCTTCTTCTGCACCTGGGTATCTAAAGCCAACATTTTTAAATTCAACGTAACCTTTCTTGTCTGAAGCAAATGTTTTCGGCTCTTTTACATCACTAATGGTAATGTCAGTATCTAAAACTTCTGCGATACGTTGTGCGGAAACTGAAGCACGTGGAACCATAATAGATACCATTGAAATCATTAAGAAGGCCATGATGATTTGCATTGTATATTGCATAAATGCCATCAAATCACCAACTTGCATATGTCCCATATCCACTTGGTGTGATCCAACCCAAATAATAAGTACAGTAACGGCATTCATGATAAACATCATCATTGGCATCATAAATGACATTAAACGGCTTACAAATAAATTTGTTTTTGTTAAATCTTGATTTCCTTTTTCAAATTTCTTTTCTTCATGTTTTTGAGTATTAAAAGCACGAATAACGAGCATACCGGTTAAAGATTCACGAGTGATTAAGTTAATTTTATCTACTAACTTTTGGATACGCTTAAACTTAGGAATCGCGATGCTAAATAAACCAATGACTAGGCTTAAAATCGCAATTACCGCAACTGCGATAATCCATCCCATTGAAAGGTCTGTAGTAAGTACTTTAATAATGCCGCCGATACCTAAAATTGGTGCATAGAATACAATGCGAAGCATCATAACCATAAGTGTTTGAACTTGTTGGATATCATTTGTACTTCTTGTGATTAGAGATGCAGTGGAAAACTTATCAAACTCCGCATTCGAGAAGTTTGTAACTTTCCGGAATACTTTCTTTCTAAGGTCTCTGCCGAGTCCTGCAGCTACTTTTGCAGCAAGTAAACTCACGATAACGGTAGCTGCCATACTTACTAAGGATAAAAGCAGCATTTTCCCGCCGGAAGTAAGGATAAAATTAGATTGAAGTTTATCAGTATTGATACCGATTTTCTTATACTCATTCTCAATGTATGAAACAGCTGATTGTGTTACCATGCTGCCTGGCATATTCTTAAACTTTTCATCTGCCTTTTCTTTCATTGCATTGATTTGATCTTGAGGAAGTTTCGCAATGACTGCAAAAGGATCTGTATTTGGCGGAAGTTTCGCTGGTGTGTTGTTGTCACCTATCGCAGCAGGAGAGAAAGCAGATGAGCCACCTTTTTCAATTCCTTGTGTAATTAACATTGGTTTCCCAAAGATATCGTTAAGTTCGTTAATTATTTTTTTATCTTCTGTATGTAACTTATAAAGTGGCTCTTTATCAAGCTGCGGATAATCGTTTAAGTCATTTTTCAGTTCACTTTGAGAGAGGTTGTTCTTATCTAAAAGCACATAGTTGTCAGCAACTTTTTTCTTCTCATTTTCATTCATAAAGAGCGTAAGTTTATCCATTTCACTTTTACGAATAACCTCAGGTACTGCATTTTCTACACCTTTTTGTTGAATCCCTACATTGACAATGTTAGACATGTAGTCTGGCAGTGATAGATCGCATACTGCCTGTACAGTTAAAAGACATACAACTGCAATGATGGAAGCAATAAATGGTTTTAAATGCTTGATGATCTTTAACATTTAGTTCATCTCTCCATTTTCTTTGTCTAATTTTTTTAGTTTTTACTCCGCTTCTCTCCTTTATTCTTCGTATTCTCAGTAATTCATTCTAGCAGCTCTTTACGTATTTTCGACTACAGATTAATTTTATGACTATATGAAGATATGATGCACCGAAAATAGGCTCTTTTTTTCAAAAACGTTTTTTATTTTCGGCAAATCAGCAGTAATAGACTTACCTTTGATCAAACATGTTTATAAACCAACATAACGTACAGGAAATCGGTTTTTCTCTTGCCGAAATTTACTTAGCATACAGTGGTCATATTTTTTCAAGAATAACGGAAGAATATATAGAAAATGCTACATAAACGTGAAGTTTGATCAACTTAGGGGGGATAACCTTGTTCAATCAAATAGTAAAAGCTGTACCCAATTTATTTACGATTGGAAATTTATTGTGCGGTGTTTTTTCAATTACCATGAATATGAGTGACTATTTGGAAGTAGCCTCCATTTTTATTTTCTTTTCAGCTGTTTTAGATCTCCTTGATGGAAGAATTGCGAGGAAATTAAAAGTGAACAGTGAGTTTGGTGTACAATTGGATTCCTTAGCTGATATTGTTAGTTTCGGAGTTGCTCCTGCACTTTTATTTCATTCGATAGCAACACCTTCTATTTTAACTTCTTTGGCATTTATCCTTTTCCCAACGATGGGTGCTTTAAGATTAGCTAAATTTAGTGTAAAACCAACCATTGGATATTTTAAGGGATTACCTATTCCAGCTGCTGGATTACCATTGGCCGGTATGGGATTGTTTTCATATAGCAATGCATGGATTACATTAATCCTCGCTCTCTTAATGGTAAGTCCAATTAGGTTTAAAAAACTTTAATTGGGATCCCGTCTATCGCTTTAATTTCATTTGTGGAACGGTTCGCTAATATCCATCAAGTTGAGGGTTTTGATGTTATTCATCATTTTACGAATGCAGCGATGGGACAGACTTTAAAGAGCTTATCTATTGTAATTAATCATAATAGATTGTGAAATTGAATAGCCCCCAGTTTTTGAGGCTATTGTTTATATTTCTGATATGTATTTTCGCCTCTATATTGAACGAATCAATCTTTCTTCTCTAATACCTCAAACGATAAAAATGTACTTCGTTGCTATAAAGGGCAAAAAATTTTCGTTTTGTGGATATTATTTATTTTTTTAGCTTGATAGCGATGTGGTGATCCCACTTGTTTAAAAGAACTCCTACCTCTCAAAATACTTAGTTACGCCCAAATAACATAACAAAAAGATTAGGAAATCACTCCTAATCTTTTTGTTTATTACTATTCCATTGCCCCAGCAACATCATAATCATTTAAATCTAATTCAATCGGTTGCCCTAACGCAAGTTTCGCAAGTTCTGATCCTAAGTATGGACCTGCTGTTAATCCTGAAGCACCTAGTCCGTTTGCAATGAGTATGCCTTCAAAATTAGGGAGTGGGCCAATAACAGGTAAGAATCCTGGCGTAAACGGCCTGAATCCAACTCTAGTTTCAAGCATTGTACCATCCTCTAAACCAGGCGCTACTGTTAACGCTTTATGGAATACTTCATGTAAACCACCAGCTGTTACACGGTGATCGAAACCAGTATCATTCTCATGCGTTGCACCAATTACGACATGGCCATTGTCAAATGTTAAAATATATTGATCGTTCGGCGGCATAACAACTGGCATATTTTCTGTTGCTGTATTTTCCATTTGCAAATGAACAATTTGTCCTTTTTGGAACGTAACTAAGAAATTAATTCCTAATGGATTCAAGATTTCGTTCGCCCATGCGCCTGCAGTTACTATTACCTTTTCTGCTACAATTTTTTCGTCATTTACTTTAACTCCCGTAATATGATTCCCTTCACGGACTAATACTGCATCACCTTTTATGAAAGTTGCACCATGTTTTTTCGCAGCGCTTATTAATGCGTTGCGTAATAATCTTCCATTTACTCGTGCAGCGCCACTAATATGAACAGAACTATATTCTTCCGATAATGCTGGGAATAACTTTTTCGTTTCTTCAGCTGATAAGCGAGTGATTTCACCAATCTCCGGTGCATCTTCACGGCGTTTATACGCTCGCTCTTCCATTTGATCTAGTTTTTTCTCATCAGTATGTAAACTAATTGCACCTACACGGTTGTAACCTGTATCCGTTTCACCGTCTTCTTCTAATTGCTGAATTAACGAAGAATAGTAACGTGCACCGCCTTTAACGATTTTATACCATGCTTTATTACGACGTTGCGACAGCCACGGACAGACAATACCTGCTGCTGCATCAGTTGCTTGACCTAAATCTTGACGATCTACAATAGTAACCTTCACACCAGCCTTAGCAAGATGATAGGCAGTAGATGCCCCTAAAATTCCAGATCCAACTACAATATACGATTTCATTTCAAACACCTTTTCTCTTTTGCTAATTATTTAAATATAAGAACATACTTTAGTATACTGAAAGGAATCCTTTTTTCAATGTGCTCAACGTAATTAATTGTTGCATCATTGTGACGTTCCTAATCATTATTTTTTCTTCTTACGGAATAATTCAATTGTTTTATAGCCTTGTGAAAGGATTTCAATCATTTTCTCAAGACGTTTATCGCGTGTTTTTTCTTGTTTCACAGAAAATAAATTACGTGCCCAATCTTTTTGATAACCAGGAGTTAAACTTTGATAAAACTTAAGTTCAGCTGAATGATTAGCCAATAATGCTTCAACATCTTGAATACGGTCTGCATAATCAGCAACACATTGACTCGCTGCAGGTGTTTTCTTCGCTTTTTTCTTTTCACGTTTTAAACCTACAACTGTAAAGACGTCATCCATACTTACCATTCGCGCAAATTTAATTTCGCTTTCCCCCACATATCCATCATCTCCAACGTTTAATGCCGGAAACATCTCATCACGGTGAATAAACGTACTGTAACGAGCATTACCTTTTTTCGGATATGCGAAAAATACGTAACCTTTTTCAATTAGTAATTCTTCATTACTAATAATAAAATTCGTTTGTTTCACCATTTCATCAAGTGTTTCAACAAAAATAAAAATAGCATCATGTTCTTTTGAAAATGAGGTTTCTTTACCTGTGAAAATGTCATAATCACTTGGTTCGTTAATTACGACCATATTTGTATACTTATTTAGTTTCAATTTATCAATAACTGACATTATAATCTTCCTTTGCATCCAATATTCATTTTATATACTTCTTTATACTGTTCTAGTGTATTATATCTATTAAGAAAATTAAACTTGAAATCGTATCATTCTGTTTCAATAGACCATAATTTTTTACTATAAGGAGTGGTTTTATGCCGTATGTAATCCGAGATGAAGGGCTAGTTTTGCAAGGAGATCATGGAAAAGAGCCAGTCTTTCATACATATGAAGAAGCTGAGGAAACGTTAAAAACGTTAACTATACCGCAGTTTCCGAAACATATTAGACGAAAACCATTTAAACCAAAAATAATAAAAATAGCCGATTCTGAATAAGAACCGGCTATTTTTATATTCACAACTCAATAGCAAATAAAGTATATAAAAGCTCTTTATATTGATTTTCTGTAATTTCACGCTTCGTTTTTTCTCCATAAATAATTTCAGTTAAACTAGTATTCGTTAATGAGACATGGCCAAAGTTCGTCAATTTTACTGCAATGGGTCCTTTATTGAAAATAGATTTCTCATCTTCTATCACTCTTCTTTGAACATCGTTTACTACTGTCTCATCAATAATATGTTTATAAAAAGCATGACAAACTTTCCATTCTCCATCAACATCTATTCTTTCTAGAACATAGTTTCCTTTACTCGTATCTTTTTGTCTTACTCGATACGAACCGTTTTTAGAAGAAACAAGTTCGCCAGTAAACGGTACTGGCACAAGAGGTACTAATGAAGCAATACCTACATCAATTAAGTACCTTACGTTTTCGTAATTTAAAATAATTGTTATATGCCCATCTTCAAGTGCCCAAGCGTTTATATCATTTTTATATACGGTACCTAGTGCGAGTTGTACATCATAATCACTATCTTTTAAAAAATAGTAAAAAAGAGTATTTAATTCATAACAAAGCCCACCTCGAGAACTAGTTAAAATTTTCTCTTGTAAGTTTTTCATAGAAATTGTATTCGCATTACTTGCTATTACATTTAAATTCTCAAACGGGATTGTGTGGGCAAATGCAAAGAGTATTGTACTTAATTCTTCAAATTTTATTTCAGTACGTTTTTCAAGGTTTAATCTTGTGAAAAGTTGATCTTGTAACTTTGTCATATTCAGCACCCCTTAATAAGTTATAAATTAAAATAATATATGCTGATTGTAAATTGGAAGGGATATAGTAACAATGTACATTTGCAGTTACTGTACCGGTACAAAATTTAAATTTGAAAAACATATTTATATAAAAATACAAATAAGAGGCACCTTCACAGATGCCTCTTTCGAATTACATTTATATCTTTATATCTTTATTTCAATGAGCTTAATTTTTCAATTGCTTGTTGCTCAGTTGCTAATAAAAAAATATCCTTACCTTTATTACATTCATAAATAAAATCCTTTAAGCTTTTACTCGTATACATAGAGAAATCTCCAATAATAGCAATCTTTACTCTGTAGTTTATAAACTTTTGAAGAATATCACCCGCAAGCCGTGTTTTTAAGTCAAAGAAGCTTTCACTTATTAATGATTTATTGATAGCAATCCGCTTTGAATCCACTTCATATTGAACTGTTGCCATGAGATCTAATGCAGATTGAACGTCGGATATTAATACTGTATCGTTTCTGACGACGGCAATATTTATTCCGCCAATTACTACTTTCTTTATTTCCATAGTCTCACCCCTCTATAATTTATAAAGTATATATTAAACACGCTGTGTAGCTCTTCATTAACACACATAAATGATTTGCCCCTGGCCCAATATCCTTTATATCCTCGTAAATAAATATTGTTTTAAAACTTCTCATACGGTCAATGAAATTAAGGGTAATCTATCTTTTTACTATTTTTGAAAATTTATCTCTCCACAATAACTTAATAAATTATCAAAAGAAGTAATCTCGGCATATGGTTTAGTGTCGGTATTATTCTTAATCACATTAGGATTGAACCATATGCCCTTTATATTTGCATTTTGACAACCGGCAATATCCTTTTCTAAGTCATCTCCAACAAATAGTACATCTTCTGATTGTACATTTAGCTTATTTAATGCTAGTTCGAATATACGTTTATCAGGTTTACTAAATCCCACTTCTTCAGAAATAATAATCGTATCAAAATACTCATTTAAACTCGTATTCATTATTTTAGCTTTTTGCCTCTGAGTTGAGCCATTTGTAATAATTCCAACTTTAAAGTGCCTCTTTATATGATTTAAGAAAAGAATAGTATTTTGGTCAATTGAAAAACATTTAGGAAAGTTTTCATTCCAAAAATCTTGGATATAATTGCGTGGCAATCTATATTTCGGCGCGAATTCATCAAATAATGATTCTAAAACTATTGTTTTATCACTAATGCCATATTCTCTTTTATCATATTCTTTGAATTTCTGTAACATATTGTTTTTGACTGTATCACTAACATCCTCATAACACTTTTCTAAAACTAATAAAAATAAGTTATCTACTGCCTTATCCCTATCGAGTAACGTATCATCTAAATCAAACAGCATAGCTTTATAACTCCTCAAATAATTTCACAACCTTTCTCACATGATTTAAATAATCCCTTATTCGCACCTTAGGCCTTTACTAAATTAGCAAAAAAACTACAAAGTTTGTGGCGTACGCTCTAGAATTTCGCTGGCTTCTTTTATATTTAAATTCATCTCCCTTTCCCCTTCTAGTAAAGTATCGAAAGTATATTTTCAAACAGTTAAAAAAACTACATACATTTTACATTATTATACATTAGTTTTTTGTAAATATTAATCGTTCAGCTTTTTATATGATAAGTTTTTTCAAGCACACAAATATTTCTCCATAAAAAAGGAGTATGGGTAATAATCCTTTTTTACGGAGAATACACAATCTTGAAAATGGAGTTAATACGTTAAATGTCCTATGAAGTTTCCTACTGTATCTCCACATAAACTACAGATAGTACGGCTATAATGACTACCAGAGGTGATATTATGAAAAACTATCATATCCTCGTGGTTGAGGACGATCAAGAAATTCAGGAATTAATTAAACAATTTTTAATGACACAACAGTATACAGTGGTAGTCGCATCAGATGGATTAGAGGGTATGACACAATTTAATAAGCAATCCTTTGATTTAATTCTTCTAGATGTAATGATGCCCAATCTTAATGGATTTGAAGTATCCAAGATGATTCGAAGTCAGTCAAACGTACCAATTATTATGCTAACTGCATTGGAAGAAGAGGAAGATCAAATGAAAGGGTTCGATCTTGGAATCGATGATTATATAACAAAACCCTTTTCGTTTCATGTTTTGATTAGACGAGTCGAAGCTGTACTTAGAAGAAGTTATGATAAAAATGTAAATAATCATTTGGTATTTAAAGAAGTGCGTATCGATGTCGATGCATATAGAGTATATGTAAATGACGTTGAAATTTTATTAACGACAAAAGAGTTTGAAATTCTACAACTACTATTTCAAAATGAGAGAAAAGTACTCACAAGAGAAAATATCGTAGAAAAAGTTTGGGGGTACGATTATTTTGGAGAAACACGAATAATTGATACACACATTAAAAACCTACGTAAAAAGTTAGCTATCCCTTATATTAAAACAATAAAGGGTATTGGTTATAAAATTGATGAATAGTATTGTGAAAATCATGAAGATGAAGCAAATTACTTATAAACTCTTTATGACTACCTCTCTCATTTTGTTATCCTTTGCAGTATTGATTTATTTAACTTTATACTTCTTTCTCCCTACRTTTTATGAGCAATAAAAAACAGATCAACTTCAAACAGGGATAAAAGAAATCATTGATAAATCTAAAGATCTTACGTTTCAAGATGCGATACCACTTTTTGATGAATATGCAAAAAAAAATAATGCGATGCTTTATCTTCAAAATAATGAGKGAATAATTAAATACTCTCCTTCATTTTCTTTTACTCAAAATGGTTCGCAAACAACAGTAGTTACTAGAGCCACACGGTTCGAGAATGCAGGTACCCTTAGCAATTCATATAACGTTACGCAACCAATTCAATTCCAAGATGTTAGTTTAACGCTTATAGTCTTTGCTACATTTCAACCAATTGATGAAGCTTCACAGGTTTTAGTACGCTTTCTCCCCTATATTAGTATCATTGTACTCATAATCGGTGTAGGGAGTGCTTATTTCTATTCCAGGTTTATTACAAAACCACTTATTTATATTAATGAGGGTGCACAAAAGATGGCAAATTTAGATTTCTCCGAAAAAATTGAGGTTCGCTCTACAGATGAGTTAGGAGAACTATCTAATAGTTTGAATGACATGTCTATTAACTTACAACAAGCTATGTTTGATTTAAAAAAAGCAAATCAACAATTAAAAAATGATATTGAAAAAGAACGAGAAATAGAAACAAAACGCAGAGAGTTTTTTGCGATTGTAGCACATGAATTAAAGACCCCTCTTACTGTAATGAAAGGATACTTAGAAGGGATGATATACAATATTGGCCCTTATCAAAATCGTGATCAATATTTAAAGAAAAATCATCAAATTATTGAAAGTATGGAACAATTAGTTCGTGAAATTTTAAGCATGTCGAAATTAGAACAACACACCTTTAAACTAAAAGTAGAAGAAGTTAATCTTTCGAAGTTAATAGATACAATCACAAAAGATCTCGAATTTTTTGCTTCTCAAAAAAGCATCCAAATAATAAAAGAAATTGATTCTGATCTTTCTGTTTATACAGATCGTGTTCTTTTTGAAAAAGCATGTAAAAATATTATCCATAATGCGGTTATGTATTCACCACATAATGAAAAAGTCTATATAAAGTTAAGTGAGGATTCTAAACAAGGTCAAATCAAAATGCAAATTATGAATACAGGTGTCAATATTAAAGAAGAGGATATACAACAAATTTTCAAACCATTTTATCGAATTGAAAAATCAAGGAATCGAAATACTGGAGGAAGTGGTTTGGGGCTATATATTGTTAAACAAATTCTTGAAACGCTAGATATAAAATATTCTATAAAAAATATGGAACATAGTGTACAATTTTGCATGAACATTCCATTATCTAAACAAAAAACAAACAAACTCCCCTCTTAGTAGGACGAGTTTGTTTGTTTTTTGTAGTTTTAGTATTGATATTTTTCGAGTTACTTTTTAAGCAATATTGGGATTAGCTTTTTTACCAATCCACATACCTAAGCCCACCATGCCAAGCCAACAGCAAATTGCTAACATAAACATCAATCGTTGTACGGATAACCCTTCAATCTGCATTTGACCCTTCCCAACAATTGTTTGGAAAAGTTGCGACCATTCGACATCGTAAAACACCCCTACTCCCACAATCACAATCAATATAAAAAATTGTAAAAATATATTCCCCATATTTCTCCATGTTGTGTAAATGAGTAAAGAAAGCTCTCTATGTGTAGCATTCACCATATATACTTTCATATTATTTTGAGAAGAAATACTATTAATGGCATAGCTTCCAAATGTAACGCTAAGGACTATAAATATTGGAGAATAAAACCCGAATATCATGATTAAAGTACTTACTAAAAACAAATGGATTGGATTAACTTTCTTAGCAGCTTTGATATCTAAAAATATGGACATCAAAATCCCTAATAGGTATGGTCCAACTACAATGAAAATACAGGTTAACATGTTATAGAAAGTAAAACTATAAAAAATACCCATCAAAAATAAATATCCATTTCCTAATCCAAGTAAAAATGATTCTGCCTTTAAGCGAATTGGTAAAGAAGATGAAAGTTTATGAAAGAACTTTCCTTTCAATAAACTCAAAAACATGAAACAAATAAGCGCTATAGAAAGTAGAAAAAAATAAAAAATATATTGTTCATTATTTATGTTACGACTTGTTCGAATCAAAAGAATAAGCATTGAGACAAAAAGAAACTTTCCTACAACCGATACGATGGAGATAGGTAAAAGCCCTTTGGCTAACTCTGTTCTCGGCATTTTTTTTATAGCAAAAAGGATACTGATTAAACAAATCCCATATATGCATGTTATCAGCGGCGGCGATAAAAAACTAATCGCTAACAATACGATTATTAGTAAAAGAAAAACGATACCAATAATAATCGCTTGTTGATTTTTATTATAAACCTTTCCCCCGCCTTCCACATGTAGAAACAATAAAGTACTCGTCATGGTAGAAATTGTACTAACTGCAAAACCAGAAAATAACGCACTTATTTCTAGCCACCTTGAACTCCATCCAAAGAAAGTAACACTAAGTAATGATACTATCAGAATAGAAACAGTCCAATATAAGGAGCGGTGAATCCCAGCTTTATTCACAATAGGTATCCAGATAAACACACCCGTCATATAAGTTGTATAAAACAAGATTGATGGCCAGTATCCCTCAAAGCCTTTCGAAATCTGTAATCCATAAACAATGTAAATAAGCATGGGTGTAAAGATAGTCGTTATTAGTAGACTAAATGTAGTTATACTTTGCACCACAAGTCTTTTTTGCTTTGTCGTATGTATCGTATAACACCTCACTTAAAATGAAATCTGTAGTTGTTATTACTTATTCTGTCCGGAACGAGGTTGTTATATATGCGCAATCCAATTGAAATTCCCATTACGAGGTAAACTCAATCTAAATCCACATTAAATTAAGTGGCGTGCAAAAAAGGTGGATTTTGTGATTCTTATAAATAAAATTAATGGATATATTCAAAACCTTAATCATAAATGGAACAAATGTGTTACTTAGATTGTCTATTACGTATAAAAAAGGTGCTTTTGGTAGTTCTCTCATTTTGTAATGCAAGAAACACAAGATGAGTGCTATCTGGTACATTTATTAATTGTATCGGTATGTAAAATACCTATACAAAATCCATAAATTCTTGAAAGAGGTTGAAAATGTATGATAGTTTCAAAGAAGTTTTTTCACATTTCGCATTATAAAAAGATGTTACCTGTAGTATTACTTTCATGTGTAACGCTTATAGGCTGTTCCAATAGTAATATTCAATCCGCACCACCGAAACAAACCAAACAAGAAAATACAAGTAATCATTCTTTTGTGAAGCTGGAAAAAGAATATGATGCTAAACTTGGTATTTATGCATTGGACACAGGTACGAATCAAACTGTTACTTATCGTTCAGATGAACGGTTTGCATACGCATCTACCCACAAAGCCCTTGCTGTTGGAGCACTGTTACAAAAGAAATCAATAGAAGATTTAGATCAAAAAATTAAGTATACTAGCAAAGATCTTGTGAATTACAATCCAATTACTGAAAAATATGTAGATACAGGTATGACTCTGAAAGAGCTTGCGGATGCTTCCATTCGATATAGCGATAATACTGCACAAAATCTTATTCTTAAACAATTAGGTGGGCCAAGTGAATTCAAAAAATTACTGAGAGAAATAGGAGATACTGTCACAAATCCTGAACGTTTTGAACCAGAATTAAACGAAGTGCAGCCAGGAGACACTCGTGATACTAGTACCCCAAAGGCATTAGCTACTAGTCTTCAAGCATACGCGCTAGGCGATATACTTTCCATTGAGAAACGGAACTTTTTAATAGATTTGATGAAAAGAAATACTACGGGGGACAACTTAATTCGTGCTGGAGTTCCAGGAGAATGGGAAGTAGCCGATAAGACCGGCTCTGGGTCTTATGGAACAAGGAATGATATTGCAATCATTTGGCCACCAAATAAAAATCCAATTATTCTTGCGATACTTTCTAATCATGCGAAAGAAGATGCGAAATACGATGATAAACTTATTGCAAATGCAACTAAAATAGTGTTAGACGCTTTAAAAGTAACAAATAAATCATAGTAATGAATTTAAGCTGCTCCTACTTTACGGCACATATAGTTTTAAATACTTGTACTTATCTAAACGCTAAGAAATGTAAGCATGTTTTCAGGCAAAGAAGGAGGCAAAAGCCTCCCTCTTCTCCTAATCGAACTCTCCTCCCATTCCTAAAGAAGACGACGCCACATCGTAGTGGTCTTTCAAGTTCGAATCTCCTATTTAGAGTTAATATTTTACGTTTCCTTTCATCTTCAACCATTCTAATGCTCAATCATATTACGCATATTTTTAGATTTTCCATTTGTAGCTATATTAATCGAGACATTTAAATCTAATTCTTTATTTTGAAGGGATATCCCCCCCTCTTTTTTATACTGTTTCCACAATTTAGAATTCTGCCGATATAAGGAATGTGATAACTGATACGTGTCAATCCCTCTTTCGATTCCTTTTCGGTACGTTTTTTTAATTTCTTTTTCAACTTGGTCCTCTGCAATTTTTTTAATATCATTTACAGGCATAGAATTTATTAATTGAAAAATATCAGCATCGAAATGGATGTTCATAAGTATACGTAATTTTCCATTTTTAATAACATGCTTTGTATCTATCTTTGGATTTTTTAATACTATATGTCCAATGATTTTCTTGTTAAATTTTAATAGTAATGGAGCTCGTTTGGTATTTTCATCCGTCCATCGAACCCCAGCAATATCATGGCTGTTTAAATGATTTATATAGGATTTATCGTTTATAAAACCATAACCACTAAATTTTAACATTGGAAATGATGTATGTCCTTTTTTCCAATATGTTTTAGTCGTAGCTAAGAATGGAATGCGAGTTGTCATCCCAGGTTCATAATAATTTCTTTGGAATTTATATAAAGGTAAAGGATCTATTATTGTATATTGCTTGGTTATCTCTTTTGGTAAATTAATGATTGTATATAATTGAGAAATATTTAATATATTATTGTTCGCTAATATATTTTCTAAAGGCTCCTTAGTTCCAAATATCCACATAGTATCTCGAAATTGAAAAAAACGAGAAAAAAAATCATTAAATTGATTTAAGTCACCATGTTTTAGAAATCTCTCTGTTACAACAATTGTTTTGAGATGCTCCCATGAGATTTCTTGTTGAGCACCCTTATAAAAATCAAATGCTGCCTCATCTAAAATGGGGCCTTTTCCCTTTCCGATATAGGCCTGGCTATAATTACGGGTAGTGCTCCCTTCTTGTTTAGCTATGTTAGAAAAATTAATAAATTGCGGACGGATGATATAGTTATTATCTTTAAAATCGATACCTAGACTATTTATATACAAAACGTGATGCAACTCTCTTTGATCCCAACACCCTGTTAGAAACGTACACATCATAAAAAGAAATATAACTATTCTTTTATTTTTCTTCATCGGTACTCTCTCTTTTCCTTGTATTATCTTGCGTATGCAATTCTTCAGGTCTTTTTTTCATATACGTGAAAGGAAGTCTAAATGTGGCTGCTAGCATACTTTTAAACACAGGGGGTGAATATGGTGTAAAGAATGGAACTCCAAAAGAGCGTAAATTTACTACATGTATCACCATCACAAGGACACAAAAGATAAATCCTACTATGCCTAATAAAGAAGATACTAAGAATACTACATACCGCAATATACTTATTATTCCTGTTACTGACTGATTAGTTAAAGCAAATGTCGAAACAACCGAGATTGCTATTATAATGACCATAGATGCTGAAACAATGCCTGCACTAATAGCAGCTTGTCCAATAATTAATCCCCCTACAACAGATAATGTTTGACCGAATACGGCAGGAACACGCAATCCTGCTTGTCTCAAAATTTCAAATAAGGTCATCATAATTAGCCCCTCTAAAGGAGCTGGAAAAGGAATCCCTTCTCTTGATAAGCTTAATGTAGCTAGCAACGTATAGGGAATCTGATCTGGATGATATGTAATTAGTGCTATCCAAATTCCTGGAAGAAATATAGAAATTGCTATCCCCAAAAGACTTACAAGTCGTACAAAGCTACCGAATATGTAGAAAAGATCTTGATCTTCAGATGTATTCACAAAAAAAGGAAATGTAACTGGTGCAATTGTCGCTGTTGGTGACCCTTCAACCAGTAAAATAAAACGCCCATATAGCAAACAATTCACAGCATAATCAGGGCGCCCTGTATATTCAACTAAAGGAAATACACTAAATTGATTGTTTGTGATTAACTCTTCAATTTGCGCACTTGAAACAACCCCGTCTATTTTAATTTGTCTTAATTTTAATCGAACTTGATTAATGATATCTTGGGATGCGACATCTTTTAAATACAGGAGTGCTACTTTAGTTTGTGTTCTTTCTCCAATAATAAATTCTTCATAACTAAGAGAACTCGTTTTTAGTCTTTTTCTAATTAATCCTATATTTGTGTTTAACTCTTCAACAAATCCATCACGTCCACCACGAATGGTCATCTCTGTATTTGTTTGTTCAACCGATCTGGTAGGTATTTGGGCAATATCAACTATATATCCATGTTTAGATTCTTCAAAAATAATAAGGAGGTTACCTTCAAATATAATCTGAGAGATAGTTTCATTCGAATTTACCATATCTAATTTCTTTACTGATAACTGGGGAATTAATGTTGAGAGGTTAAACTCTTCTATTGAATTACTTGAAAGCTCTTTGCAAACATGGGATGATGTGGCTTGTTTTAATTTTGTATTGTCAATTAAGTTTTGACAATACATAAACAATACTGAATTCCTTTTTTCTTTCTCATCCAATTCACGCTTTATTACTTTTACATCGTTGCATCCTTCAAACCACTCTAGTATTATCTTCTCATTTATTTCTACTCGTTTGTTCATCTACGTTGTCTCCTTCAAACTCAGCAACCTTATATAAAATACATCCCCATACTCTTTTAAGAGCTTTTCTTAAATTTAGCAACCCATACAAACACTATTAGTAAGATAGAAAACAAAAATAGCCCTAAAGCTGAAACTGGTAAAATAATTTGAGATACAAACCAATAGAAACTAGAGTCACTGATGGGTAGTATACTTATTAATAAAATACATGAAAGTATTGCAAACATAATCCCATTTCTCGTTTTTCGATTTGTAATTGATAACAAATCTGGTATAAGAAAAACAACAAGTGATAGACGAATAAAGATCCCTACAAGCCACTGATACACGGAGAGAAAGTCTAAATTTTCAATATACCTTCCTATTGACACAAGTCTCCATTCTTCAAATGCTGGATATCGTTGGTTTGCTGCTACGAAAGGTCCAAATTCTATAATAGCTGCCATAACTGGGCCTATTGTGATACCGATAATAACCATTCCCAAAGCAATCAGTTGATATAATTTGACTTTTGAACAAATGTGATGCTGTAAGAAAAGAATAAAAATTAACTCTAAAAATCCCGCTGCAGGATAAACCATTCCCTTAAATACTGGCTTCATTCCATTTTCCATCATTGGCTGAAGTAAAGAATAATCTTTATGCGGAACATTTGCAAACATTACAAAAAAACCAAGTAGAAATACAATAGGTAACAAAACACCTGTTGTAAGTGCAATAGATTGAATTCCTCTTGTAGCATTATAGAGACAAATCATTGAAAAAAGTATTCCTAATACAAAGTGAGGTGTTTCTGGTAAATAAAAAGAGAAAAAAGTTAATGTTTCTTTTAGTGCAACGACACCAATTGTTATTAAATAAATCACAACTATGAATATGATTGGATATACACTGAGTTTCCCAAAATTATTTTTTAACCACGAAAACAAGTGTTCATTTTTTATGTTTCTATATATGATGAATATTAATGAAATCCAAATCAAGTATATAATGCTTACTAATATGATAGAGATCCACGAATCTCTACCCGAGGTATCTAATAACATAGGAATCATAATGACATGATTAATTATCCCAATACTACCAATGAGTATCATAGAAACTTGAAATAAAGTAATTGTTTGCTTAGTCATACATACCACCATATTTTGTAATGAATAAATATTACATAGTATAACTGATACATTGCATCTTTATTCCAAATGGTTAGTGCTTAGAGCCATGGACAATTAAACGCTCTTATTTATAAAATCTATCACATGAGATGTAAGCTAGTTCCTTTTTACAGATAAATAATTAAACGGGACAGTATTTAGATCATACACCTAAATACTGTCCCGTTTTTTATATGCAATTCTTCAATGATATAGTAAACCGATCATAACAAAAAGAACCTGTAGAATATACTACAAGTTCTTTTTCAAAAATTGTTAAAAAGGGAATAACAAACTATCTTAACATTCAATACAGGGAGACCATTTTGATTATGGCTTGGTTATATTGTATATCAAATATAAATATTTGAAGAAACTGATTTCGAAAATTATGTGAATTAAAAAACTAGGGTGTTTATATTAAATTTCGTTTACTACCAACTTCTTCTTACTTAAATAGACTGCACGGTCTGATTTTTTAGCAACTTCCTGTGAGTGCGTCACAACAATAATACATTTATTTTCTTTATGTGCAAGTTCTTGAAACAGTTCTATTATATCCATTGCCGTTTCTTCGTCGAGGTTTCCTGTCGGCTCATCCGCAATCAGTAAATCAACATTACAAGATAACGCTCGAGCGATTGCAACACGCTGCTGTTGCCCGCCACTTAGTTGCAGAACATTTCGTTTCGCTTCTACTTCTGTAAGTCCTACTTTCTCTAATAATTCTAACGCCCTTGCCGTTTTATTTTGCACTTTAACACCTGTAATTTCCATTGCTGTTAAGACATTTTGAAGAGCAGTCATATAGGTAATCAAATTATAAGATTGGAAAATTACCGATACATTTTGATTACGGTACCGATCCAAACCAATTTTCCGAATATCCTTTCCATTAAATAGTACATAACCATTTTTAGGTATATCTAGCCCACAACCTAAGCTAAGCGTAGTGGTTTTACCAGATCCGGATGGTCCTAGAATCGTGTAGAAATGTCCTTTTTGAAAAGAAAAGTTAACATTTTCTAGTATCGCTACTTTTTTTCCGTTACTTTCATAATAATAATCTAAGTTTTTAAATTGTAAAATCGTCTCCATATCGAGCCTCCTTATTCATCTTTTAAAAGAATTTGTTTTGGATTCAGGCGTAGAATAGATAATGCTGGAAGAAGCGTTGCTAATATAGCAATAGCTAGTCCAATCCCCCCCATTTTCCCTACATCTTCTCCAGTTACACTTACATTAATTTTATCAATTGGATCCTCTTTTTGATTTTGTACAGTTCCACCAGGTCCAGCTACCATTACAGTTCCATTTTGTGGTGTGTTTGTTTCTTCTCCTGCTGTAGCAATTTCACTCGAAAGTAAATTATTCCCTATGAATTGAGAAATTTTTGCTCCTGTTGTTATGGATAATCCAAATGCTAAAATAGCGATACATACTACTTCTACTACGAACTGCGCCATCAGTTTCCACTTTTTCTCTCCAATGGACAATAGAATCCCCATTTCCTTACGACGTGCTTTAATCGATAACATAATGATTAACCCTAAAATAATCGCACCTGCAATTGATACAATATAAATAATCATTTGAGAAGTAGATGAGATATTTTCGATAGGCCCAATCATTTGTTTGTACAACGAATCATGTGCATCTAATTTATAATAATTAAAATCAATATCAGATTTTTTTGCTTCTTCTTTAAATGCTTCAATGTTTTGTGGATCTTTCAAGAAATACACGACTTGAATGCTACTTATACCTTGATCTATTTCTAATTTTTTCATAGTTGAATGCGGCATATAAAGTTTATTAGCTGGATCCATTATAGGAGGGGCCTGTTGACCCATTGCTTGCTCATCCGTTTCGTAAATGCCGATAATTTCAACCTCGAGGGTTTCCTTCTTATCCCCTGATTGCACTTTAACTTTGTCTCCTACTTTCAAATTGTTTAATTCCGCTAATCGTTTTTCCATTAAAGCTACATTCTGATCTTTCATCTGTTCTGTAATTGGTTTCCCATCAATGATTTTACTTTTTCCATTCTTAAAGCTTTCTTGTAATGCAGTTTTGCGAACTCCCTCAATCATAAAAGAAGAATTCATATCTATTTCTGTACCGGAGCCTGAACCGCCTCGTACAGCCGCCATTCCCGCCTTACCTTTTCCTTCTTCTTCTCCTTCTGAAGCTCCTACTAGTTTAAGTCCGTCAGAAATTCCGAGAGTGCTAGTTATGTAATTATAGTCTTTTACATACTTTGACTTCGCTAATTGATCTGCTTCTTTTGTATTAAGCTTCGGTGGATTAGGCATCTCTCCAGTTTCCCTAGCTTGTTGACCTAATTTGTCAAAATCAAGACTTAAAGTAACATCTGCACCGAGTTTTTTTCTTGCTGCATCAGCAGCTTTTTTTGATGCATTTTGGATTGTGAATCCTGCCAACACTAAATTTGTAACAATTAGGAAAACTGCCATCAAAATTAATGATGTTCCTACTCTTTTTTTCATACTGAGAATTGCTCGTTTCATAAAGTTCATTTTTTCTTACCTCCTTGATAACTTGTATTCTATATAGGTTATCTAGAGTCTATATGGAGCTAATCGGTAGTTTATCTAGAGATATAAGGAGTTTATGTGTAGTTATTCATTGACCTGGTCAAGAAAGACCGGAACACATATTCAAAAACGTAATCGTTTTGAATATTGGCAAGGAAGTTATGGCTTTAGATAGCATTGAATGAGAGCATACAAATCCATGCTTATTTCGTAATTTCTATACAACAAATAAAAACCACCCTATTTGGATGGTTATATGTGTGCTTGTTAAATATGAAACTTCATTAAAGAATATGGAGGTTTATTGAAGTTGGTCGGATTCTCTAATAATAATATTGTGTTAAAAAGCCTAACTTATAATTTTATAAGTTAGGCTTTTATGCTATCTATAAGAAAAAGTTATAGAGACTCATAATATTTTATAATTTAACCTTTTGTATTTAAACAAGTAAAATAAAAGCAACAAGTGCATATATTAAGGAGGTTTTTTGATAGTGACAGAAACTATAACATTTAGGATTGCAACGGCAGATGATTTAGATGAAATTGTAAAAATGCTTGCTGATGATGTTTTAGGAAATAAAAGAGAGCGCTATGAAACACCACTCCCTGATAGTTATATAAGAGCATTTCATGCTATTGATTGTGATCCAAATAACGAGTTGATTGTAGCGTGTGATGGGACGGAGATTGTCGGTATTCAACAAATTACATTTACGCCTTACATTGTACGTCAAGGGGGTTGGAGAGCTACAATTGAGGGTGTACGGACAGCCTCATCAAAACGTGGTAAAGGTATAGGAAGTAAACTTATTAAATGGGCTATTCAACGTGCTAAATTACGGGGATGTCATTTAGTACAGTTAACAACAGATAAAGAACGACAAGAAGCTTTACACTTTTATAAGAAATTAGGTTTTAAAGATTCTCATGAAGGATTAAAACTCTTTCTCTAATGAATATAGCTATTTATATACCTAAAAGACGTATATTGTAAGGTTAATTAACTATAGGCTTCGAAAATTATGGTAACTATCACTGTATTAAATATACAAATTGACACATTGTCTTTCATATAAATTACGTCACTTCAAAAGGTGTACCTTTTGATACGAAAATAAGCAAGTTAATGTTCTCTTTTATGAATGAGAATATTAACTTGCTTTTTAGGTTTTTGTAAAAGATATTTATAGTTTTATTTTATTGATAGCTTTATAATATAATATACAAATTCCCCACCTGTTTTATAATTCAAGCATCTACTATTAGGAAAAGATAATATTTTACAATTAATTTACAGCATAAATTTTGTCCATCTTTTAGACGATATGTATTTTGGAGGAGGTTAATTTGATTTTTTCAAAACTCATTGATCGATACGCCTTGTATGATTTGCACAAAAAAAGAAGTGTAAAGTTCCAGTATACTTCTCTTTCTAACACCTCACTATATATAAAGGACATAGAATTTTTTTATAAAGTAAAACCATCTCATATTCATTTTAACATTAAGCATTTAAAACAAGAAAAGGAATACATGGTTGGACAATTCAAATATAAAAGCTCGGTTCAATCTGGTGATTCACGCAACGATTCTGTCACTGGGGAATTATTTTTACATAAAAATGAAGATGCACCTCATGTCATCTTTGTTCACGGTTGGAGAATGGATTCTAACGAACGTGTAAAAAAAATATTCCACGACCATATGACCAACTTGAAGTGGAATATGTATTATTTCACTTTACCATATCATTTTGACAGAAAACCGAACCAATCCCTATACAGTGGAGAGTACATGGTAAGTGCCAATGTTGAACGAACTGTAGAAGCAACTAAACAAGCGGTAGCTGATTTACGAACTTTGATCAAATGGATTAAAGCAAATAAAAATGGTCCCTTGATTTTAATAGGAATCAGTTTAGGTGGAGTTATTACTAACTTAACATCTCTTGTTGAACCAGAAATTGATGTGTTAGCATCCATTTTCTACGCGAATCGACTCTCTTATTCAATTTGGAAGACAAATCCAGGTAAATTTATTAGAGAAGACTTGGAACATCATGGTGTTACGTATGATGATTTAATAGCTTATTGGAAAATCACTGAACCGAGTCAAGCGTTACCAAAAGTAAAAAAAGAAAATATTTTATTAATTTCAGGTAAGCACGATCTATATGTGCACTCTGAGGATACGGACTATTTGTGGGAATCCTGGGAAAGACCTACGCGATATATTTATACATGTGGACATGCCGGGATTGTTCTTAAACGTAAAAAAATTGCAACTGATACTATCAATTTTATTCAGAATCGATTGAACTCCTCACACTTCCCCAAAGACATGCCTTAAATTGTGAGATTACTAAGTAGGGGGTAGTACCAACATTCGTACGCTAAGATTCTTTCAACATAAAGATTATTGATAACTTGTACGTGTCGGTAATGTTGGTGTTATTTTAAATACAAAGAGCATGTTTTAAAAAATGATAATAACATGCTCTAAACTTATCTATTTATTTTAATTTCTTAAAGATGTCTACAGGTAATATTGAAACATCTCATGTATTAAAAAGTGTTTCCTGCAGTGCTTTTATGTATCGATCTGCTGACTTCTGAACAGCAAGGTCCGCATGCTTTGACACGACTCGATGAAAAGCATTATAAATACGGTTGAATGGTAGCCCTTTTACTTTATCCATCATCTCTCTTACTTTACTAGCAGGAAGTAGAATCAGATTTGGATAACTGTGATACCTTTTTTATGATTTCTACCTTTCCAGTGTAAAACAGTTCCTCCTTTAAAATGACCTCCAATACGATTTAAAGTAATGCCATTTGTTAATTCAAAAGACTCGCCCGACCAAATTTTTTTTTTGTTACCTGGACGTACTACCCATTCTTTTTCGTCTTCGTGGATGTAAATAGGTGCATTGAATGTATCGACCCATTCAACTTGTGTAGAATAATAATGAGGATGAGAAAGGGCTATACTCAAAATCCCTTTGATTTGTTTTTGGATGGTAAAACATGTTTCTCTACTCTTTCATATAGAGTAAGCAATTGCTTGATAAAAGAAAATTTCGGTACTAACCAATACGAAAATAACGCTGCAACACATCCTATTAAAGCCCCTATTGCAACATCAAAAGGATAATGAACCCCTACCCAAATACGAGAAATCGCTACACAAAATGCAAGTATAAGCCATAACCATCCAGTCTTTTTACGAACAAGCCAAAATGAAAAACAAATCGAAAAAAAGATAATCGTATGGTCACTAGGAAACGAATTATCTACAGCATGGTCAACAAGTTTATTAATATCAGGCAATACTGCAAACGGTTGATAATTCAAATGAAATTCCCCTGCTATTTTTCCAATCACCTCTGCAATCATAAAAGCAGCCATCGCTTGAATAACCATCATCCTACTTTTTCTGGACCCGGTAAACCAATAAGCTATAATAATTAAACCAAAAATATATACCATATATTTTGCCAAAAATACCATGGCTGAGTTTAGAAATGAATATTGTTTACCTAAATCATTAATTGCTCGAAAAATATCAATATTGAATTGAGAAAAAGACATTTTCCAATCCCTCCTTTAAAGTAAGGTGTTTAACTGATTGCCATATACTTTCATTACATGAATAGTTTTGATTATTGTACTCATCTAAAAATATCAACCTCTTATGACATCACTTTCTTCTTTTTCACTATAATAAAAAAAGAAAAAGGAAAACATCGAACTCTCTTACAAACATTCGTGCTTTCTTACAGTTTTGTCATTTTCTCGTCATTTTGTAAATGGATTCATCGTCTTGCCTTTCGCTATTTTCAAAAACTCTTGTAACTCTCGGTTTATATCGGTCTTTCGGTATGCAACGGCTAGTTCCGCAACAATTTTAGAATCGCATATTTCTTTGTAAACAACTTCTGATTGATATAATTTATTTGCAGACACCTATCCTCTGTTAATTAAATAAGAAAAGTTCATTTACACTACCTATACCTGCAACTATGGATACTTTAATTACAGATTAAAAAGGAGAAGAACCTCGATAAGTTCTTCTCCTTTTGTTTATTGTTTTTATTAAATTGTAATATAATTACAGTATGTGAAATTATATTACTTTAACTTTAAAAGCGAAGTGAAAACAACCTTCACTTCGCTTTTTTCATTTGCAATCCCTATTCAATTTGCTTAATTCAGTATATACTTTCACATTATTTGCTTTTATTTAATCGGTTTTTCTGTTTTTAAAACTAGTGAACTTAATGCAGGAACTTTAATTTTATTGTCATGGACAACGTAAAGTGTTTTACTTCCCGCCTGATTCTCGTTTACTAGCACTTTCCATGGACCTTTCGATGGAAGTGTTATGTCAACGGCTTCCCTATTTGCATTGTGAGCCACCATAAAGTATTCACTTTTATTCCCACTTCCCTTTCCATCTATTGTATAAGCTACAACATTTTTGGGAACATCGATAAAAGCTACATACTTTTTAATTTGCTCTGCAGAAGTCATACGAAAAGCTGGGTATTTTTTGCGTAAATCTATTAAGCCCTTCATATACTCTACTTCATTATTAAATGCTGCACGGCGTAACCAATCCATCTGGTTAATAGAATCAGGAGATTTGTAACTATTATGATCACCATATTTTGTGCGCATAAACTCTTGTCCTGCATGTAAGAATGGAATACCTTGTGATGTTAATAAAATAGAAGAAGATAATTTATGCATTTGTTTTCGCATTTCTTCACTGTCACCTGAATTAGTCAACTCAAGTTTATCCCATAAAGTATGATTGTCATGTGCTTCCACATAAGTTAGCACCTGCTCCGGATCTTGATAAGTAGACGAATTTGTATCATAGTCAATACCGGCTGTAATGCCTTTTTTAATACGGTCTTCCATGTTTTGCTTTCCATTTACAAAACCATTTTCTTTCTCCTCAAATACACTACCTTTCAATCCATCACGAATATTATCGTTAAAATGAGCAATCCCTTTCATTTTCTCCGCATTTTTTTGATTTGCTTTCAATTCAGCTGCAAGAGGTGTATTTAAATCCCAGCCTTCTCCATGCAGAATAATAGAAGGATCAATTTGATTAACAGCTTTACGTATCTCATTCATCGTTTCATAATCATGAATACCCATTAAATCAAAACGGAACCCATCTAAATTGTATTCTTTTGCCCAGTATGTGACGGAATCTACCATAAATTTTCTCATCATCTTTCGTTCTGAAGCGGTATCATTCCCTACTCCAGTTCCATTTGCTAATGTTCCGTCTTCATTGTAACGATAATAGTAACCTGGAACTAACTTATGAAAATTTGATTCAGCGGCATTATACATATGGTTATATACTACGTCCATCACAACACGAAGATTATTATCATGCAATGTTTGAATCATTTGCTTTAATTCAGTTATTCGAACAGTTGGCTCAAAAGGATTTGTAGAATAGGAGCCCTCTGGGACGTTGAAATTTTTCGGGTCATATCCCCAGTTATATTGTGGTTCATTTAAATTCTCTTCATTTACTGAAGCATAATCAAATATCGGTAAAAACTGAACGTGAGTAACACCAAGATCTTTCATATGATCAAGTCCTGTTTTTACACCTTCAGGCCCTTTTGTTCCTTTTTCTGTTACACCTAAATATTTTCCTTTTTGCTTAATACCACTTTCAGGTTGAATGGAAAGATCGCGTACATGCAATTCATAAATAATAGCATCTTCCGGATTTTTAAATTTTGGCTTTTTGTTTGCTTTCCATTTTTTCGGATTTGTTTCTTCTAAATCAACAACTGCACCTTTATCTCCATTTACAGAAGCAGCACGCACATACGGATCAACCGCTTCAGTCCACTTATCCCCAATTTTCACCTTATACGTATAAAAGAGACCTTTTTGGTTCCCTTTAAGTTCTGCTTTCCAAGTTCCCTTTTCACCTTGTTGCATGTTTATTTCAGTACCTATTTTATCGCTCCATTTTTTATATGTAACTAACTTCGTTTCACTCGAAGTAGGAGCCCATAAGCGGAACTTTGTATGTTGCGGAGTATATATATTCCCTAAATCATTACCACCATAATAAAATAAATTATTAAATTCCTCGCTACGAATGACTTTACCGATTTCAGTATTCGCATCAGCTAAGTTTGCTATTTTAACTTTGTATGTTTGTTTTAAATCAATTTTCTGTTCCGTAATTATTTTAACCTTATTAGTAATATCTCCACTATTTTTATCATAAGGACTAATTCCCTTAATTTTAACGCCTTCAATTTCAATTTTCTGTTCCTTAATATTAAACGGAATATTAGTATTTATAGTGATTTCATTAAAACTATCAATAGTAGCTTTTTGAATAGAGAGATCAGAAGAAGGCTTAGAATCATATACTTTTTCATCACCCGAAAGGATCCATACTTCAGCACGACCATCCCTTATATTTTCAACCCAGTGATCACCTCCATCTTTTTCCCATTCATTGGTACGAACTATAAACCCTACACGATTATAGTCACCATCTATTTTTATCTTAGCGTATTTTCCAAATTCATCTTCACCAGTAAATTCATAAGATTTACCGTTTGCATTTTCTCCCCATACCCAAAGATTCCAGTCTTTTGTATTTCCAGATTTCTCTTTGTAATGAATGATAATTTCAGTTGTTTTCGAATTTGAAACTGCCTTCACACTCTGAAAAGAGAAAACAGATGATAACATAACGATTATGGTAAGTAATAAAAACGATTTGTTAATTAATTTTTTTGTAATTTGCACCACATACACCCTTTCTTTAAATAGTACGAGCTATTTATTATGCTCATACTAAATTACACTGCTTAAATTAATGTAGAAATCTCTTTTACTTCACCCCCATATTGACTATTTTCACGTATGTATTTCAATGATCTTTTAATACGAAAACGTTTGCATTAATGCTTAAAAAAATAGATTTTTTTTGCCTTAATATAGTTGTAAATACTAAAAGATCAGGGAAATCATTTTAAAGCAATCGTTTGTTATCGCTTTCATTTTATAGCACTTACTATTAAAAGGTCAATATATTATTAATTTTCTGTTTTTATATCCTTGAAATCTTATATATTTGTCGTAACTTATTGAAGATAGATGCCTGATTATTGCTTAGTAATTTTATTTTCACTAATACATTGCTACGTAAAAAATCAGCTAATATCCTTAAAATGACATTAGCTGATTTTCATAATGTATTAATATATGAATGAAAACTATATTTCTAACTTACTTAATTTTTGCTGCATCAAATGCTTTTTGCACTGCTTGAACTTCAGCTGTATTCGCACCATATTTATTAGTTGCCACTCGAATACATGCTGATTTCAATTCTTTGAAATTAGATGTCATGTTTAACTCATCTGTATTTGCATAATAGAAAATATCAAACATTTTATCTTCACCAATTCCTTTAACAGTTACTCCGTTATGAGTTCCACCTTTTGCAATGAGATACGCAACTTTATTAATAATACTTGAATTAAAATGAACACCACCTTGATCCCATCCATTAAAATCGTTAAATTCACTGTAATCATCTGGATACGGTACTCCAAGTGAAGATGGAACAGAAGCTGGGTTTTCCATATCACGGAAAACAGATCCAGTTTGTTCGCCCATTGTCCAGTTAAAGCTTCCATTATTTACGTATTTCTCAATAGATGTTCCCATAATATCAGATAGCGCCTCATTAATCGCACCAGATTCACCGTAATATTCAAGATTAGATTCGCTAGAAGTAACAGCATGTGTAAATTCATGTCCAGCTACGTCATATGCCTTGACAATAGGATCGCCATATACAAGCATACTTCCATTATTAGCACTTAATGCATTTTGCCAATTTTTCGGATCGTTCGTATCTTCAGAATCCCAAGCATGTACAACTGAAACTACCTTTTGTCCCTTATTATCAAAACTATTACGCTTATATTTATCTTTATAAAAATCAAATACCTTTGTTGCTAAGTAATGAGCACTTACTGCTTTTGGATCGTTAAATGTTGTTGAAGTGCTGGTTGCTAGTGTACCAGGATAATAGCTTTCTTCTTTAGTAATATCTCTGTAATTCACATCATATGTTTCAATTCCTTGCCCTCTTGTATAATCAGCAAGTGCATATTTGCCATTACTTTGTTTAGAAATACCAAATGAACGAGATATACCTAAATCATCTTTTCCTGTTCCAGTTAATGATGTAAGACTACTTTTTTTACTTTCCTTTAAAGCTCCAACTAGTTTTTCACTTGCTTTTAAGTTAGATTCTTGTACCATATTTTTTAACATATCACCATTTTGTGCATTTACTAAATAAGTTCCAGAAACATAGTTTGGTGTTGCCGCTTCAAATGTAACTTGATATGCATTGCTAGCTTGTCCATTATTTTCATCAACAAAAATAACTTCCTTAACTTCTGGCTCAGAAATAAACTTGATATCGTTCCCGTATTTCGTATAAATATATTGTTTCGCTTCATCTTTTGATAGATTAATAGGCTTTTTCAATTCTTCTTGTTTTAAATTTTGCGCGCTATCGCCTGAAACACTTTTAATAACACCGTTATTATCTACGTGTGCAGTTAATTGATGGCCATATACTTCTTTTCCTTCGTATGTTTGCTGCATACGCACAAGTGTTGTTCCATCATACGAACCACGTTTTTGAAGAACTTTATAATCTACTCCTGTTTCTCCATTGACTTGATTTGGAGAAAGAGCTTGTTCAGCTTTCTCCTTAAGAGCATCTTTTACTACATTCTCTGGTGTTTTTTGTGACGGTTGTGTAAGTTCACCTGAACGGAATGAGTCCTCCTGAATTTGAACTTGAAGTTGATCTGTTTCCTCTGCATGACCTATTCCGTATGGTGCCACAGCTGTTAAAGCTAATCCTGTTGTTAATGCTACTTTAGTTAATGTCTTTGTGTTTTTCATTTTTTCACCTCGTATAATTTTTGAAATAGAAAGCTTGTACAAAGTATACTGTCTATTTATGTCGAAAAAAAGAGAAAATACAAAATTTATGTAATATTATGCAAAATTACATATATGTGGTCGATAAAATAAAAAATGAGCCCTTTTAGGTGCTCATCCAATTGGTTAGTCGTTAATTATCTATATTCATTCTAATCAAAGTACACTTATATCTTATTAACAACATAAAAAACCACTCTTTACTATTTTAAGAATTGTAGTTAAATATTTTAGTGAGGTGAGGCAACGCATATACAAGTTAGATTTTTCAATATAATTTTGTTATTTATGTCTATAGCTGCATGGATTGTAACGTTTTGAGACTGCTGAAGTCTTATATGAGTTTCATCTTGTCAAAAATATCTTTCAAAGATAAATTTGTCTCCCCATTTAAATATAGAAAAGGACATATCTATTGCATGTTATTAACTTAAGGTATGTTCTTTTAAAGCATATTATAAATATACATAGTGAGAAATGAAACAATAATTATTTAAATGAAAAATCCCCTAAATCTTCAAAGCGATTCAGGGGATTTTTTACCGATGATTCTCTATATTTCCATACCGATCACAAACTTTTTTAGGTTAATGGTATGTCCAAGTTTAATAGTTTTTTGCACGAGAGCCATCTTTTTTATATTTATTTAATTATCCTACTAAGTTTTTTGTAAAATTCACCTTTTCTTTTTACATGATTAAACTGATTTGGATTAATATTAGCTTTTTGTGAGAGTGCTACAATCTCTTCTTTTGTAATTGAATCTTTAGTATTTATAGATGCTATATTTGTATATTTTCCATCTTCTGTTTTTGGGATTTCTAAAATCCCTTTATTTATAAGATCAACTACAGCCTTATGCTCTGAAGAATGTGTATCTACACCAGTAATTTTCCAATTATGCATAACTTTTGGCGTGTATACACCGTTCTTTACCTCTTTTAAATATGTAATAGCAAGGTTACGAATGGTTCCACCTGTTTCTCCGAATGCATTCTCTTGTTTAGATGACCAAGTTTGTTCAAATTTACGTCCCTCTAAAGCTCCCCCTTTTGCCTGAAGAGCCTCCATTCTATACGCATTCATTCCTAGCGTCATAACATCGCTCATTTTGATTGGTTTATTTGTACGAATAGAGCGTAAATTTGTAATTCTACTACCATATGGTTTTGTTAAGTCAATTTCGTATTTTACGCCTCCAAAGAAATCGTTCGTACTGTATTTAGACGCACGACGGTTTTTATCAAAGCTAACTGTTACATCTCCGGCACGAGATGAGTTAAAATATCCTGCTGCCCATTCCATATAGTCTTTTAAATCTTTTCCAGTTATCTTATATACTGTAATTTCTCCCAAAGCATATTGATAATTATAAGCAATATCTTTCTTCTTTATAGGACCTATATCCAAACGGGCATAATCATTATCAATTTGATGGGCTACTACATCCGCCTTGCTGTAATGGAGCATGACTTCATGAAAGAAATCTGATAAAGGTGTCTCTTGAATCTGCACACTTGGAATACCCTTTATTTCATTTTCAGGAACAAGGTTTCTACCCTTTAATTGAGCGACTACAACATTTGCATCTCCTCTCGCATACTCATGAAAAGGTGTAAGTGTTTCTTCAAGTGTAGAATCAGATAATACTGTAGTTCCATCAGCATTTTTTACAGGTATAGCGGTAGCTGTTTTATCTTTTAAAACAAGCTTCCCATCTTGCTTTGTAAAAGTAAGGTCAATACGTGAAATATGCGTTCCGTATTTATCTGGTTCTGTAATAATTACGCCATTTACAACTTCTTTTTTTACAAGTTTATGCATATGAGCCGCAAAAATAGCGCTTAGTTCCGGACAAGCATTCGCAATATCTTGAACACCAGTACCTGAGATTCCATTCTCATTTTCTAATCCCATATGCATAACCCCTACCATTACATCTACTTTATCTTCTAATTCTTTAATAGCCTTTTTTGTCTCTTCTACTGGATTTTTCACTACTAAACCATCCAAATGATCTGTCCCTTTTTCAAAATCACTAATCATTGGTGTATTCATACCAATAATCCCGACTTTAATTYCACCTTTTTCAACAATCGTATATGCAKGAAGAAAACGCTCTCCATTTTCCTTATAAATATTTCCTGCTAACGTCTTTCCCTTGTATTGCTCACTAACTTTTTTCAATGTATCTAATCCAAAGTTGAATTCATGATTTCCAAATGCCCAGGCGTCATATCCCATTGTATTCATTGCTACCATCATTGGCGATTGTGGCTTATCGTTGAATAATTCTACTGAGTTTCCTTGAATTGTATCCCCGGCATCTACTAATATGGTATTTGGATTTTCTTGACGTACCTTCTTTATAACCGTATAAAGCTGCGTCAAACTTCCACTCATATTTGCTCCATCAAGCGCATAATCCCAAGGCATAAATCTACCATGAATATCTGCAGTACCTAACAATGTAATATTAACATTAGATTCCTCAGCCTTAGAAATAGCTGGTTTGACTGTTACTGCTGTTACAAGAAGCATAAGAATAATAAAATAGCATACATAGTTCTTCCATTTCGTTTTTTGCATAATATCAATATTTCTCCCCTTTTTGTACTGTCATAAAGTTGCTTGAACTTTAAAAATGTAACTTATTATTCAGAGAAATTCAACTACAAAAGATAATTTTGGAGGTGGTTTTGCTGTGAAAATATAGAGAATAAAATGCATATATCCCCTAACAGAATAGTATTTTATCGTTTTCTAATAAAATACTTCTTCCTCCAACGTGTGAAGAGCGCTAAACCAACGGTAGATGTATATGTACTTTCAAAATTTTGGACATATAACTCATTTTCGGATTTTATTTCTAATTTTTTCCTTCTATATGAAAATGCTGAGATCACTTCCAAAAATAATAACCCCGCTCTTCATTTAAGACGGGGTTACACTTATACAGCAAATCGGATTCAGATTTTTTTCAAATGTTCGTTTCCTCTTCAGGAGTAAAATCTGCTAGTTTCGTATTTTTTTCTGCTTATTGGTTGCTTTCAACTAAATTCATCATAATTTTAATCAGGACTTGTATTTTATCACTCGAATCCTTGATGCTATCCCAAATCGCTCAATAAATAGACAATGATTTTACTTTTCAACTCCACAAAGCAATTTTATCTCTTTAATTTGTTCTATATGACGCTGTTCATGCAAATAGATCAGTTCTATCCACTGATCAAGAAGTAATTCTCCAAGAGCTGGATGCGTCACTGATTTTTTCGCTAATATAGATTCATCTTCTATTGTACTCAGGAAACGCATCAATTCTTTTCTAGAGTCGTTTAACAAATCAACCATTTGCTGTACTTCAAATGGTTMTATACTTGGTTCAATCATTTCTGGGGCTATAAATTTTATMGATCTATCTAATAAAATAGTGTGAATTTCTTTACGCTCATTTAAGATACTATCCACCTTTTTTAATCCCGATGAAATAACTGTTATAACTCTCTCATCTAATAAAACTAAGTGATGACAAACTTGTGCTATACTCCATTTATCCTTATCTGGTTTCCTATTAAATTGAGCATCACTTAACAAAGTAATTTCCTCAAATAATTGATTTCTAGTTTCATAAAACTTGTCATTTACAAATGTATTCATGTGAATTCTCCTTTCGCTAGAACCTACAGACTTAAATTCCTACGCTAGAAATATTCTCTATGGAAAAAAGATTTTCCTTCACTATTATTCCAATCCAATCTTTTCTTTCTTTAGTAGGTTCTCTAATTCATGCTGAAATGTATGAGTTCTCTCAACATCCTTGAAGATTTCCTTGAGGTTATTATGTGCTACAGCTACATCATAATACTTTCCACGGAATCCTTTCAATATAACTACATAAAACGTTCCTAATTATCAATCTAGCATTAAATATATGTAAAAAATCACTCTATTCATTCATTTTTAATGCTTATGTATGTACATTTGTTAATTTATTAGTTATATTATGGGTATTGAATGATTACGAAAAGTTAATAAATCGCTTGTATAAACACCTTATATTTTTATATCCGTGAAAACTACAAAATGTATAAAATTCCATTTGTCAAATGAATTTAATGCGGAAGGAGGTTTGTGGTTACTTCATCGGGATATAATAATCAGTTTTGAACTGATAAAAATATAGGAGGCGACATAATGTTTCGTACGATTTCAAATTTCATGAGAGTAGCTGAGATAAGAAACAAAATTCTTTTTACACTAGCGATGCTAATTGTTTTTCGAATTGGCACGTTTATTCCAGTTCCTCATACTAACGCAGAGGTATTAAAAGTACAAGATCAAGCCAACGTTTTAGGTATGCTAAACGTATTTGGCGGAGGAGCACTGCAACACTTCTCAATCTTTGCTGTAGGTATCACACCATATATTACAGCTTCTATCATTGTACAATTACTACAAATGGACGTTGTACCTAAATTTACAGAATGGGCAAAGCAAGGAGAAATGGGCCGTAAGAAATCAGCTCAATTTACTCGCTACTTTACAATCATTCTCGCATTCATACAATCCATTGGGATGTCTTATGGTTTTAATAATATAGCAGGTGGACAATTAATTACAGATCAAAGCTGGACTACATACTTATTTATTGCGACAGTTTTAACTGCTGGTACTGCATTTTTACTTTGGTTAGGTGAACAAATTACCGCTAATGGCGTTGGTAATGGAATCTCAATGATTATCTTCGCAGGACTTGTTGCGGCGATCCCGAATGTCGCTAATCAAATTTATTTGCAACAATTCCAAAACGCAGGCGATCAGTTATTTATGCACATAATAAAAATGGTTTTAATTGGACTCGTAATTTTAGCGATAGTTGTTGGTGTTATTTACATTCAACAAGCTGTTCGAAAAATACCGATTCAATATGCAAAAGCTGTTTCAGGAAACAATCAATATCAAGGAGCAAAAAATACTCATTTACCTCTTAAAGTAAATAGTGCAGGTGTAATTCCTGTTATCTTTGCTTCAGCCTTTTTAATGACGCCGCGTACAATTGCGCAGCTCTTCCCTGACTCGAGCGTATCTAAATGGCTAATTGCGAATCTTGATTTTGCACATCCGTTTGGAATGGCGCTTTATGTTGGTCTTATCGTTGCTTTCACATACTTCTATGCATTTATTCAAGTAAACCCTGAACAAATGGCTGAGAATTTGAAAAAGCAAAACGGATATGTCCCGGGTATTCGCCCAGGTAAATCTACAGAACAGTATGTAACAAAAATTTTATACCGTTTAACATTTATCGGTGCGATTTTCTTAGGAGCAATTTCAATATTACCGCTCGTATTCACGAAAATCGCAACATTACCACCATCTGCTCAAATCGGTGGTACGAGTTTACTAATCATCGTAGGTGTTGMATTAGAAACGATGAAGACGTTAGAAAGTCAACTTGTGAAGCGTCATTATAAAGGTTTTATAAAAAAAGTGAATTAATTACAAAAACACACTAGAAGTCACAATAGCGGCCTAGTGTGTTTTTATTATAAAAACTTATAATAACGGAGGTTTTGTCTTATGAGTCAAAGAATGTCTTATTATGATATTTCGCCTGATGGTATGAAAATTATGATGGATATGGAGAAATACACGAAGAAATCTTCAATTAATCGAGCTGTTAGAGAGCTTATAAAAATTAGAGTCTCTCAAATTAATGGCTGTGCTTATTGTATCGATATGCATACTTCTGACGCCCGAAAATTGGGTGAAACTGAGCAAAGAATTTATTGCTTAAATGCTTGGGATGATTGTGATTTTTATACTCCTGAAGAAAAAGTTGCTTTGGAACTATCGGAGCATATTACTCTCATTCCTACTAAAAGAGTTCCTGAAAATCTATATAACCGAGTACGTGAACACTTTGACGAAAAACAATATGTTGACCTTGTGTTAATCATTAATCAAATAAACAATTGGAATCGAATTTCTATCGCGATGGGCAATACCGTAATAAAAAAATAACACTTATCCACCAAACAATATTCGACCGATTTAGTTAAGTGTAAAATAAAATACACCCTATATAAAAACACAGTTGGTTATTTCTCCAACTGTGTTTTTGATTCTACTATCCCTAATCTATATTCTAATGTGTTAATCACTTTCTCTAAATTAACTATTTTTCCTTCTAAAGTTTGAATACGTTTTTCGCTGTTTTCTACATCATTAAACTTTAACTACATCTCTTTTTTTAACAACCTTCCTTGCTTAAAATAAACTCCAAGTGTAGAACGATTCGCTAAAAATACACCAATCAAGATTAAACAAGCTCCAATTCCCATTGCAGGATTTAATGGTTCTCCTAATACAAAATAACCTACAATAACAGCGATTAATGGAGATACATACAACCATGTTGATGGAAATATTGGATTTGTTTTTGATAAGAGCCAATAATATAAACCGTGCCCACCGATTGATCCTACAAATATGAGATATAAAATTGGCCATTGTACATTCCAAGATGTTAAGACTGTTAGATTAGGCTGTTCCATTATAATAGATACAATTAATAACAAGATTCCCCCATAAAACATTTGAATACCGTTAATCAGAAAAGGTGATACGTCAGGCGAATTTGAAAGTATTTCTTTTGAATAAATAGAACCTATTCCGTAAAATAGTTGCCCAACTATTATGACAAGGCATGCAATACTCCATATGAAAGTAAGTTCTTGATGCATGCCAGGTAAAGATATAAATAAAACTCCTGTAAGTGCTATGAATAAAGCCAAAAACTGTTCTCGTTGTAATTTTGTTTTATTTTTCTTTGATTGTAGCAATAAAATCATCATTGGGGCTGTTGCAGAAAGCACTGCTGCTAATCCAGAAGAAATATGCTGTTCTGCCCAATATAACGTTGCGAATGTCATAAATGTTAAACAAAAGCCAGCGCCCATAATACGCTTTGATAATAAATAAGGCATAACACGCTTTTTCTTTAACTTAAAAATAGTAATGAGAATAAGACCGGCCAAAAAGAAGCGAATTCCAGCTGAAAATAACGGCGGTGCACCTGCCTCAATTCCGATTTTTATCGTTAAAAATGTTGTTCCAAAGATGATACATACTAAAATATAATTTAAAATGACCATTTTCCTTCCTCCTTTTTACTCTTGAAATGAGTATAGAGGATATGGTGTATAACAGTGTATCCGAGCATATAACAGTTGAATGAAAATATAGTTGATTGTCAGACTATTTTTCGCTTTAATTAAATTAAAAAGAAAAACAGGTGATTCTATGAAGATAGTACTACGTAAAGAATCCAACATACCATATTACCAACAAATATATATGCAAATTGTTGAGAGAATTCAAAGCGGGATGCTTTCGCATGGCGATTACCTCCCTTCTTTACGTGCTATGGCCGATGATTTGCAAATTAGTTTATTAACTGTTCGTAAAGCTTATAAACAGTTAGAAACGAAAGGTTATATACGAATTGAACAAGGAAAAGGTGCCTATATACATAAACGTGTGAACAAAGATTTCAAACCAATTCCATATCAATGGCAACAAACGAAATCCATTAATGTTATGCGTTCTCAATATGTAATGAACCAACATCGTAAATATTTTGATTTTTCACAGGCTGTCCTTTATCCACGTTTATTACCAAATCCGTTTCTTTCAGATGAAATGCACAAATTACTTAATAAGGATCAAATGATACTGGCAACATATGGACCTGTTCAAGGTGACAAAGAACTTAGAGTGGAAATAACAAACTACTTAAAAGAACACCAACAAGTAGTTACAGATCCATCTCAATTATTAATTACAAGTGGTGCCCAGCAAGGAATTGATTTAATCGCCCAAACATTATTAAAACCTGGAGACATAGTGTTAGTAGAAAGTCCGTGTTACGGAGCGGCGCTTGATGTATTTGTTAATAAAGGAGTTCAAATTATCCCTGTTAGTCTTGATAACAACGGCATTCGCTCAGATTTAATCGATGATATTTGTCAAAGAAAGAATCCTGTTTTGTTATATGTGAATCCTACTTTTCAGAATCCAACGGGCACAGTAATGAGTAAAGAAAGAAGAATGGAACTTGTAGAACTAGCAGAGCTTTATCAATTTTTCATTTTAGAGGATGATTCTTTCGGAGAGATATATTTTGAGGATTTTAAAATTCCCCCTCCAATAAAAAGCTTTGATACAAATGGTCATGTTATATATTTAAAAGGATTTAGTAAAACGTTAGCACCAGGTCTTCGCATCGCGGCACTTGCAGCTGAAGGTCCTATCTTTGAATGGTTATACGCCGTTAAGGCTTCGATGGATATTGGTAGTCCCTTATTGACACAAAAAGCACTACTTCCTTTTTTACGCGCGGAACGAATGAAAAATCATTTAGAAAAATTACGGACTGCTTTACAAATTAGACGCGATTTAACAATTGATATATTATCTCCATTAAAAGAATTAGAATTTGAAATACCTAATGGAGGATTTAACTTATGGGTTACACTCCCTCAGTCAATCGATCCTTTTACATTATTACAAAAAGCGAATGAAGTAGATGTTTCTTTTTTACCCGGCACAGCTTGTCTGATAAACCATGAAAATCAATATAATCATTTGCGAATTAGTTATTCAATGTTAAATGAAAAAGATATGTTGATTGGATTAGAAAGATTACATGATACAATTGCCAAGTTTAAATCAATGATTTAAACTCTAAAACAACAACTAACCTCTTATTCACACAATAAAAAACCAACACTTTAAAATTTTATTAAAAGTCAAGATATAAGCTGAACCTATTATTAATAGTGAATTCTTATCTAATGTCATACATTTTATATGTATAAAAATTAAAAGGATAGAAGAGCTTGAATAAATTCGCCCTATCTATCCTCTTTTTAAACACAAATGACTAATCATAGCGGACTTCGCTGTCACCAGAACCTGTATTGCTCTATTGCTATGCTCAAACTTCTTTTTATTACTACTTGTTCAATAAGAGGTGTTTTCTTCCTGCATGAAATTTATTTTATAGGGGATTCATTATACTTATTAAAACAACAACATGATATAGACAAAACCAAAGAATAAACATAATGGACTATAGAACCAAGTGTCATATCTAGCAAACTGAGAATGTTTAATTTTTTTGAAAAATCCAACAAACTTAAAATCACCAATTGCTCTAACAATGAAAACTAAAGCACAGACAATACTTCCGATTTTAGATAAACTATTTGCTTCGAACCCCTGTAAATAACCTACTTGAACAACAATAATGACACTAGCTAATAGAATAAGAATGGCTACGAATAATGTTCCCCATATTCTCGGAGTAAAAGCAGGCTTATGTTCTCCCTCTTTTACTGGGATAACAGCAGCAGAACCCCATCGACCTCCAAAAGCCCAATAAATATGCAAAAAACTGATAAACCACAGAAGCCCCACAGCTACTACTATTAATAGTAATTTCATTTATTCGCCCCCAATTTCGTAACTTCAAAGATAACATACACTACCGTATGTTATAGTGAAAGTATTGTCCCTTCAGGTTTTATAACCATATTAGGGACATTTATTATCGAATAATCAATTATGCCTCAGCATAATTCCGTGACATCCGCCGGAGGCTTCCACTTCTTTCAGTGGATGTTTGGACACCCGCTGAAAGAAGTTAAAAGCTCAACCATTTTATCAATATCAAAATTAAGATTTGCTTCAAACCTTGTCATCCATCCTACATACGTTAAATAGGCAAGTCTCGCTCGATCAATTGATTCAGTTTCGTCTACGCCCATTTTTTGATACAATTTTGCAACACAAGAAATTCTTTGTTCTTCTATATCTACTAAACGTGTTGCCACAACAGGATCGTATTTAGCCCAAGCATAAATACCATTCTCAATTTTTTTATCTCGATTAAAACTAATCTGTAATAGCTGTTCTAAAGAGGCATCCTGTTGCTCCATACTTTGAACAATCAGCTTTGTTGCATGCACTTCCCAAAAGTCGAGCATAGAATCTAAAAGCTCTTGATGGTCACGAAAATAGTGATAGAAGCTTCCTTTGCTTATTTTTAGCAATCGAGCAAGTGCTTCAATGCGAACTTTATGTATACCTTCATTAGCTAATTGTTGTAATCCTACTTTTATCCAGTCTTCCCTCGTTAATTGCATATTATCTCTCCAATAAAATACGGTAGCGTATGTTTTACGTTAGATTACTACTATTCTCATTTTTTGTCAATTATTCATTCTGTTTATTTTTATGAACTTTAATGTTGTTAATCGTAATATTGATCGTCATCACCCTTGATAAAATACAAGCACATACTAAATCAAATAGATTTTCTGTTTTGCCCAGTAAAATATCTTCCTCTGCAAATTTCAAGAAAATTTGGATGGTCCACAGCCTAAAACCCTTGAATAAGCAGTTAGACCACTAAATTTTCCTGTATATTATTTTAAGTCATATTAGATTCACATGTATAAGGGATATATCAATGATTTTGTTGGTCAAGTATACAAACAATATAACATTCACGTAATAGAATATACTATATTACACGAAAGGAGATAGCGATATTTGGAATTAAAAAAATTTATTGATCCCCTTCCGATTCCCTCTGCAATAAAACCTATAGGAACATATAAAGGTAAGCCGTTTTATGATGTACGTATGATTGAAACGCTACACAAGTTTCATAGTGATTTACCAAAGACGAAAGTATGGGGTTATAATGGAATGGTACCTGGTCCAACGTTTGAGGTAAAAAAAGATCATCCTGTATATGTGAGATGGTCAAACGATTTACCTGAAAAACACTTCTTACCTGTTGATACAACTGTTCACGGGGCGCATGATAACCCAGAAGTACGAACTGTTGTACATTTACATGGAAGCCCAAGTGAACCAGATAGCGATGGTCATCCTGAAGCATGGTTTACGAAAAACTTTCAACAAACAGGACCTAGTTTCGTAAAAGAGATTTATCATTATACGAATCGAGAACGAGCAACCACCCTTTGGTATCATGATCATGCACTTGGGATTACTCGTTTAAATGTATATGCGGGTCTTGCAGGACTTTACTTGATTCGTGATAAAGAAGAAAAATCACTACCTCTTCCTAAGGGGAAATACGAAATACCTCTTATCGTTCAAGATAAATCCTTTAATCCGGATGGTTCCCTATTTTATCCTGCTCAACCAGAAGACCCACCACCAGGTTTACCATACCCTTCTATTGTTCCTCTATTTTTAGGAAATACAATTGCAGTTAACGGGAAAGTATGGCCATTTTTAAAAGTTGAGCCCCGCAAATATAGATTTCGTTTATTAAACGCTTCTAATACTCGCACATACAAGTTCCAATTAAGTGACCTTAGCTCATTCTTTTTAATAGGCACTGATGGAGGCCTTCTTAAACGGCCGATTAAAGTACAAAGTTTAGATGTTTCACCAGCAGAGCGTATTGACATTATTATTGATTTTTCAAGGTTTGAAGGAAAAAAAGTAGTTTTACAAAATGGAATTGATTTAGATAATCCAACTGGTGAGATAATGGAGTTCCAAGTAACGAAACCATTATCCTGCCCAGATAAAAGTAAAATCCCATGCAAATTAAGTAACATTGACTTTATTCCCGTAGAAAAAGTAAAGAAAGTAAGACGATTAACATTAAATGACTCAGAGGATGAATTTGGACGTCTCATGCTTTTATTAGATAATAAAGAATGGGACGATCCAGTGACAGAAACACCTTTATTAAATTCTGTTGAAATATGGGAGTTAGTAAATTTGACCGTTGGGATTCATCCTATTCATATACATCTAGTTAATTTTCAAGTTCTTGATCGTCATGATTTGAATGGAAACTTATTAAATCCTCTCCCAGCTGATTTCGGATTAAAAGATACCGTTCTAGTAGCAGGTGAACAAACCGTCCGAATCATAATGAAGTTTGAGCCCTATTCTGGAGATTATGTATGGCACTGTCATCGTTTAGAGCATGAAGACCATGATATGATGAGACCGTTAAAAATCATACCTTCCAGTCTTAATAAACACAAAAGATAACACGAAAGTCCCTTCAGAATTACTGAAGGGACTTTTACATATTTGCAAAAAGTACCTTTATGTATAAGCACTTTTCAGTCTAAAACTATTTTTTCAGATTGCATTGCTCTAGAAGCTTTTCTAGCATTTCCAAAGTAACTGGTTGTGCCTTAGTAGTTAGTTGATACCCAATCCGTCCATTCGTTTCTACAGTTGCTTGTTGTAAATTCTTGATTTCATGTATACCTTTTTCTCTCAGATGCATAAATAATTGTTGTTCTGACATTTTCGCGCGTAATAAATTCTTTTTTAAGATTTCTCCGTTTTCTATAACAATAATGCTATTTCCATTTAGAAACTTTTCTACTTTTCGTGATTTCAATTCAAAAAAATGAATAATAAGTAAAACACCCGCAAAAATAAACGCAGCAAAAATAGATGGGCCTACTTTCCTACTTAATATAGGTTCTACAATAATACGTCCTATAGAAACCACAATAATAATTTCAGCTCTCGTCATTTGGCTAACAGATTTACTACCTGTCAATTTTAAAACAATAATTCCAGTGAGGATTAAAATAATGCTTTCAAAAAGTATATTCATTACAGCCCAATCCTTTAATAGTGAATGTTACTAGTATTCCCATTAAAGGATTTTTATGATATTTTAAAGTATCCATGCTCTTTACGTGCCTTATTCTTTGAGGCACCTCTCTCCCAGCTAGTACTGGTAAAGCATCAATTTTCTTCATTGCTTCTACTTGTGATTCGTTACGAATCATTGCATACACAGTATGACCTTCTGAAAACATTCCAAAGTCATTACAAGAAGATATTAAGACCGATGTCGTCATTGACTTAGATACGGACTATATTTATATCCCTAATAGATAACAATAACCCAGTAAACTAAAATGGTTTAATGTAACTTACGATTCAGACAAGAATTTAATAAAATAAGTAATTGCCCAAATAGAAGTCGCGAATTGAGTGACAAAATACATTGTCCATTCGAAAGAAGTCAGTTTTCTCTCTCGTTTAATCTTCTTTAAGTATCTGTAAAATATTAATGTACTCAAAAACATAAGTAATAAAGAGAATTGTTGTAAATCATCGACTATACGTACCGCCATAGACTCCATCACCCTCCTATACAAAATATAGACTATACTTTAAGGATATCATTTTTTTGGTAATGATTCCCTATATATTTAATGAAGTTAAAAAATGTTTTATGCGATATATGTGTAAAGATAATAAAGTTGTTTAATTTTGTTCTTAGAAATACATTAATCGCCTACTCATAAATTTGATGGGCGATTATTATTTTTGTTTAATAATTGCTTTATTTCAATCACGACATTAATAATAGGTTTTGGTCTAAATGATTCTTGCAAGGAATCTCCTAATCTTGGACTTACTGATTTGGAAAAATAAAATTATTATGATCGTCTCAATTACCATTATTTTGGAGAACAATGTGCTATTATATATTCGTAATCAATGAAATAATAAGAAAGAAGGGGTTGTTGTGGAAACAAAGATTATAGAAACAGAGAAGAAAATTGATTCGAAATCCCTTTTGGCTTTGGGCTTATTAATTATTTCCGGGATTGTATATCAACTTTTCGCAGTGTTAGGAGATAATATACCTGAAGTATTGGGGATGATTCTTGAAGCTTTATGGAATCTTGTATTATGTGGAATTATAGGCTACTATTTTTTAGGAAAAATATCATTAGAACAATTTAAACATTTTAATATTAAGACATTACTTTGGGGTTTGCCTTTAACAATTATCGTCGGTATGGCTTCCAACTTAATATTCAGTTACATTTTTGAACCTGCAACCAAAAATTCCGTTGCTGAAGTAATAAGTATTTCTATGATTTTATTCCGTGTACCCTTTATGTTAATGGGTGAAGAGTTGATTTGCACTAATATAATTATCGCATTACAAAAATTAGGATTAAAATTTGGCACGGCATCATTAATATGTAGTTTGTTGTTCGCTTTGTGGCATATTCCAGCTTATGGTTTTGTGCCAATGCAGTTATTAATAACTATAATCCCAATTAGATTAGCACTAAATTATATATGGAAAAATTCAAAAAGTATTTGGGTCAGTTGGATTTGTCACTTTATTTTTGACTGTATTTCATTTGTACCAATGCTTTTTAAATAACCATTTTATTTTTAAAAGGACTTTATTATTTGCGTATTGTATAAAGAACAAGAGCACTCAGCTATTGAGTGCTCTAAAAACATTAATTTTGATTCAAAACATTCTCCTCAAAATATCCCCCCCAATCTGGGCGTCTTCCATCCATATCTGTAAATCCATACTCTCTTCCTAATTCCCATGAACTTAACGCTCGTCCCGTTTTTTCATGAACATTTGGATCACTTGCTAAAGCTGCTACTGCTCTTCCAACAAAGAAAGGAGTTTCTGATGCGATAAAATGAGGGTCTTGTTTAGCTCCTTCTCGCCAATTCTCCTCTGTTACACCAAATATATCTAGCATCACTTCTGAACGAAGGAATCCTGGACTAACTGCGACAGCTGTAATATTGTGTTGTTCTAAATCTTTCGCAATAGCTTCTGCTAAATGAATTGTTGAGACTTTTGCTAAACTATAGTACAAATTACCTCGATATTGATAATCGACTCCATCTGTAATTTCAATAACAAGTCCCATTTTATTTTTCACCATTAATGGTACACCGTAATGGCTTGTCATTATATGAGAATGAACAGCTCTTTGTTGCATAAGTAGTCCGTTATGTAGATTGTGTTCCCAGAAAGGTTTCTCCCATTCCGTTAAAGGATCGCCGCCCCAAACATCGTTTACTAAAATATCAAGCTGTCCATTTTGTTCGTCTTGAATCTTTGTAAATAATGCTTTAATATCTTCTTCTACCGTATGATCAACACGAACTGCGATTCCTTTTCCGCCTTGCTTTGTAACAAGCTCTGCCGTTTCTTCAATCGTTTCAGTTCTTCCCATACAGGATAAATTCCCTTTTGTACTTCTTCCTGTTACATATACAGTTGCACCAGCTTCACCAAGCATCATCGCAATACCTCTTCCGGCGCCTCGTGTTGCTCCGGCCACAACTGCTACTTTACCTTGTAATGGTTTCATGTGATTCTCCTTACTCTTTATAATCAAGTATAATTATTTTCGGTACCCCGTTCTGATTTTAAGAAGGGGTTAAAATAATATTAATTAAATTTGATTAGCATTGCACCCTATGCTTCGTTGTGCAGCAGCGAAGTTCATGCTTTTCTGTTCGAAATCAGCACATCTAAATAGTGCTGATTGTACATAACGCCTAATATGTTTCCGAAGGGATCAACTACGGAAGCCGTGATGAATCCCACGCCGCGCTCTGTAGGTGCCTCATATTCTTTTGCTCCCATAGACAGTAGCTTATTGAAAGTTGCTGTTACATCATCAACATGCCAGTACACTATAGAGCCAGATGGGCCGGTCACTGAATCAGCTGGCGCATAACGGCTATCGATTAAACCTAGCTCGTGTTGGTAGTCGCCAATGCGAAATTCGGCATATCCTGGACGTTCAAAGTATGGTTCACTTCCTAATATGTCAGCGTACCATTTCTTTGCGGCTGCTAGATTATCTGTCCAAAAACTAACTGTGGTTAGCCCTCGTAATGTCTGTGTATTGCTCATAATCGATCTCCTCCATAATGTTGAGTAATATTTCCACATACTAAAACGAAATAACATCTTCTGAATTACCTTTAATTCACATATAAATAACCCATTCTCTTATCCACATTCAAGAAAATGCCCTTTTAATGGAAGATCATGAACGTAACGATTTTTTTGTAATTAAACAATAATATTGTGAATCAATAAGAGCAATACATACAAACAAGGCTATTCTATTCAAAACACGCCCCCTCATAATTTTTATTCTTTTTTAAACTGAAAATCCACACGGTTCGTTCGTTTTATTTCCCCAATTACTTTGCCAATCCCTTCTTCAATCTTTTCTTCTTTTACATTAGATACATTTAACTTTAACAATCTCTCTTTATGAAAGTTACTTAAATAATTTTTATCAATAGAATCTATACTTATTTGACTCTTGCTTAAATTTTTAATAAATGTGTCCGTGACTATATTTTTTTTCAACTGTAAACAAGTGTGTATTCCAATTGGATCTACTGTTCTAGAAGTAAACAAATGTGGATTTTCATTTTGAACACCTTCTACTACTGCCGCTAGTTTTTTTGACCTATTGTAGTAAGATGCTTTTATTTTATGTTTATGCCGATCAAACATTCCGCTCTTTATGTAAATTTCTAAAGCAGCTTGCGAAATCATAGGACTATCGATATCTAAAATCTTTTTATACTTATAAAAGGCATCTGCAATGGATTGCGGGATGACTGCAACACCGACTCGCAAACCAGGAAAGATGATTTTCGAATAACTTTTTAAATATATAACATGATTACAATTATCTTGGCTGTAAAACGGATCTACTTTTGAATCAGTTTCTAAATCTGCTAAATAGTCGTCTTCCACTATAAATACATTATACTTCTTGGCCAATAGCACGATTTTTTCTTTCTCATCTTTAGAATAAGACGTTCCAAGTGGATGATGATATCTCGGTATCGTATAAAAGAATTTTATTTTTCCTGTTCGAAATATACGTTCTAATTCATTCAAGTCGATGCCTTCATTCGTACGTTTAATGCCGATTACAGGAATTTTATTTATTTCTAGATATTCAATATATAAATGATATGTTGGCTGTTCAATTAATATCGTTTCGTTTTCATTCGGAAATGGTATTGAAGTTAATATAGCAAGTGCTTGCTGCACACCTGACGTTATAAATATATTATCTTCCTTCGTGAAAACTTGATAGTTTGCTAACTGTTTTTGCACAACCGAAATTAAAGATGGTAACCCTTTCGGTGTTCCGTATATAAACAAATCATTCTTATAGGTATCAATCGCTTTATTAATGCAATGCTGAAAATCTAAGTATGGAAAAACATCTGGATCTGGGGCCGAAGAAGCGAAATCAATAATCTCGTTACTTTCTACGTAACTTCCAGATTTCTTAACAACGTAGTATCCACTTTGAGGTACAGAATAAATAATATGACGCTTTTCCAATTCATGCAGCGCTCGTATTACAGTCGCTTTATTAMATTCATATTGTGTAACAAGCGACCGTATAGACGGTAATTTCTTTCCTTCTTTTATCTCACCATTTTGAATCATACTTTCTAAGTCGTTCAAAACATGTAAATATTTATACATCATTACACCTCCTATTTTTTGTACCGGTACAGTTTTTATTTGTTCACATTGTAGCACTAGATCAGAAGGATTACTATGTACTTATACTGGCCAGTAAGAAATCAACTACTATGAGGTGGAATTATGACAAATACAACAAAAGCATATATATCAGCATTACTCTATTCATTTATTATTGGGTTTTCATTTATGTTTGTGAAACTAGCACTAACCATTACGAGTCCTCTTGATACTCTGGCTCACCGTTTTACAGTTGCCTTCATAGTAGCAACCATTCCGGTTATTTTCGGTTTTGTAAAGTTAAATATATCATTTAAAAACATACTTACACTTTTACCACTCGCAATATTTTATCCAGCATTGTTCTTTGCTTTCCAAGCATTTGGCTTAGTATATACAAGTTCATCTGAGGCTGGAATTATACAAGCAACGATCCCTATATTTACGATGATACTAGCTTCCTATTTTTTAAAAGAATATACGAATACATGGCAAAAAACATCAGTATGTATTTCTGTCATAGGTGTCATTTATATATTTGTTATGAATGGTATAGGGGCTCATGAAACGAGCTTTATCGGTGTTATTCTCATTTTATTATCGGCATTATCATCTGCTTGCTACAATGTATTAACTCGAAAAATGACAAAGAAATTCAAGCTGATGGATTTAACATACACAATGACAGCAATCGGTTTTATTAGTTTTAATTTCATCGCAATCATTGACCATATGAACAAAGGTACAATAACTGTATACTTTAAGCCATTTACGAATGGAACATTCCTTATCTCCATTTTATATTTAGGATTACTTTCTTCCTTACTGACAGCATTATTATTAAACTATTCATTATCTTATATTGAAGCAGCCAAAATAAGTGTTTTTAGCAACTTATCTACACTTATTACCATTATCGCAGGCGTTGTATTCTTACACGAGCAAATTGCCTACTATCATATTGTCGGTACACTTATGATTGTTCTTGGAGTAATAGGCACAAATTTTCTGAAAAAAAAGGAATCATAGCGAAAAAGAAGAATACCTCCTTGAGTAAATAAAAAGTGAGGGGTAAATAATGCAGAACTCTAATACGATCGATATCCGTAATATACATGAGCTAGAGAACGAATTATCTACTTTATTAAGTAAACCCATTTCTTCAGGAGAAGATTTAGAAAATTGGCTGAAAATACAGTCGCAATTAATATGGGAAATCGAAGAACAATTGAGATCACACTATATTGACTTTCAATGTAATACAGATAACAAAGAAATAAAAGATACGTTTGAATATGATCAACAATATGTAAGGCCTCTTTTGAAACGTTATCAAAATTCCTTTGATAATAAATATTTAGAGTCACCATTTCGAATGCAACTTGATCCAAAAACTTATAGCTTACTAGATAAAAAAATAAAAAATGCGCAAACATTATTTTGTGAAAAGAACATTGATTTAGAAGTAAAAGAAGACAAATTAGTAACCGAGTACTTCGAAATTACAGGCAGTTTGACTGCACTATGGGATGGCGAAGAAAAAACAATTACTGAACTACAGTCTTACTTACAAAATCCGAATCGTGATATACGAAAAAAAGCAAAAACGCTCATTTCTGAAAAATTTTTATCTGTTGAAAATAATTTACAACATATTTTAAATGAATTAATTGCAATCCGTCACCAAAAGGCAAAAAACATTCAATTAGATAATTATCGTGATTATATGTTTAAAAAACATGAACGTTTTGATTATACGGCTGATGATTGCTATGAACTTGCAGAATCCGTTCGTAAATACGTTGTGCCACTTATTGATAATATATTTAATGAGAAAAAAGCTGAACTTCAAGTAGATACACTTCGTCCGTGGGATCTAAAAGCAGCCGCACCAAATCAAAAAGTATTAAAACCCATTGAAGACGAGGGTGATTTAATCGAAAAAAGTTCTCATATTTTACAAAAACTAGACCCAGAATTTTCTGCATTATTGAGCCGTATGCATAAAAATGATTGCTTAGATTTAGAAAGTCGTAAAGGAAAAGCACCTGGAGGATTTTGCGAACACTTACCTGCTTCTCAATTATCTTTTATCTTTATGAATCTCAATCATACACATTATGATGTTACTACTTTCCTCCATGAAATGGGCCATAGTATTCATAATGAATGTATGAAGCAGCTAAAGCTACAAAAATATTTAGAAATCCCTTCAGAATCAGCTGAGCTAGCCAGCATGACAATGGAATTGTTTTCGATGGAGTATTGGGATACATTTTATGAGAATACAGAAGAATTTATAAAAGCAAAATTAGATTTCTTTAAAGATATTGTTAAGTATTTACCACAAATGCTTATCGTTGATCAATTCCAACATTGGATGTATGAAAATCCAAATCATACTGCTAAAGAAAGAAATGAAAAATATTTAGAATTACATAACACTTACCAATCGAATGTGGTAAATATTGAAGGTTATGAAAACTGGATAGCAACTGGCTGGTTACCTGTACTACACATATTCGAAATACCATTCTATTATATCGAATATGCAATCGCGCAACTTGGTGCATTGCAAATGTATAAACAATATAAAGAGAATCCTAAACAAGCACTACAAAATTACAAAAAAGCATTATCTCTAGGTAGCTCTGAATCCTTACCAGAGGTATATGAAGCAGCTGGAATTCGTTTTGATTTTTCTAGTGAGACAATAAAAGAATTAATGGCATTTGTAGAAGAGGAATTAAATTTACTTGAACAAATATAAGTAAAAAAGATGCACCTATACTTTTAGGTGCATCTTTTTTACTGTATTCTCTTCTAATTAGTTTCAATTTTCATCTCGCTTTATTAATAAGCTCTATATATTGTAGGTCCCCATATCCTATTGTTGGAAAAAGATTAAACAACCTTTTTAGTAACTCTTGTGTTGGTAAATCTTTATTTTTGGAGATATACTTTACTACTACATTATTTTCTTTTAGCATCTCTAAATATAAATCTATCGCCTGATACATTACAGGTAGTATCTCATGAGATGGCTTTTTATGATTTACTAGAACTTCATTGTAAACAGAAAAATAGTTCCCTAATTCAAGTTCAATTTGACTTACTTTAAATTCATCCTCTCTGAAGCTATTTAAGTATACTTTTCCCTTATAATCAGACTGTTCAAGGTAAGAAAGTACGGTAAGTAGATTCATTTGGCAAAACATATCCTCACCAAACCATAAAACGATACATTTATACTCTTTTTTAAAAAGATTCTCTAAAGGATGAATAACCTTTTTCATATAATTTTCTACAGTACCATGGTGTCCTTCTGCCCTTGTTTTAATAAACTCATCATCAAAAATCTGTGCAGTAGTCGCATTTACACACATAGCTTCATTAAATGGAGCGTAATCAGACTCTCCCATTAGTCTTTCACTTTTAAATTCTTCATACATAAATTGACCATTTAATATGTTTAGTACATCTTTATCAAACAGCTCACTCTTCGCATTTCGTAACTGATTAACTTCAATTTTTCTAGAAAAATTCATTCTATCCCACTCCTTTCCATCATTGATTGAGAGTTTAATAAATGATTGAACCGGTATTTTGTTAAGTTGGAATTTTCCTGGGGTTATACCAAAAACAGTTTTAAATGCTCTACTATAAGCCTCTTGCGAAGAGTAATCGTAATCAAATGCGATATCAATTATCTTTCTATCATTCGTCAAATCTTCCGTTGATAAATACAATCTTCTAAGAAGAATATATCGTCTAATACTTATCCCTGTTACTTGATGAAATTTAAACGAACAGAAGTAAGGAGAATACCCCATATAATCAGATAATTCATCTAATGAAAACTCCTTTTTTAAATTGTCCTCAATCCATTCAATCATTAGCTGTATATGTTCATTCATTTATCTCCCTCCTCACTAAATATTATAAGAAGTATCCTCTTCTTTCTTTTGATATTTCTTGTGGTTTATAACATTAACCACCCTCTAGAACCTTTAAATATCATATGTAATTACTCATTTCATATTTTTTCAGCTATCTTATTTTGTCATACATTTACTTAACTTTCCAATAAAGTGAAACTTTAATCAGTGGGGAGTTTGTTCCTCCCCACTGATTATTATCCCATACTAATCGGACTTTTACGGGATAAATCTTTTTTAAAGGATTCTACCAAATAAAACACGAAATTTGTAAGTTAATGAACTAGTAGTTTTGTGAGTGGAAAATTTATGTTTGGAAAGGAAGTTAAAATGAATAATATAGAAAAAGAGATACTTAAACTAATTAATAAACTATATCCATTGGATTTTATTGAAATGACACCAATAACAAATGAAATGTATCAATGTCTCACAGCACAAGGTACTTACTTCGTTAGAATTACAAACTATAAAACATATGAAGAGCAATTAGAAGAAGTTACATATACGAACTTTTTATATCAAAAGGGCTTAGGAGTCCCGCCAATAATACCTTCTTTAAAGGCGAATTTAGTAGAGAAAATAACCTTAGACAAAGAAGTTTTTGCTGTATTATATAAAGCTGCTCCTGGTATACATTTACCAAGAAACGAATGGAATTCTAATGTATTTAAAAGGCTTGGTCAACAAATTGGTAAATTACATCGTGCATCTAAAAATTTTGAAAGTATTGAACCAGTAAAACATATAAACGACTGGTATGAAAATGAAGAGTATAATTTTCTTAACTATATCCCAAAAGAAGAGACTACTATAAGAGAAATTGCATCTGACGTTTTAACTTCTATAAAGGAGCTGCCAAAGTCCACTTCAAATTACGGCTTAATTCATGGAGATTTATGGTTAGAAAACATATTAGTGGACAATGATTTAAATTTAACAATGATTGATTTTCAAGACTGTGAAAAACATTTTTACATATTCGATTTAGCTGTTCCAGTCTATAGTGCGATAGAATATTCTTTCGTTGGGAATGGCAACATAGTCGACTATGAGAATTCTATTACAAAAGCAATAATCGACGGATACCAGGAGGAAAATGATCTACCTAAAGAAATGATAGAGCAGCTTCCATTGTTTATTAAATTAAAGGAGATATTCGAATATAGTTTAATGCATATGTATTGGAATAAAGAAGAGTTAACTGAGGAACAAGTACGGATAATGAACCTTTATAGAATAAAGATTGAAAAAAGCCATTCTTTAAACACAGTTGGTTTCCTATGAAGTACACCCAATTGTTACATTCAGTTTAACAATTGGGTGTACTTTTCTATAGATAAGTTTTCTTCAAAAGACAAAATACAAGGAGCGAAACGATATTTAATCGTACAGTGGCACCTATTTTTCAATCCATTCAACGGATTTATCTAGCTTAATACCATCCTCGATATTACTTTCTTCCAAAGTATTTGCCCTAGCTTGAATACAAATAAAATAGAGAGGTTCACTTGAATTGTTACGCCAAATTCTTTCCCCCTTTTGTGCCACCCTTATGACAGTACCCTCTTTGATTTCAAGGATTTCATCATCAATCTTGAATTCCCCTTGTCCTTTGACGAAGATATACAGCTCTTCATTTTCTCTATGCTTATGATAAAAGGGCATCGAAATGCCTGGAGGGAAAACATTTAGTGAAACTTCCATTCCTGTACATTGTAAGTCATCTTTAAGAAATACCTTTCCAGGAGCTTTAAATGGATTTCCATTTTTATATTGAAGCAGATTCTCCCACTTTCCTACTTGAACAGCACTAAAATTTTTACCTTCCATTGTTGAATTAACAAATTGACTCATTTATATTCTCCTCTCATATTTATTTTCCATAATTTCACTTTTTATTCTCTAATAAATGAATAAATCCTCTCACAAAAAGAAACCGAATAGTCTCTTTTTTACGGTAAAAAAACGGCTCAATTAGCCATAATATGTTATTAAGAAGTTTATTAGTAAAGATTGTTTTTTACATATTTATTTATCTCTACATTTATTTTATTTAGAATTTCTAAAAAACGAAGAAATCCAATTTTTATTAATTAATATTTATTTAAAATTGTAAATTAAGGCCTCAGCCGCTTCCATCACAATCTCACTTAAAGTTAGTTGAGCATGTGGTGTTAATGCAATATCTTCAACTGTCATGCCTGATTCAATTGCTAAACCCATTTCGGCAATTATTTCTGATGCACCATTACCCACGATTTGAGCACCTACTAATACACCATCTTCTTTACGCACCAATAGCCTCAAGAACCCTTTACCTTCATTTGATACAAGTGCACGACCGTTTGCTGAAAATCGGGATTGAATCACTTTTACTTCCATGCCTTCTGCCTTTGCTCGCTCTTCAGTATAACCAACTGTAGCTAATTCAGGATTTGTGAAACAAACTGCTGGAATTGCCAAGTAATCAACAAATGATAGTTCACCAGAGATAGCTTCAGCAGCTACTTTTCCTTCGTAAAATGCTTTATGTGCAAGCTGTGGACCAGCAATGATATCTCCTATAGCAAAAATGTTCGGAAGGTTAGTACGACATTGTTGATCAACTTTTAATAAACCGCGGTCAGAAAACTCAATACCGATTTTTTCAAAACCCATATTTTCAGTATTAGGACGACGGCCAACCGTTACTAATACGTAATCAGCGTCAACTTTCTTTTTTTCACCACCAATTTCGTAGGTAACAATTACACCATTTTCAACTTCTTCAACACCTTTAGCGGATGCATCTACTATTACTGTAACACCTTTGTTTATAAGGTCTTCTTTCACAATTTGAGTCATTTGTTTATCGAAGCCAGTTAAAATATCTTTACCTCCTTCAATAATTGTTACTATAGAACCGAGGGAAGCGTAAGCAGAGCCCAATTCAGTACCAATGTAACCACCACCGATTACAACCAATTTACTTGGAACTTCAGTTAAACTAAGTGCACCTGTAGAGTTAATCACACGTTTTGTAAATTTAAATGCTGGAATTTCAACTGGGCGTGATCCAGTAGCTATAATTGCATTTTTAAATGTATATGTTTGAGCTGCATCTTTATTGGTTACTCGTATAGTATTAGCATCCATGAAATAAGCTTCACCTTTTATCACTTCTACTTTATTGCTTTTTAATAACCCTTCTACACCACCTACTAATTTCTTTACAACGTTGTTTTTAAATTCTTGTACTTTTGCAAAATCAACATTTACACCAGAAGAAAAAATACCCATATTTTCTGAATGCTTTGTTTCCTCAAAACGATGACCTACAGAAATAAGTGCCTTAGATGGAATGCAGCCGACGTTAGCACATACGCCACCAAGATTCTCTCTTTCAATAATTGCCACTTGTTTCCCTAATTGTGAAGCTCTTATTGCAGCAACATATCCTCCAGGTCCAGAGCCAATTAAGATTGTTTCTATTTCTCTCATATCCTTTTTCACACTCCTCCAAAAATTAGAAACAGGTAGGCCGAAATTGTTCATACTCTACACATTTTTCAATTTACTATTTTGTATTAGTACCATTCTTCTCTCATCCGTTTTTTCATAGTTCCATCATGGAATTTCTATTAAGTGATCACCCCCTCAAAAAAGAAACCGAACAGTCTCTTTTTAGCGATAAAAATTACGGCTTACTTGGCCGTAATTTGTTTTTCCAATTCATCTAAAAGTCGTGACGATACTGTATCAATATAGACTGTATCTTGGTATAAGCGTGACAAGGCAAGTGCTCCTTCAAGAGAAGAAATCCAGATGATAGCAATCTGCTTTGCTTGAGTATCTGGTTTTAACTCTCCTTGCTCAATTCCATACGTAATAATCTTTTCAATTATTCCAAGTAATTGATTCATCGCTATCTGTGCTTGTACTGCCATGAGAGGATGGGAATCATCTGCTTCTAACGTTACGTTCATGATTGGACACCCTCCAGGAAGAGGATCATTATTAATGAGAGATGTAAAAACTGAAATAAAAGTTTTTAACTTATCCAACGTATTGGATGCTTTTTTTATCTCTTCGACATAACGCACTCCCATTTGTGAAGTTGCGTGCTGAAAGGCTTGAACAGCCAAGTCATCTTTATTTTTAAAGTGACGATAAATACCACCCTTCTCCAGCCCAGTCTCTCGCATAATATCAGAAATTGAAGAACCACTATAGCCCTTTACATTAAACAGAGCAGAGGAACGATCAAGAATCATTMTTTTTGTTAATTCACCTTTACGCATTGTGTCCTCCTAAAAGAAAACGTTTGGTCTCTTTTAAGTATATGACAAACCGAAAAGAATTAGCAAGAAAAAAATAACAGGGAATATCAATGAGTAAAAAACAAATGATACACCATCCTTACAAGAATCAGAATAAATACATGAAAAACATCTTTTATTTACAGAGGTTTAGTCTCTGCCAGTCTAGCTGCACTAATTATAGGAGCCCACTGGAAAATTTCATCTCTTAATAAACCTGTTTTTTGCAATATATATGTAAATACATTTCAGCTAATTCCACTGAATTCTGTGAATACAATAAGTATGTCCGAAACACATCTGCACGAATATCACCTGAACTAGCATCAACCCAATCTATAATTTTCACATCACCATTACTCATAATTAAATTAAACGGATGTAAATCACCATGACATAATCTAGGTTCAAATGTGATTGAATCTAACTTTTTTAATATATTTCCCTTTTGTTTTTCATCCAGATCATGTACGGAGTTAATTTGACGATAAAGCCTTTCTTCCATCGGTTCTATTTCATCCGAGCTCACAGATATAGCATGAATTTTTTGTTGTATACTTACACAAATACTTATGAAATGCTCCGCTTTACTCAAATTATTAAGCAAAAGCTCACCAACACTTTCCCCTTCTACATATTCCATAATAATAGCTTGTCTACCTTGTATCTCTGTAACTTCAAATACTTTAGGAACGTATAAACCACATGAATATGCATACTTTTGTTTTCGTGCTTCGTATAGAGATTCTGTATTAGGGAGGTATTCTTTAAACAATTTCACAACTTTATTATCACAAAGATAAATTTCAGCCGTATTTCCTTTGGCTATCGGATTTCCTAGATTCAATTCATTTCTCTCCTTACAGTAAATTAAAATAACGCCTTATAGTCCTCTATAAATTCAGTGTAATTATATTGAAACCCTTCTTCATGAAAATGAAAAAAACTTACCCCTCCCTATAATTATATAGAAAGTGGTAAGTTTAATTTTCTAGGAATATCGGAATGAAACTCTGGTGTATGCAAAACAGAAAATGAATACCCTTGTTGAATAAACAATACTTCAGTATGTTTACTTTCAAATGGAACACCATTTTTCTTAAAGTTATTTTGGATTTGTTGTAAAAACGCATGATCCGGTGTTCCAAATGAAACATGTACTTTCGGTGGTAAAGCTTTCATCGCGATTGGAATCCACGGTCGCTGCCACCAGGTTGCAACGATATATGCAGTGCCACCTATTACAAAGTTAAAAATATCCCCATCTTCCTTCGTTTTCATGTCTAGATTTGATTTCAACCATTCCGTAAATACAGGTACACTTTTAACCGGAAGACCAATTTCCCTTACGTATAAAATGTTTAACGGTGAATGCGGGACTAATACATCTTCTTTAACATAACTATGTGCAATAATTTCGAGAAGATTTCCATCACCATCTTTAAAGTATAAATTGAATAGACCATTCTCCTCACCAATTGTATGACCATCTTTCCATTTCACAATGAGTAATCTAGACTCTTTAAGCCATTTTGCCGTTTCATGAAACTTTGAATATGGGATCCCAAAAGCGAAATGCGCAGGTGCAATTGGTTCATATACTTCTTGAAAACTAATTGTTGTATACGGTGTTACTTCAAATTGAATATATGATGTGGTTTCTTTTTTTATTTGAAAAGATAATATGTCTTTATAAACTTGTTTTACCCCTTCTATAGAAACCGTTTGTAGTTTTATATCTGATATATGTGTAATCACTTTACATTCCCCCTTGTTTCTTATTATCTATTCTTATTGTATTACACTTATAAATAGATAAAATCAAACCGAAGGGTGGATTTTTCGTGTAAAAACTACAACTTTAGTATGAATATGTTAGCTCCAATTACTTTTTATTTCCTCTATAACAACTTCTGGTTTATCCCAGTGTAACAAATGTGTAGTATCAGAGATTAATTTTACTTTCGCGCCAGTTTTTAACTTGAAAATTTTCACTGTTTTATCTCTATATTCATCCCATATTTGTGGAACTGTAGCTCGAAGCAATATAATATTAGCCGGTAACTTCTCGTAAATATCTATCGTTTCATCTTTATGCATACCTCTTATTATATTACCAGCTGTTGTACCTCTCGCATGCCAACATAATTCATTATCCATTTCAATCCCTAGGTCTTTTACAGCAATTTCCAACAATGGAGACCACCTAGTATATGCTTCTTTTTCACTTTTGAAAAATCCATCCCAATTATTAAAAATATATTCTTCAAAATCCTTTTCGTAATACGCGATTTCCTCTTCAAGCGTTTCTTCTTGAAGCCTTTTTGTTTGATATCCTCCATCAATAAGAATGCTTCCTAGTACTTTTTCTGGATTATTTAATAAATAAAATAGTGCTACAAAACTTCCCCACGAATGTGATAAAAAATAGAAATGTTCAATTCTCAGTTCATTTATTATTTCATTTAACCAGTTTGCTAAATTCAGCATCTCATAATCTTCCATTCTTTCAAAGGGCGGTGTTTTACCATGCCCAGGTGCATCAATGGAGATAAATCTATACTCTTCCTTTAATTCTTCTGCAATTTCTATAAAACTTAAACTCGTACTACCTAACCCATGTAAACAAAAGATAACGGGTTTTTCATTATTTCCCCACTCAGTAATATGTGCGTTTATTTTTTCGTTGTTAATATAGTAACGTTTCAAAATAATTATCCCCTATATTTCAATTTTTAGATTACCACTTTACCTATTTCTATGATTTTTAAGTTTTCCCTGCATTCTTTCCCACAAAAAAAGCTGATTTTCTTTTAAAGAAAATCAGCTTTTACGTTAAAATACACTATGATTTAACAGCAATAATCATAAACCTTTTTGAATTCGTACGAATACCTTTTTCGGAACTATTAGCGTCAATGAACTTTTGTAAAATATTAAAGTCCTCTTCTTTTTCTCCAAATCTAGGAATAATAGGCGTATGTTTTAATAAAAAAATGAGATCCTCAGGAGTACTGTAATAATCGGTTACATCATATTCACGTACTTGCACGAGTTCAAATCCTGCACTAATAAGTTCACCCATATACTTATCTTTTAACGTACCATCTCTTTCACCTAAGCATTGCCCTCTACCAAATGCTTCTTTAAGATTTAATTTATCATATTCGCTAACTTGTTGTGTTAAGAAAAAAGCACCTTTTTTCATTACTTTTGCCAATTCAGATGCTACAAACGGCGCATGACAACTTGAAGCAATATCAAAATGAGCATGCGGAAACGTTAAAACTTCAGAATCCATTTGGAGAAATTCAACGTTTTGTACACCTGCTTTATTCAAATTAAAATGTGCTGTTTTGATCATTCCATTAGAATTATCTATTCCAATCAGTGATGCAGCTGAAGATGCTATGTTAAGTACATTTTCTCCTCCACCTGTACCAACATCAAGTAAAATATGTGATGACTTGCACCTTTCTTTTACCTCGCCATAAAAGTCCCATGAATCTCCTACAGTTTCACATTTTATTTTACTAAAATCCCATCCATTTAATCTGCCTACTTTATCATAAAAGTTTTTGTACTCTAATTCGTTCATTTTATTATTTCCCCTTTGCAAAAATGCATCAAATGTTTAATTATGATGATCCTTGAAATAGACTCATAGTTGATTTTATCGTAAAAGGGCCTATGTCTCCTTTTATATCTGCTACGTATTTTTTCAGCACCGAACAACTAGTTACTTCGAACGATACAGCATTTCATCTATATCACCTCATCCGGAAGACTGCCTATATAATAACCTGTAGTACTATTTAATTATATATTATAAAATACAAATTATTAAAACGATATGTTTCGACACATCACATTTAGTTTACATAATAATATTATAGTTTGTTTTTATCGATATATTCTAAATGTCCTCTTCCCCAACCACACATACTATCCAAAACAATACTGACTGTTTTTCCATGCTCAGTTAAGCTATATTCCACTTTAGGTGGTATTTCTTGATAAATTTCACGTTTTATTAGTTGATCGTGCTCTAATTCACGAAGCTGCTTCGCTAATGTTCCTTGAGAAATGCCTGGTATTAATCGCTTTAATTCACCAAACCGTTTCGTTCCATCTGTTAATAATATAAATAAAATGAGTGGCTTCCATTTCCCACCGATTATTTGTAATGTCGCTATTACTCCTTTTAATTTCGGTTCCTCTAAATTCATTTTCCTCACCCCTCCCCTCAAATCATAAATTATAATGAATAATTTTTTATATTATGTATCCATATAACAAGCGATTAGTACGAAATTCGCGACTAAGTACACATAAAGTGCGTACTTTTCAGTAGTCATTTTTTAACGAATAATAAAATTAACACAACTTATTTTAAATCTTATATTAAGGGAGATGTTTAATCATGTCTATTCCTGTATTAAAAGATAAACATATCGTTATCATCGGCGGGAGTTCTGGTATTGGATTAGCAACAGCAAAACAAGCACTTGAACAAGGAGCACATGTTATTATTGCAGGGCGCTCGGAAGAAAAATTAAAGGCTGCTCGAGAAATAATAAATAACAACCATCTTCAAACTTATGTATTGGATAATCAAAATAAAGAGCAATTACAAGATTTTTTCAAGAAGGTTGGGAATTTTAATCATTTATTCACACCAGGAGCCTCTTACACACTTGGATCAATAACTGCTACAGATGATATCGCCGAAAGCAGCTTTATCGGAAAGTTTTGGCCACAATATTATGCCGTAAAATATGCAATTCCTTTTCTCTCAAACTCTGGATCTATCGTATTAATGTCCGGTGCATTTAGTCAACGGCCACTTAAAGGAGCGCCTGCTTACGGAGCTTGTAATGGTGCTATTGAAAGCTTAGGGAAAGCTTTAGCTGTTGAATTAGCTCCTATTAGAGTTAACGTTGTTTCTCCTGGAACGATACGAAGAGAGAATGAACAAAATGAGAAAAGACTAGCTGCTTATGAAGATTATAAATCTCTTTCTCTTGTACAGAGACCTGGGTATAATGATGAAATTGCACATACTGTCCTGTATTTAATGCAAAATGGTTTTACTACAGGTAATGTATTATTTCCTGATGGAGGATACACATATCATTAATTTATAACAATTCAATGCCTCCTTAGATTAACTAGTATTAAGGAGGCTATTATGGTTAATCAACGAGTCCTTTGTGCTAAATATTTCCAGATAGAAATAAAGTAAAAAAGGCATATACGATGCCTTTTTTACTTTATTGCTTATTTGTTTATCAGATAACAAACCTCTGTAACCCACTTATTAGGATCTGATTCCATCGCTGGACTAACGTGATAAATATTAAACATCGGTCCAGCTAATTCATAACCTTCCGTTTCAATCCATTTTGCTGCCGCCTCATTTACAGCTGTCATTTGTTCATAACTTCCGTTAACTGTTATTGAAGCTACATAGGATGGATCTATCTTTTTGAAATTAACATCTTTTGTATTTTCATGCTCCCCTAAAATATTTAGCTGTATTTCTACATCTACATCATTTTCTTTATATTCTTGATCATGGAAGACAGCAATACTATAACTCGGATTAGCTATACTAATATTTTTAACATTAATTTCTTGCATCAATATACTCCATAAATCCCCTTCGCAATTATACGATGGAATAACTTTTCTAACACTTGCTACATTTCTTTCTGGAATTTCTTTTAATGAAACATGATAGTTCATTTCAATAACATCCTCTCTCATCGTTTTCATTGAGTCTTCGAGGAGACGTAATTGTTTTTTGAGATTGTCCATTTCTTCCTTTACTTGAGCACTACGATTTTCAAATTGTGACTTTATTACTTCAATATTTTCACTCGCTACTAATTCTTTAATAGTGACAATATTAAATCCCATATCTTTTAACACTTGAATTTGATTTACTTTCTTTAATTGGGCTGCTGAATAAAATCGATAACCACTTTGCTCATCGACTTTTACTGGTTGTAATAATTCCACTTTATCGTAATGTCTCAACATACGTATGCTAATGGAAGAAAGTTTTGAAAAATCTCCTATTTTGAACATTAGTTCCTCCTATTTATTACAATTATTCGAAGCTCAACTTAAGCTTAAACAATGACATTGTGTGAGAGTCAACTATTTATAACAGTTTAAACGATTATTTAATGTATTATATTTATATAATTAAAAGCTCTTACGACTTATTTACCAATTCGCTTTTCAACGCAATAGATATTGATATTAATCCATTTACATTCAATAAAGTAACTATAATACTAATGAGCAACGCTACATCTGCAGAAAACATTTTAATCGTCTGCCACGGTGAATTTGTACTATAAATAAGAAGTGGAATTAAAGTAATAGATAATATTAGAAATAAACTCCCTAGAAAAAGCCAGGTCATTTTTTTACAAATTTTCTTACGTTTATACTTTATTATTAACATAATTGCTGTAATAAAAAGTGCGAATATTAATATTGACATAACAATTTGAACTATTGGTATATTTTTTGGTATATCAACCGGTTCTTCACCATTCAAAATATTAATAATCCCTTTTTTAAATTCTGGTAGTGATGCTTCTTCTAAAACATGATTTTTATTCGTTAAAATCACACCACCCCAGCCAGTTTCATTTAAAATAAATATTTCTGCATGTGAATCAGGAGTTGAGCCTGAATGCCAAACCATCTTTTCGTTTCCATTTATATTTGTTGTCCTCAGTCCAAAACCATAATATTTCGCTGAATCTATTTTATATAATGGAGATAAATAAAGATCCATACTATCTTTATTTAAAAATTGTGTATGCTCTTGATGATTCAAAAACTTAATGTATTGAATCATATCTTCTAGATTTGCTGTAATATATCCATATGGTGTCCCACCATTATCATACGACACCGTACTTTTTCTTGGTATTCCAAACCATGATTGATAACCTGTTAAATAACCCTTTTTATAAGAATCTTCACTATTTGCTGCTGCACCATTCATTCTTAATGGCTGAAAAATTTGCTTCTCCATATAAGTAGAGTATGTCTCTTTTGAAACTTCCTCAATAAGTGCACCAAGAACGAGATAATTTGCATTACTATATTGATATTTTTGTCCTGGGGGAGCAGTTAATGTTACATTCGACAGTTTCATTACATTTTCTTTTATAGCCGTAGTAGTCTTTGATTGCTTATCTGATAATGCTAAACCTTCATAGGTACTCATTCCACTTGAATGTGTTAATAGATGCTGGATTGTTATATTTGAGGTCGATTGATTATCTTTTACTTTAAACCAAGGAAGATGTTGTTGAACTGAATCCTCTAATTTTATTTTTTTATCTTCTATTAACTTGACTATAGCTAAAGCTGTTAAAGATTTACTTATTGAGCCAATCGCAAATGGGGTTTTACTAGTTACCTTTTTTTCAGACTCCCCAGTAATCCCCCATGTTTTTGTAAAGAATACATCTTTATGATGTACAATTGCAACGGAAGCTCCAGGAATGTTCTGTTCCTTTATAAATTTTTCAATATACTTATCTAATGTAACTTTAATATTTTGCTGAGCATAAACTTTTGGATGTACGATACATAATATTAATACATTACAAAGAATACAAATTTGAAATAGTTTATAGATAGTTTTCTTCATTATACTTTAGATAGCTTTCTTTTTTTATAACTTATTAGGCTAATAAATACTAATATAGAGAGCGTAAAACTAAACATTATTAATACATAGTTCCACCATTGATTCTCTGCTATACGATATAAAAGATTATAATTAAATGTATTTTTGCTATTAGTTCCGTTAAATGATTCAGTTAAAAATAGTGAAAGTGTAGTTTGTGAGATGAGGTAAGTAATAACTGCGATGAATATGCCACCTAAGATAAATGTGCTCGAATTTCCCTTTTCATTTTGAAGTTGTTTCATTTTCACTCGCAGATCAATTTCATTTATCTCCAAAAAGTCTTGAACAAATAATTGAGGCGTTCCTAGGTCATTTATACTTTCTTCACCATGTTCACGACATTCTTGGATATGCTCTAAAATTTGTTGTTTAATATTTTCCCTTTCTTCTAAACTTATATCGTATTGCTTTAATTCCTTAAGTACGCCAGTTAAAAATTGCTGTTCTTTACCTTTTAATTCACTCCTCATTTCAGAAGGTCTCCTTTCAAACCACTCTTTAATAATATTTTAATATCAGATTGCAATTCTAACCACTCATTAATTTTCTTCTCAAGACGTATTTTCCCGTTTTCATTAATTTCATAATAGATTCTAACTTTACCACTGTCTGTTACTTCTTGATAAGTATTTACCCACTCTTGATTTTTTAACTTAGTTAAAATAGGGTAAATACTTCCTACTCCTTTCAATTTTAAATTGTGTACTTCAAGTTCTTTCATAATTTCATAACCATAACTTTTCTTTTTCGACAAAATAGATAACACACACATTTCTAAATGACCTTTAATTAAACTTGTTTTGTCCATAGGATAAATTTAACAGAAATATATACTTCATTCAAGTATATATTTCTGTTAAATTTAAAAATTCTAATAATTACACAATCACTAAAAAAGTAGCATATTCCTTTTGTTATATTGTTATATTATCCAAATAACCTAAATTATTATCCCCAAAAAACATTTTTATACGTCAATAATTATATAATAAATGATCATAATTAACGATTTAAAACTAACTCTCACAGATAAATTTATTTACATCTTAGAAAGACTAACAAAACTTAAACATAAATGCCAACCTGTAATACCTTTCAGTTTAAAATTTAAGAATAATTTATATTGGTATTACAAATAGATTTTTCTTGCTCTATTATTTATCTACCTTAACACGTTTAAAGAAACTCTTCTTCAACATAAAAACTCATTTGCAGATTATTGCAAATGAGTTTTTAATCCCTAACTGACCACTATTTTTTATTCTTCTTAATTTAATTATTTTTCTCAAGACATTCATAAACTGCCATCATTTCTCGCTTATTCAACTCACGAATTCGATTAAATATTAGAATGTCTGCAACATCCTCAGTTCGTAAGCTTTCATCCACAACATCACTAACTTTTCCGGTTAACCATGTTTGCACATCTATTCCATCAACGATTTCTTTAAGTCCTTCATCGTTAATACCACTTGCATTACAAGTTATACATGGAATTATTAATTTAAACACGCCATCATGTAGATTATCTTCGGTTATAACTTTTTTTCCGTTACAGAATGAACACGGGTTGCTTTTTTTAATTTTATTAATTTGGGTAACTAATTTTTTGTAACCAAATGCTTCGTATACATATGTTAGTTTTTTATATTTACCATTTGTGAAATACTTATCTATAATGGTTTCTCTTGTTTCATAAACATTAGGGAAATCACAAATAGTTACTTGATTGTTGAAGCAAATGGATTCTATATTTCCTTTTATTTCATCCCAGAATGGTAAAACATTTTGTAACACCATTTCATAATTTGAAAAGCTTGCTTGTTCTAATTCAAACATTTTCAGTGCGACTTGTATATTTCTAGGTAATAAAGAAACATCTTCTGTCATAATCATATCGTCACCTACGATAGATTTCAATTTGACGAGTACAGGCAAATCTCCTACAATTTTTAATACTTCGTTAAGCGGCTGATTAATAATTTCACGAATATCTGTATCTCCAAAATTAAGTGGTTTGTGGTGATTTAATAAAGTCCCCTTACAAATTGGACATTTCATCATTTCTTTAGAAGTCTTAATATCTTCTTTAATAGCTGCTTTTGAAATAACAATATACCCGCCAATAATCGTATTAAATCCTACCCATGTTCTACGTGTCTTTCCTTTCTTATCATAAAAGGACTTATCAAAATAGCCGTACCAAAATGTATGTTTTTCTTCCTCAGACATATCATTATAGCTCTTTGACAAATCATGACCAAGCTCATTTTTAATTTCTTCAAATAGAAATTCTATTTTTTCATATTGATAAAATTTTAATACTTTCATGATTTCCAGATCGAATAGACCATCCCAAAATGGAACATTTTTATCTTGAATTGTAATTTCTTTATCAAAAACTTCAATTTGAAGACGTCCAGAACATGATGGGCAATGATTATCCTGAGAATAGAAATCGAAGATTCTCGTATCTTTATTAGTCGGATGAGCAGCTACAATATGATTGATCAATCCACCAATTTCATATAAGAAACTATATTGACTATACAAATGTCTTTCGAGATCAATAGCAACAACAGGTGCCATTGTATCAGATTCATATTCACCATAAATTAATCGTGCCATTGATGATAAGCTTTTTAAAATACCACCCTTATAAACGTTTTCAGCATTTTTAAAATAGTTAATATGATTTTCTTTTAAATAGTGAACTCCTTCTTTACGCTTAAGCGTTGAAGAAATGTGTACTTGTTCAGCATTATTCACACTTCTTTTTTGACGATAATAATCCTCATGACTTACTACATCAAGATGCTCTATAGATTCAACCTGTCTTTTTCCAAAATCAACAATATAATCAGAACTTTCTAGCATGTAACTGTTATGCTCAATCATTATGATAGAGACTGATTCATCTTGTAATATCCCTCTAACACTATCTATAAATTGATTTAAAATATTTTGCGATAAACCTTTTGAAGGCTCATCAAAAATAAACAATGTATGTGGATTTCTTGTTTTTGCAAATAACTCAGAAACTAAATGAACACATTGAAACTCACCCGTTGATAATGTTTGTGTTTTTCGTTCTAATGTTAAATAGCCCAGTCCTAATTTGATTAGTAGGCTCAAGCGTTTATACGCAATATCTTCGTTTGGAATTTCCTCAATAATATCCTCAATTGAGCGCTCAAAAATATCATCAATTTCTTCACTATACTTTGTCAGTTTCTTTTTAATATCTAAGAAAGTTGCTACAGTTGATCGACTTGTAATCGATTGGTTTCGATCTTGCCCTACCATAACTAGTTTATCTTTTGGATATCGTTTCAAGAAATCTGTAGCTAAACACTCATTGACAAGTGTAGATTTCCCGCATCCAGACTCTCCTGTAACAGTTACAAGTCTATTTTTAGGAATCTGAAACTCAGTCATTTGGATATTTCGGCAATATAATTCATGGAATGTATAATATTCTGTTGGCATTTCGTAATTTCGTTCCGATAGTATTGGCTTTGGCCTTGGTGATTCTTTTACGATTTTTCCACCATATTTTCCACTACCAGGTCCGAAGAACATTTGCTCATCCGTTGTATCCAGTACTGTATCTGAATGATCAATGAGCCAAATTTGATTTTTGCACCCTAATTTTTCGATCTCTTCTAATATTTGTAATAATGTTTCGTGATCAAGCCCCACGGAAATCTCATCAATAATAATTACAGCATTTTCACTTACTGCCATGAATTCAGCTAAGTAAAGTCGTGTTAATTCTCCACCTGACAACGTACCCATAATTCGATTTAATGTTAAATAACCAATGTTCATATTGATAATATTTTGCAGTATATGTTGTTTTGCTTCACTAATATTTAATTCTTCTGCTAGTGAAAGAATAGATTCAACACTTAAATCGTTAATATCCGAAATTGTATGTGATTCAGCAAATAACTCAATAGTACGTTGTTCAACTTCTTCACTATAACGTTTCCCCTTACATTTTTTACACTCAATATTTTTAGTAGTACCACGCCCTTTACAGCCAGCACACCAACCTAATTGATTATTAAATGAAAAGACTTCAGGAGAAAGATTAAATTCTTCCGCTAATTTTTCACGAATCTCTTTAAAAACACCTGTATGAGTACCAATCGTCGAACGCGGATTGGAAGAAATTGATGATTTCCCTAAAAAAAGTACTAAAGGCATTTCTTCCATTTTAATTGCACTAAAATTAGTTTCCATAATATTAGGAAATAAATATTGATATTCAGCCTTTGGCAATAAGGAAACTAGACGCTTCTTTGATTCTTCACCAATTGTTTGACAAAGAGTTGTTTTTCCAGATCCAGATAAACCAGCAATACCAAGTGATTTATTAAACGGAATAACAGTATCAAGTTTATTTATGTTATTAGCAATTAATTGATTTACTTTCATATTAACCTCTATTCTTATTGTTTTTAAAAATCATTTTTATAAGATAATAATTATATAATAAATACCATGAATTTAATCCCTAATCTTTCAACTCATCAACCTTAACCTYATAATTATCAAACCAATATTTCCACTCATCTTTTGAAAACACCTTCTCTTCTCCTTCTAAAACGGAAGAAAAAAGATCTAAACAAATATGCCAACCAGCTATATCTTTCGGTGTATGATCAGTTAATTCCTGAATGTATTCTTTAAGAAGTAAAAGAGAACCATTTTCCTCTTTATGTATTTCAAATCGGACACGATCTTTATCCCATGTGAATTCAAGTACTGAATTTAGTTGGCACTCTAAAATATCAATATTTAAAAATGGACCATCCATCATGTCGAACTTTATAATTCCACCTGTTTTAAGATTTTCAATCTGTAAATTAGACATCCATTTTTTAAGCTTGCCGTTTTCAGTTAAAACAGACCAAACTTCCTCTATAGTATAAGAAAATTGGCGTTCAAATTTCACAATATAGCCGTCAGTTTGTTTCTCTATTTCAGCCAACATATTTATTGCCTCCTACTTGCATATAGAATGTATGTTCTTATTTTACACGAATTTATGTATAAAAGAAATCTCTATGGCAATGAAATATTAATTTAATGTGTGAATGGTAATTTGAACATTGATTTATTATATATTCTCTCCATATGTTTATTACAATAGGCGTACCTCAACATTTCCACAAAAAATTCAACATGAGAAAACGTTAATTTATTTATTTTACATAATATTTCCATTAAATATTTAAAAGCAATTTCCTTTAAGATAAATGGTGTGAATAAGAGCTAATATAGTATTCAAATCAAGTTATGTAATGTTCAAAATCACATATTATGTATGTTTGCTTCCATGTTAAACTTAGGATTACAGCACAAATAAAAAAGCCGCATTTGCGACTCATGAAATTATAGTACCAGCACCTGCTTTAGTTGAATGACTTAACTTTTAATTGCATCAATAATTAGCGATGGAAAACCAAGTTTATCGCCTCTATTTCTAGAATCATACTTTTTCGAACGGAAAATAACACCATCGTTTGCATCCCATTCATTGTAATAAAATTGACCATTTTCATCACAATATTCAAGTAAAACTACCTCAAATCCAGCAGTTTCAAACATTTTCTTTAATGTTTTATAATTATGAACAATTTTATGACTTGCTGCTGGGTGGTCTTTCGGACCAGGCCCGCCTATTTGAACTATATTTTGATATGCTTCATCTCGGAAAAACGCATCAGGAACACCGCACCGAATATGCCCTGCTGGCTTTAAAAATTTATAACAAATTTCAGCTGCTTTTACACCTTCTTCAAACGTAAGGTGTTCCCATACATGCTCTGCTAAAATAGCTGAAATAGAATTATATTCAAATCGCTCTTCCCAAGTAGTTTTATCTAGCAAGTTAAGTTCATCTTCTCTAGTTTGAACCCAACCTGGATTATTATTAAATACTCCAGCTCCGACTACTACTTTAATTTCGTCTTGCTTAATTCCCATCACTTTCACCTCATAAAGCTTTTAATGTATTAATATATTCTATGTTTATTATATTTTTTCCTTCTTCAACTAAAGTGCCAGTTAGCTTAATAAGATAGGTAACAAAACTTCTGTTATTTTTACTTATCCTCCCACATACAGCAAAAACGTTTATAGTACAAAATAAAAAGCGAAAAGAATAATTCCTTCCGCTTTTTATAGCAATAAATACATTTCATATTGTGCTAAAGAATTCTTTTCAAATCCAGATTTCTTTAAAAACCCTTTCAGTAAATTGTTGTTTGGAAACCCAATTGATAAACTTGATAACTTTAATTCTTCACTTGCTACCTGTAATAATTTCGTCCCAACACCAATATTTCTATAGTCTTTGTCTATGAAAATAAAACTAATTTTTCCTTGTTCATTTACACATACAGAACCTTTTATATCACTATCAACATATGCACCGTAAAATGTATGATTTGTTTTTTCGATATAATCAATATCATTTTGCCAATTTATATGGAAGTTTAGCCATTTCTGAATCTCAACTTTAAATGTTGGAAATTCTAATTGTTTTACTTCAATCTTTTTATTATCTTTATTCATTATTTTAGTTAAATCATTTAAATTATAATAAGAAAGATCATATACTTTTTCATAACCTAATTTGTTATAAAAATGAATCGCCCGATCGTTTCCTACAATAACTTCAAGAAAAAGCTGCTTACATTTATTTTGTGTCGCTTCTTCTTTATGTAACTCAAATAACTTTTGACTTACACCAATGCCTCGAAATTCTGGATGAACAGCTAATGTTCCGCAGCGCATTGTTTTTATACTTTCATATACCTTAATACCACCAAGTATTACACCAACACATTTGTCACCGTCTAACGCAATAAAGGAGTGTTCTAGCGAGTTACCTTCTGGTCCCAAAAACCGTTGTACAAAATCCTCTTTTGAAACTTCCATTTTAATAATATAATCAGAAAAACCATCTTTAAACGCTTCATATACTAAATCAATATTTACTTCATTACACCTTTTATATTGAATCATATAGAATTATCCTCCACTTACTTGTATTAAACTCAACATTCAAACACATGAAATAAACTATTACCACTATATCCATTATATCCATTATATCCATTATATCCATTATTCTTTAATTTTTAACGATATCTCTTAATTTGAAATGAGCGGACACTTTCCTATATATCTTTCACTATTAATTTGTTTTACTACAAACGGTGCAATATCCCCATTTTGAATTTTGATTCCTGGCATATCTACTAAACTCTCTTTAATATCACCAATCCCATTTCTCTCTATAACAAATGGTAATCTAACAATTGTCCAATCTATTTCACTACTTTGTATAATTTGCAATTCTTTATATTTATCCTGCATCATCTTTGGAAGAAATAATCGAAACAAATTAGCCCCTATTTTATTTGCAATTCCCTTCTGATCTCCTTTTACATTTAAGGAGCCTCCAGAAATAAGAATATAGCGCTTCATTTCATATTCCTTCATTACTTTTAAAATATGCTTCGTAACTGTACTAAAAATATAAGGTTCATTTTTCGGCTGACCCACCGCATTAATCACAGCTTTACACCCTTGAAGTAATTCCTGTATGACTGAAAAATCGCGGGCATCCCCACGGATAGTCTCTATATTTTCATTAGTTATCGTCATATTTTTAGAATTTCTCGTTAATATTCGTACTTGATAGCCCTTTTCTAACGCTTGATTTACGAGGTATTTTCCGACTTTTCCATTCGCACCAAGAATCGCTATTTTATTTGTAGCTTTCATCACTATACTCCTCTTACTATACATTGTTAACTACAGTAATCTCATAAACACGTAAAAAAGTAATTAAATGCTCACACGCTCGTTCACATGCTAACATTTTAAAAACCTTTTGTTCTTCTTTCGTTTTGTCATTCGCTTGATCTGAGGCAGCTTTTAAACATAGAAATGGTTTGTTATTTACACGACATACATAAGCAAATGCTGCCACTTCTTGATCAACGGCTAAAGCACCGTATACAGTATGAAGTAAATACCTCATTTCTGAACTTCGAATACGTTGATCTCCAGATAGAAATGTACCAAAATGGACCGGGTCATACGAACGCAATTTCTTCATTCGTTTTACGAGTGATTTAGTTGTTTCAATAGGTGCTGTTCTACCATCATATAGATTAAAACTATCTTCTCCTGAACCAGCCGCAGTAACATCATGCTGCAAAGTATTAAGAGCTACAACGATGTGTCCATTTTTCACCTTATCTGATAAACTCCCGCAAATCCCTGTCATAAATAACTGGTCTGGCTGGAATTCACTTATTAATAGTTGTACACAACTAGCACAACTTACTTTACCGACACCAGTTACAACTGAAATAACTTCTAATTCATTAATAGAATGAAAATGAAATTCCCAAGCTGCTATTTTTTCTACACGCTCACTTGGATAATGTTGATGCAAATACGTAAGCTCTGGTTCCCATGCAGATACAATTGCGATCCTTTTCATTACACACTTCACTTCCTCCTATTTTCATGTAAATAAGTCATCTATACTCTCTCGTTCATATTCTGGTATCCACTCTTTATACTTCTCATATAAATCCCGTATCTTTTCTTTATTCTTCGCAATTACTTCACATCCTCTATCACCATAAATAAACATGATAATATCCTTTGTTACATTTATAAAAAATACATCTGGATATGAAATTTCTTTTTTTCGCCCTAGACGTGGACATAGGTCAGGGAAATCTTCATGATTAGCTGCTTGAATAAGCGGTTCATATTTAATATCTTCAGCAAGACATTTTAAAGAAAATTGATATGTACAATATAAGTCAGCTTCTTCATCTTCAAATAGAAAAGGTAATGTTTCTTGTCTAATATGAAACTTTAAACCGCTCTTTTTAATAAATCTATTGTATACATTTATTTTCTGCAGATTTTTTATATTTTCCTGTTTAAATCGATAAACATTTGTGATTAAAAAGACGGTATCTTCTTTTGAAAATATATCTTTAAATAGATTTTTATTATACCTATATAGTTGTGTGAAATATTCCATATTATACGTGTTACCATCTTCTTTGAATTGATATTTATCTTTCCCAAAATCAAAATGAAGATGATTTTCCCACTGAGAGTATATGTACGGTACTAACGTAACTCCTGGAAATGTTTGATTCATATATTCTTTAAATTGCATTTTCATACCCTTTCTACTCTACAATTTCTTTTAAATGCCAATATGCTTCTTCTAGCCACGGATGTATGACTTTTAATGTATCTTTTCTTTCCCACAAATATGAAATATATACAAAAGCAGCATGTTCCAAAGATTTTTCCAATCCTTTTTTTACCTCAATTAAATATGACGGTGTCCCTATTTGATCCCATTCTAATTTATCAGCAATAAATAATACTAAATCCATCTTCGTTGCATGTTTATGCAACGTAGTGTGGCAACAGATAGCATTTAAAACTTCTTTATCTTCTACTTTAAATACCTCTTTTGCAATTACTCTCGATAATTTTTGATGAATAATCATTGGAAATTCTCGTTCTTCTTGTAATATTTCTATGCCAAATTCTTCAGCAACTGCAATCCGCTCCTCATTCGGAAAGATTGCACTAATATCATGTAAACACCCTGCAATCGCTGCTTTTTCTTCATCTTCATAAAATATTTTTGCAATTTTTCTCGCCTCATTTGCCACACGAATTGAATGTTTATATGTAAATTCTTTATTGTATTTTAATAGAAAAGCTTTAATATCATTTTCTATTTTTCCAGTTGAAGTAAATGAATATATATCATTATATAACATAGCAAGTCCCCCTTATAACTATCTTTCAGTATAATGTGGAGTTTAAATATCCTTCTTATTTTATATTCGTTATGAATGTTTTAATTCCTTTTTAATACGATACATGAAATTTTATGTAGAAACATTACTACAAAATACATAAATGTTTGATATTATAGTAATGTTGATTAATTGTAAGGAAAGGAACTAACTATAAAATGAATAAAAACATATTAATTATTGATGATGATAAAGATATTGTAGAATTACTGGCTGTTTATTTACGAAATGAAGGCTATAACATTTATAAAGCTTATGATGGTGATGAAGCATTACAAATGATATGTACATATGAAGTTGACCTTATGCTTTTAGATATTATGATGCCAAAACGAAACGGATTGGAAGTTTGTCAAGAAGTGCGTGAAAATAATACTGTACCTATCCTTATGCTTAGTGCAAAGGCTGAAGATATGGATAAAATTTTAGGACTTATGACCGGCGCAGATGATTATATGATTAAACCGTTTAATCCACTAGAATTAGTGGCTAGAGTGAAAGCTTTATTACGAAGATCCTCTTTCCAAAATGCTACTTCCCAAAAGAATGAAGATGGTATTATTCGTATTCGTTCTGTTGAAATACATAAACATAATCATACTGTTAAAGTAAATGGAGAATATATTAAACTCACCTCTATCGAATTTGATATTTTATATTTACTAGCGAGTAATACTGGAAGAGTATTTAGCTCTGAAGAGATATTCGAACGAGTTTGGAATGAAGACGGTTATGGTTCTAATAAAACGGTAATGGTCCATATTAGTAATTTACGCGATAAACTTGAAACCGTAATGAATGGTGAAAAACTAATTCATACGGTTTGGGGAGTAGGATATAAAATTGAGAAATGAAGCATTTGATATATTAAAAGATATACCAAAGTGGAAGCTTATTTTTTGGCTTTTATTAGCTATCACTCTTACACCAATTACCGAATTAATTATATTTCGCCTCGTAACGAGTGTAATTGAGAGTTCACTTACTCTAAGCGAACTAGGAAAAGAATTCATTAGAATTTTTGGCCATGAAAAATATATTGGATTAAAAGAGTCTTTATGGATGATGATTGTATCTTATTTGTTTTTATTTTCTATTTTCTCATCCTATTTATACATTTTTTATCGTCATGAAAGAAAGGTTTACTATGAAACTTGTATAAAAAAAATGATTGAAGAGATTCGGTATATTGCAAGTGGAAACTTTAATCATAAAGTTTCCATCGTACACCATAATTATTTAGAAGAACTGGCAACTGGGGTCAATCAAATTATTGAGCAATTAAAAGTTTCGATTGATGAAGAAAGACAGGCAGAACAAGCAAAAAGCGAACTTATTACAAATGTATCACATGACTTACGAACCCCTCTTACATCTATAGTTGGATACGTAAATTTAATCCATCATGATAATTATAGAGATGAAGTAGAATTACGATACTATATTCAAGTCATTTACGATAAAGTAACCCGTCTTAATGCATTAATGAATGACTTGTTTGAATATACACGTGTTCAAAATAAAGAGTTAAGTTTATATTCTGCTCCCATTGATATTGTAGAATTGCTTGGACAATTAACTGTCCAATTTCGGATACAGCTTCAAGAAGCTAATATTGAATGTCGCCCTTCTTTCCCATCTCAAAAGCTAATGGTACTAGCTGATGGGGATAAATTAGTACGTGTGTTTGAAAATCTAATCATAAACGCTATTACTTATGGAAATGATGGAGATCATATTGATATTACCGCTTACGAAAGCAATAACATGATTACAATTGATATAACAAATTACGGACAACCTATCCCTAGTACTGATTTACCTCATATTTTTGAACGTTTTTATCGTGTTGAAAAATCACGTTCAACAAACACTGGTGGATCTGGGCTCGGATTAGCAATTGCAAAAAGTATTGTTGAATTGCATAAAGGAACAATTGAAGTATATAGCGATGATAAAAAAACAACTTTCACTGTAAAATTACTCCCTTATAAAGCTTAATACCACATATTTATAGGTTCAATTTTTTATCATATAAGAAATTGAACCTTTTACATTCCATTAATATCCAAAATTTAATAATCCTTTATAATTCTTTAGAAATTCTTTACCTTTTCTTTCTTCCTAATTAAGCATTCCTTTTTACAATAATATTATTGATGTAATATTAGGAGGATCGCTAATGCAATTCTTGAAAAAAATAACAGTTTTATTATTATCTTTTCTTATTACTGCACTTATCTTTTTATATTTTTATCTTTATGTAAATGGTCCAATTATTCAAGCTAAATCAGCTATTTTAATAGATACTAATTCTGGTGAGATTGTTTATAAAAAAAATGAAGAAACTCCTATACAATCAGCTACTTTATCTAAATTAATGACAGAGTATATCGCACTGGAACAACTGAATGAAGGGAAAATACAGTTAGATGAATTAGTAAAAATAAGTAACGAAGTTTTCCGAGCAGAAACGAGTCCTGTACAAGTAACTTCGAAAGATAAAACGACGGTTCGTGATTTACTTCATGCATTGTTTTTGACAGGGAATAATCGTTCCGCACTTGCCCTTGCAGAACACATTGCTGGAAACGAAGATAACTTTACACTTTTAATGAATGACAAAGCAAAACAACTAAAGTTATCACAACCATCCCCGTTTCTAAATGCTACTGGAATTAATAACGATACGAATAAACAATCAACTACAACATCGATAGATGTCGCTAAACTAGCAACACAATTAGTAAAAGACTTTCCAGATGTATTGACTGTTACGAAACTAACCTCTTACCAATTTACCTTCAAAGATTCAAAAGTTTTCAATACAAATAAAATGATATATTCCCTTAATAAAAACATTAAACTCCAAGGTGTTGACGGCTTACAAACTAGTTTTTCAACTAATGGTAATTATAGTTTTGTCAGTACAGCCACACGAGGAGATACTAGACTTATTTCAGTAATATTAGACGCCGGTGATGAAAACAGTACTTTTATTGAAACAAAAAAGTTACTTCAGTACGGTTTTGATCCTTCCTCGTACTCTGCACTCCAAGCTTTTAAAGATGCTGTTACATCTTGGACAATATTGTTTCAGTTTAAAAATTTAATCATACAAACGATTATGATCTTTTTCATCATTACAATCTTAATGTTTTTATATATACGTCAAAAAAAAGCCGAGGATTTTAACTAAAAATTCTCTTTAATATAAAAACCGACTTGCAATACAAATGCAAGTCGGCCTCTAAATTTATAATCCCCTTCCAATTAAATTTGCTGAAACAGGCTGAAGATTTAGTTCTCTCGCCCATATAGATAGCTGGCCAATGTGATGAATTTCATGCACAATTACATGTCGTAACACTTCTCCGTATGTATATATTTTGTCTGTCCACGAAGCTTTTAATATCTTATATTCTAGGTCACCAGACCATATTTGCAAAAACTCTTCTAATTCTCGTCGATATGAATCAGATAGCGCTTTCACTTTTTTGATTGATTGATAATCTTTAAACTGTGGTTCGTTATCCTCTTTTTCTTGAAGCGCACTAATCCAGCTATACTCAACATCTACAATATGGAAAAGTGTTTCTAAAATACTCCCAACACCTCCAACACGTTTGCGAAGCAATTCTACCTCTGTAAGTTGTTCACACCATTTAAACCAATCATCTCTTACTTGCCAATTGTAATAAAATAGCGTTTTCAAATTGAAGCACCCCACTTTTTTATATAGCCATAAATGTTCTATTCGTATATGATTCATTTTTCAATCAACTTTACAAAATCACATTTCTTCTACTGAATTCCTCTACTATTTGCACAACTATTTCATTTACACATAAAGATCCATCCAAAACGATATCTGAATTCGGCTTTACTGTATTAATCGCCTCTAAATAAGCTTTTCTCGCATGTGTTATATAGTGTTTTAGATCATTATGTATTTCACTAATTTTATCTTCTGTAAAGTCACGCAAAATCCTCCTAGCCATCGCAATATCTAAAGGGGTGTCAATAAATATAGTTATATCTATTAATTCCCGCATTTCACTATTTAAGTAAGCAAAGGGATAATCTACTATAATATAGTCTAAATTACTATTTTGTAGTAGATGCTGAATATCTGCAATTAATGGTGTTAGTACCCATTCATCGTAATTAGCTCCATCATCAATCCATTTGCAAATATCAACCGGACAGTTATCAAATTTATATCTATCAAAATATAGAGCCTTTGATTTTTTCAACTCATGAGCTAAACTTTCTGTAATGGTAGTTTTACCGCCCCCTGAAACAGCTGCAATTGAAATTATTTTTGTTTTTTTATTCACGATTCCCACCAAACCCCTTTTATTAACATAATATAATTATAAAACACTATTTTTTATTGTTCCATTCATATTCTAACATACTCATTTCCCATAAATTCCAATACGTTTCTCCTACTTTTTTTGACTCTCTTAATAAACCTTCTTTTACAAAACCTATTCTTTCGTAACAAGAAATAGCTGACTTATTAAAGTCATAAACACCAAGAGTTACTCTATGTAGTTTTAATTCTTCAAAAGCAATACGGAGTACGGCTTTCATCATATGTTTCCCTATAGAACGCCCTCTCATTTTCGTATTACCAACTAGCACTTTTCCAATTCTAGCAGACTTATTTATATTATCTATTTGTCCAAGAGAAATATGACCAATAACTGCTTTAGTCTCTTCATCTATTATTTTGAATGCCAGTGTGTTTGCACTTTCTGTATATTTCTCTAATTGCTGTTCATTTAAAGGATATGTAAATGCATTTCCCGACCATTGTATTAAAAATTCTTCGGAATTAATCCAATTTATTAATTGTTTGAAATCAGTTCTTGTAAATTGTTTCAGCTTGATCACTCTCATTCTCCTTTCACACAACCTTTTATACACCTTCAAATTTATTTCTATATGAAAAATATATTCCCTTTTAAACAAAATAAAAAGCCATTCATAAGAATGGCTTAGCATCAATAAAGCATAATTAATCTTTATTTGCTACGTCAACACCGTTAAAATCAAACTCATCAGTAACGGTTGTAGCAGGTGGTAAAATTGCTTCAATTTTACAAAGAGATATAATTGCTGCAACTGAACCAGGAATAGCAGCTAGCTTAACAACATCGCAAGTTACCGAAGAAACAGTACCTATATAAGTACGTCCTTCAGTGTTAATTCGCACTGTTTTATTAATTAATTTTTTAAGCTCATCTCTAATTCCTTGTACACAAGAGCTGTCACATTTCTCATTCTTTTCCTTTTTACACTCTTCAAAAATGTCCCAACAATCATCATGCTTACACGTACATTTTTTTCTACAATTATTAAATCGAGAACCCAAAACCTCACCCCCTAATCCTTTCTACTAGTAAAGTATGTCCAATAGCTTAAAAGTGTACGAGACAAAAGCATAGAAACAAAAAAACAAACACTTGTACTAAACCTTATTATTTATACTTTTAATAAGCCGGCTCCTTGAATAGGGACCACCTTTTCCTATTACTTCACATATACATAGGCTTTGTTCGCAGTGATATGGTGTATTTTTCCTTTACCATTGTGAAATATACATTCAGAAAAACGTACTCCAAAATAAGGTATTATTTAAAATCTTAACGTTTCCTTCAACAAGTGTTTGTTGATTAATATCATAACCAGTAGTTCTCTCAACTATCTCTTGAAAATTAGCATAGTTTGTATGAATTCTATATCTAGTAGAAAGCACTCTATCATATAAAGATAAAATAATAGGTTAATAAACAAGCCATTCTTTTACTAAAACATAGAATAGTATGAATCCTATTGAAGGGAGGTATAAAAGAATGTCCTGGAAAAATGATTGCTGGAGTTCTAAGAAAAAGCATTGTTGTGATGACTGGTGGAAATCTAAAGAAAAGAATCATTGTGATGATGATTGGAGTTCTAAGGAAAAGCATTGTAATGATGATTGGTGGACATCTAAAGAAAAGAATCATTGTGATAATGATTGGAGTTCTAAACGAAATAAGTGTCGTTGTAAATGTTTCTTTATTTGTTGTCATTGTAAAAGAAAAAATTGGTAACATTTTCAATATCGACTTAAAAGAGAGAACATGTCTTTTGTGACCGATAAATACTAGAATGTAATATACAAAAAGCTGACTAAGTATAGTCAGCTTTTTGTCAATGAACACGTCGAGATTTATTTTAATATAGTTCTTATTAGAAAAGGATTATTTTATATAGATTACTATAAGCATCCATAAAGCCAAGGCGCCAATGATAGCGAGCGCTATACGTGTAGATAGTACCCTTAATTCAAAGTCTGTTTTCTTGGAGGGTTCAGGATATGCAATTATGTAGATTCCCTTTAATAATGCAAGCCATGCAATAACCGTTAGGAACCCCTGCCAGTTGAATACCCATACATTATGTAGGATTACACTACCTAACCCTAAGAAAATCGATAGAAAACCATACATAATACCAAATCCTCTGTCTTCAACCACTAATTTTTTCAATTCACGTAGTACCGATGGACGTACGAAAAGTATTCCCGATACGATAACCGTTATCCATCCCCAAAACAATCCTAAAAAAGTACTAGTTTCCATTATTAGTTCACTCCCCTCAATTATTTATATTTCAGATATTCCCCCCTTTAGAACAATTCCAACATCTTTATATAGGCTAAATTCTGCTCTTTTTTAATACAAACATGGCATATTCTATGCCCATCCTTAATCATCTCATTTCTCTACAAAATGAAATTTTTATATCATTCTTCATCATCATCTATCCGAATCAACCGAAGTCGCTTTGTACTATTACCGCACACTTTTTCATAGCTTGGAGCTAACATGCACCAACGCCAATATAATGATTTATTCGCCTTTTCACTAACCTCTAAAATTGTCCCCTCTGTAATAAAATGATCACCTTGATACAATGTATACTCGCTTGTCCCATGGAATCATCATTATTCCCCTCCCTATTAAAATAGCGTTTTTGTTTCAAATAATGCTCTCATTAATTTGGACGCATTTACCAGTATATTTACCAAAAAATTCATGATATCGTTAACTAGTCGAGTACGTCATTACTTGACGATTACCCTTAGGAGCCCCGCAGACAATCGGGGTTCCTTTTATTTAAATAAGGATTTTGTTTAAACTTTACAAAACTCACCTAGATTAAACTATCTTCTAAAATTCCCATTGAACATTTATAATACTTTTAAACAGTTTAAATTCTACAATCAGTAATGGAGGCATTTTAATGGGAAACATCCCAAAAATATCATCACAACAATCAAATCCTAAGATACCCTCACAGCAAGTGAACGCTAACACCAAACAAGGTAATAATAAAAAAACAAGACGCCGTATTATAACTACTTTAGCTTTTATATTACCTATAATTTTTGTCCTTCAATATTCTCTTAATAACCAGCAAGAAATGATTAAAGAAAAACAAATCACGGTTAATACGGAGCAACAAAAATTATCTTCTTTAAAGAAGGATGGTCATACCCTTAAAAATGATGTTAAAGTTTTAACAGGTAGTGAAGAAGAAGTTTTAAAATTCGCAAGGAAGCTGTATGGATTTTCCAAACCGAATGAAACTATATTTCAAATAACTGAATAAAATTACACTGTATTATCCAAAAGGCGATATGAAGATAATCGCCTTTTTATATTTAATTTCTAAAGTAATCATACTAATCTCTCTTTCTATCAAATAACTATTTTGTTTAATTTATTAAAATACAGCCACTTGTCCATTTCACTTTGCTCTATCATTACATTTACTATTAGTAATACGATTTTTAGAGGTGATATATAATGGACGAGTTTTTATCTTTTGCTGCACTTAATCCGGGTTCTATTGGACCTACACTTCCACCTGTTCCACCCTTTCAATTCCCTACCGGTCCTACTGGTTCTACTGGATCAACCGGACCAACTGGACCAACCGGACCAACTGGACCAACCGGACCAACCGGACCAACCGGACCAACCGGACCAACCGGACCAACTGGACCAACCGGACCAACCGGACCAACCGGACCAACCGGACCAACCGGACCAACCGGACCAACCGGACCAACCGGACCAACCGGACCAACTGGATTTAATCTTCCTGCTGGGCCTGCATCTATTACCTTGACTTCTAACGAAACCACAGCATGTGTATCCACTCAAGGAAATAATACTTTATTTTTTTCGGGTCAAGTATTAGTAAACGGTAGTCCTACTCCAGGAGTAGTGGTCAGTTTTTCATTTAGTAACCCTTCTCTTGCTTTCATGGTTCCTCTTGCGGTCATTACCAATGCTTCAGGTAACTTTACCGCTGTATTTCTAGCCGCTAATGGGCCTGGAACAGTAACCGTTACTGCTTCACTTCTGGATTCTCCTGGAACAATGGCTAGCGTCACTATTACCATTGTGAATTGTCCGTAACGGTTTTATTTTTAAGGACTAAGCAATATCTAATAAGATGAGCACTGATTTACAGTGCTCTTTTTTATCATTGGGATGTTCCTTTCAAATGAAATTTCGTAACACCCTACTAAAATAACGCTTTTATTAAGAACTAATGATCTTTATATTTCTTAAGCTTGTCAGCACAAGTAATTTTTATAATTAGTTAAATTCTCAATATAGTTTGTGTATATAATTCCATTCAAAGATACATAATACCCACGTAACTATTTAAAAATACTTTGTTTTTATATCTAAGTTCAAAAAGGAGCTACATAACATGGATAAAAAAGATTTATTAAGTCAACAACTTGATTCTGTGTCATTAGATGCGCTGAATACCCCTAGTAAGGCCCAAGAACAACTGCAAGAAACCTCTCAGGAGGCACATAATTCAAACAAAAAGGACAGTACTCAAGCTTTACATGGCGAAGATTTACCAATTTCAGATGTATATAGAACAACGAACAAACAGTAAATTTAAAAGGGAAAAAATCTTAAGAACGAGTGAACTTAATTCTTTTCCCTTTTCCTATTTAAATAACACTTTTATATGAAACCCGTACACATTTTTGACACATCCACTATCACAATCTCCTGAAAATTCGTGATAATATTAATTTGTCGGATACGCCAAATTTCGACATTGAACGACAATAATATCTCCCTTATTGAATCCCTGTCCCCCAGGGATTTCTCCTTTTATTCATTACTTTTTTCTTCACTAAATTTTCATTCTTAACAAAATTCATTCACTCTATTGAATAGACAGCGACAGTATCCTATTTTGATAAAAACTAAAAACAAACAGACATACTTAACACTAATAGTAGATTTTTTAACTTCAAATTTACTTTTTCTCTCTTTTCTTTTTGTAAACATTAAAAATGAGCTCTATTTACATAGAGCTCATTCTTAATTTTATAGTTTGCTAGACTGTAGTCCTTGAATAAAGGGTACCACTTCAGGATTTACAAGTGACGATAAATCTCCTAATTCTTTTCCTAAGTAAGCAGCTTTTATGACACGTCGCATTACTTTAGAATTTCGTGTTTTTGGTAAATCTTCTACAACGTGGATGTCTTTTGGACATAAAGCTTTACCAATATGAGAGTTTACTAAACTCATTAATTCTTTCTTTAATTCTGCTGTAAATATTACACCGTCTCGTAATACTACAAAGCAATGACAAACCTCACCTTTAACATCGTCAGGTACACCAATTGCAGCTGCTTCTATTACATCATTATGTTTCACAAGAATAGATTCATATTCAGCAGGACCAATACGTTTCCCTGCAATATTTAGCGTATCGTCTGAACGTCCTGTGATGATGTATTGCTCACCGTCATAAATGACCCAGTCCCCATGAACCCATTTATTTTCAAAACGTGACCAGTATGTGTTCACATAACGTTCATCATCTTCCCAGAAACTTTTCGTCATACCAACCCACGGTTTTTCTAAACATAGTTCTCCGACTTCATCACGAATCGGTTTACCTTGATTATCAAGTACAACTGCTGCCATTCCTGGTAAAGATGCGTTAAAACTAATCGGTGCAATTGGCTTTATAAGAACATTACCGAAAATCCCACCAGAAATTTCAGTTCCACCTGAGTAGTTACAGATCGGGACCTTTCCTTTTCCAACTGTTTCAAACAGCCACATCCACGGATTTGGATTCCAAGGTTCTCCTGTTGATGCGAATACTTCTAAACTCTTTAACGAGTGTTTATTTACATATTCATCACCTTTTGCCATTAATGCACGGATTAACGTTGGCGAAATACCGAGATGAGTAATTTCATATTTATCAACTGTCTCCCATAAGCGATCTGCTTCTGGGAAGTCTGGAACACCTTCGTACATAACCATTGTTGCGCCATTAATTAAAGAGCCGAATAGTAAAAATGGTCCCATCATCCAGCCCATATCAGTTACCCATAATACGCGGTCGCCTTGTTTTATATTCATTCCAAATCCTGCATCAAATGCAGATTTTAGCGGGAAACCAGCATGTGTGTGTACTGTCCCCTTCGGCTTACCAGTCGTTCCAGATGTATATATAAGCATTAATGGATCATCACTGTTCATTTCTTCAGCATGTCTAAATGGTTTTTCTTTTTCTAACGTACTCCATGAAAAATCATAATTATGCGGTGTAAAATCATTTCCTGCATGACGAACAATTACCACCTTTTCAACAGTTGGACAATGTTCACAAGCTTTATCTACTTCATCTTTTAATGAAACAATTTTCCCACGGCGTGAAAATCCATCTGCGGTAATAACCATTTTTGAACCAGCTGCTTGTACACGTGTCATTACTGCATCAGCAGCAAAACCTGAGAATATTGGTGAAATAATCGCTCCAATTTTCATTACCGCTAACATAGCAACAACTGTTTCAGGAATCATTGGCATGTAAATTGTTACACGATCACCTTTTTCAATACCAGCATGTTTCAAACCGTTGGCAACACGGCTTACCCAGCTGTCAAGCTCTTCATATGTAAATGATTTTGAAGTTCCGTTTTCCCCTTCATACATAAGTGCTGCTTGTGTTTTCATTTTATCGTCTGCAAGCCAGCGAGATAAAGTAGATTCTACAACGTTACAAGTTCCCTCAGTATACCACTGTGCAAACGGTGTACCATTTTCTAAATCTAACACTTCTGTATATGGTTTCATCCACTGATAGCCAACTGCTCTCTCAGCTTCTCCCCAAAACCATGCTGTTTCTTCAATTGACTTATTATAAAAAGCTTCGTAATCTTCATAGCCTAATGATTTCATCCAACCAAATAAACGCGTTTTTTCTTTATATTCTTCTGCTGGAAACCAAACTGCTTGTTTCAATGTTTTCCCCTCCTTGATTTTTTGAGCAAGAAAGCCCTAAATAGGGCTTTTAAACTGGATATACAGGATGTTTACGATCCGTGAATACTTGATATTTGCTCATATACATTTCGAATCGTCCTTTTAACTCTTCACGTAAATTATTTGGATGAACAATACCATCAATCACCATCTCTGATGCTAAACGGTAAATATCAATATCTTTCTTATACTCTTCTCGTTTTTCAGCAATAAAGCTTGCACGCTCTTCTTCTGGTAAAGCTGCAATCTTATTTGCATATACAGCATTAACCGCTGCTTCTGGACCCATTACTGCAATAGAAGCTGTTGGTAATGCTAAGCAGCAATCTGGTTCAAACGCTGGACCTGCCATTGCATATAAGCCAGCTCCATATGCTTTTCGAACGACGATAGAAATTTTCGGTACAGTTGCTTCACTCATTGCAGAGATCATTTTTGCACCGTGACGAATAATTCCGGCACGTTCTACTTTTGTACCAATCATAAATCCAGGTACATCTGCAAGGAATAATAATGGAATATGGTATGCATCGCATAAATTTATAAACTTCGCTGCTTTATCAGCTGAATCGTGGAATAATACGCCGCCCTTCATACGCGGCTGATTTGCAATAATGCCAATTGGCTTACCATCAATGCGTGCTAAACCTGTAATTAGTTCTTGAGCAAATAATTTTTTCACTTCAAAGAAAGAACCTTCATCAATAATTCTGTTAATGAGATCTTTCATATTGAAAGGAGCATTTTGATTTTCTGGAATGATTTCTTCTAACGTTTTATCGAACTGTTTCGGTTCTTGAGGTGTAATCAAAGGAGTCTTTTCTAAATAGTTACTTGGAAAATAAGAAATATATTGTCTTGCTTGCGTAATTGCATCTTCTTCTGTTTTACATAAAACATCTCCGCATCCTGATACTGAGCAATGCATACGTGCTCCGCCCATTTCTTCTAAAGTTACCTTCTCACCGATAACCATTTCAGCCATACGCGGAGACCCTAAATACATAGAAGCATTTCCTTCAACCATCATAACAACGTCACAAAATGCTGGAATATACGCACCACCAGCCGCTGAAGGTCCAAATAATAAACAAATTTGTGGCACTTTTCCAGATAATTTCACTTGGTTATAAAAAATTCTTCCCGCACCGCGGCGTCCAGGGAACATTTCAACTTGATCTGTAATACGTGCCCCAGCGGAGTCAACTAAATAAAATAACGGCACACGTAATTTCTCAGCCGTTTCTTGAATACGCAAAATCTTTTCAACTGTACGTGCTCCCCATGATCCAGCCTTAACAGTTGAATCATTTGCCATTACGCACGCAGTGCGACCATGTATTTTACCAGTTGCAGTTACAACGCCGTCAGCTGGTAACCCGGTTTGTTCACAATTTGCAAATAATGCATCTTCCACATATTCACCATTATCGAATAAAAGAGCTAAACGATCTCGAACAAAAAGTTTTCCTTTTGCTTTGTTTTGTTCATGATATTTCGGTGCCCCGCCTTGCTTAATTGTTTCAACTCGTTCTTCAAATGAATTAGATTGTTGTTTTTGATCTAACATATTTACTCCCCCTTATACATTGGTTTGCGTTTTTCCTTGAATGCCTGTAATCCTTCTAATCTATCTTTCGTATGGATTACGCCCTCATACGCCTGTTTTTCCATTTGTAAGCCGGTATGTAAATCTACTTGAATACCATTTGAAATTGCTTCTTTTGCTAATCGAACAGCAATTGGACCATTTTTAGCAATTCGATCTGCAATTTCAATTGCTTTCTCTTCTAGTAAATCAGCTGGTACTACGAATTCTACTAAACCATATTCTTTCGCTTCTTGCGCCGAAATACGTCTTCCTGTATAAATTAATTCTTTTGCTCTACCGACTCCAATTAATCTCGGTAAACGCTGCGTACCACCTGCTCCAGGTATAATTGCAAGAGAAGTTTCAGTAAGACCTAGACTCGCAGTGTCAGAAGCAATTCTAAAATCACAAGCTAAGCTTAATTCAGTACCTCCACCAAGTGCGATTCCGTTAATAGCAGCAATAACTGGTTGTGGTAATTGTTCCACCATCTCCATAGTAGAACGAATCATACCCACAGCATGGCGAACTTGTTCTTCACTCATGTTGGCACGCTCTTTTAGATCAGCACCAGCGCAAAATGCTTTTTCGCCATCCCCTGTTAAAATAACAACGCGCGTATTTGATTCTTCGTTTATTTGAGTTAATATAGTTTGTAATTCTTCTAATAATGCCAAAGATAATGAGTTTGCTTGTCTTTCACGATTTAACGAAATCTTTACAACGTGCGGTGTAACATAGTCAACTGAAATGTTTTGTAATTGTAGCATCTTCTCACCTACTTATCGTTTTATGTTGAAGCGCTCTATACACATGACTCGGTAATTGGATATTCAACTTACTTTGAATAAACTGACTAGCTCTCAATAACTTTTCTTCATCAATATTAGTTTGGACTCCCAGCTTATGGAGCATATGCACTAAGTCATCAGTAGCAACATTACCTGATGCTCCTGGTGCATAAGGACATCCTCCGAGTCCACCACAAGAACTATCAAACGTTGTAATACCATATTCTAAAGACTTAACTACATTCGCCAGAGCCATTCCATACGTATTATGAAAATGCATTGCAAACTGCGAAGCATCATACTTCTTTAATAGATGTTCTAATACTTGTTCTACTTGTAATGGATTCGCTACACCAATCGTGTCACCGAGAGAAACTTCATAAATGCCGTATGAAAATAGTTGATTACATATTTCGTCAACTGCTGTGGCACTTATATCCCCTTCATAAGGACATCCAAATACAGTAGAAACATAGCCTCGTACCTTTTTACCTTCGAACGTTGCCTGTTTTGTTATATCTTCAATTACAGCTAATGCTTCTTTAATAGATTTATTAATATTACTTTTATTGTGAGATTCACTTGCTGATAAAAAAACATTCACCTCATCTACATTTTGCAAAAAAGCTCGTTCCAAACCATTTTGATTTGGAACAAGCGCTGCATATGTAACATTTGGATCCCTTTTTAGCTCAGAAAATACATCACTTGCATCTGCTAATGCAGGAACCCATTTAGGGTGAACGAATGAGGAAACTTCAACGTACGACAATCCCGCTTCTGTAAGTAGTTGAATCCATTTTACTTTATCTTTTGTGCCAACAATCTTTTTTTCATTCTGTAAGCCATCACGTGGCCCGACTTCTTTAATGACAGCAAAATTAGGTAGTTTCAATTCGCTTCCCCCTATATCTCCCTATTCAATTTCTAGTAATACATCTCCTTCATTTACAAAATCGCCTTCTTGTACGTTAATTTTCATAACAGTTCCGGCTTCTTCTGAAACGATTGGAATTTCCATTTTCATAGATTCCAAAATGACGACATCCTGCTCTTCCTCTACTGTATCTCCTACTCCTACAACAATCTTCCAAACATTTCCTGCCATCGATGCATATACTTTCGTCATCATTTTTTCCCCCTTAATATTCATAAATCTTACTTTTTAACAAGTTGTTTCGTTACAAAACCCGTTGTATAAATACCACTTTTGAACACATCGTCTCCGAGTACTTGCAGTAACATTGGTGTGTTTGTTTTAATACCTTCTACTTTTAACTCTTCTAGAGCAATTTTTAATTTTGAAATCGCTTCTTCACGAGTTTCACCATGTGCGATTACTTTCGCAATCATTGGATCATAGAAAGGTGTAATCGTTACTTGATTCTCCAAAAAGTGATCAATACGTATATTTGTCGGTAACGTTAAATCTGTAATTTTCCCAGGTGATGGGAAGAATGTTTTCGGATCTTCTGCGTAAATACGAGCCTCAATGGCATGACCACTACGTTTTACATCATCCTGTGTAAATGATAGCTTCTCACCATATGCGATAAGTAATTGTTGTTCAACTAAGTCTAACCCAGTAATTTCTTCTGTAACTGGATGTTCTACTTGTAATCTCGTATTCATTTCTAAGAAATAAAAGTTCTTTTGATCATCTACAAGAAACTCAACTGTACCTGCATTTGTATAACCAAGTGCTTTAGCAGCTTGTACAGCAACTTCTCCCATAGCCTTTCGTGTACCCTCATCTAAAAATGGTGAAGGTGCTTCTTCAATTACTTTTTGATTTCGGCGCTGCACTGAACATTCGCGTTCCCATAAATACACTGTATTACCATGTGTATCTGCTAAAAGCTGAATTTCAATATGATGTGCATCTGCTATATAGCGCTCTAAATACATTTCTCCGTTACCAAAGAAATTTTGCGCTCTTGTTTTATTACTTTCAAATGCTTTGGTGAGCGTTTGCTCAGTTTCCATCAACTGCATTCCAATGCCTCCGCCGCCCGCGGATGCCTTAAGCATTAATGGATAACCAATTTGTTTCGCAATTTCAATTGCTTCTTCAGCAGTTTCAATATTTGTAGTAATGCCTGGAACTACTGGCACATCTGCTGCTTGCATCGCTATACGTGACTCAATTTTACTTCCCATCTTAGTAATGATTTCTTCTGAAGGACCGATAAATACGATTCCTTCTTCTTTACAGCGAATCGGAAAAGATGGATTCTCTGATAATAATCCGTACCCCGGATGGATTGCTTCAGCATGTGTCTTCTTAGCTATTTCAATAATTTTTTCAAGGTTTAAATAGCTTTCTTGGACACGCGGACCGCCTACTAAGTAAGCTTCATTTGCCAATTTTACATGAAGGGCATTTTCATCAGCCTCAGAATAAATAGCAACGGTACGAATGCCAAGTTTTTGACAAGTTTTCATAATGCGAACTGCGATTTCCCCGCGATTAGCAATTAATATTTTTTGAAACATAGTGACTCCTCCTTTTTATCTACATCCTAAATGTCTTGCAATTACGAGACGTTGAATTTCAGAAGTTCCTTCACCAATTTCTAAAAGTTTTGCATCACGAATATATCGTTCAACTTCATATTCACGCATATAGCCATATCCACCATGAATTTGTACTGCATGATTTGCTATACGACTTGCAGCTTCAGATGCAAACAACTTTGCCATAGCCGCTTCTTTACCGAAAGGTTTATCGTTATCTTTTAACCAAGCTGCTTTATGTACTAAATTACGCGCTAATTCTACTTCAGTCGCCATATCAGCCAATTTAAATTGAATCGCTTGGAAATTAGAAATCGATTTTCCAAATTGTTGACGTTCTTTCGCATATTGCAATGCACGTTCAAATGCAGATTGTGCAATACCTACTGCTAATGCTGCAATTGAAATACGTCCTCCATCAAGTGTATATAAGAATTGTTTAAATCCTTTATTTACATCACCAAGAATATTTTCTTTCGGTACACGTACACCATCAAGTACGATTTCACAAGTATTAGAAGCACGAACACCCATCTTATCGTAAGGGCTTGAAATCGTTAATCCTTCACTAGTAGTCGGTACGATAAATGCAGAAATACGTTTTTTACCATTGTCTTCAAAACCGTTGATAGCGGTTACAATAATTGTATTTGCATACTCTGCGTTTGTAATCCAGCACTTTTCACCACTAATAACATATTCATCGCCATCTAAAATTGCTTTCGTTTGTGTGCCCCCTGCATCAGATCCAGCATTTGGCTCCGTTAATCCGAAAGCACCTAACGTTTTACCTGACGCCATTGGAACTAAAAATTTCTGTTTTTGTTCTTCTGTACCGAAATAATAAATTGGAGAAGCACCTAATGAAATTGTTGCAGCATAGCTTAAACCTGTTCCACCACAAGCACGACCAATCTCTTCAACAGCTAACGCGTACGATAACGTATCGCCACCTGAACCTCCATACTCTTCCGGGAATGGGATACCTAATAATCCTAGTTCGCCCATTTTTTGAAATGTTTCATATGGAAATTCCGCAGTTTTGTCATAATATACAGCTTTCGGTGCGATTTCCTTTTCAGCAAAATCACGTACCATTTCTTTAATCATTTGTTTTTCGCGAGTTAGAGTAAATTCCATTCCGCTACACACCCCTTATCGAATATTGAGTTTCGACAGCGTGCGAGTTTCTACTACAAACATTACTTCTTAAAAGACACGAATATTAGTTAGACAATTGCTATAATTCTGTCATAACTTAATTTTAAAACAGATTCTGTACCAATGCACAAAAAAATTCCTACATTGTTCTACAACAACATAGGAGGTTTTGTGTCGAATTATGTAATTTATTGTTTAATAATCTCTACCTTTTCCCGAATCAGAAATTTCTACTAACCCTTCAGGGTATGGTTCGAAATATGTTTGTCTTAATAAATACTTTTCATCAAATCGAATGGCCCATGTTTTTAAAATTACAAGTAAACTACTAAGTGGGATTTTCTTTTCAGAATACTTCTGTAACAGCTCTAAAAAATGATCTTTTTCTTGTTTTTTTAGCTTTGTTTTAAAATATCCGAAAATGTGCTCACATACATTTACATTCGATGTATAGCGAGGCGCGCGAATAAATAATTTATATAAAGTCTTCTCATAGTTATCAAATACGACTTCAATTGTTTCATTTTTTTGATTTGCAATAATACGCCCTAATTCTTTTTGTTTCACCTGATTATATGCCATAAATAAATACTTATAATCTGATTGAAACGCTACGAGTTCTTTTATGTTTTTAGTATGTTTAATCATTTTGTAATGCGCGATTGTAAACAATCTTGTAAAGAAATGCTCTCTAATAATAAAATTCGACAATCTACCTTCTTCTTCAATTGGAAGATGCGAAAATTTTTTTATTACTGCTCCGCCAAATAATCCAGTTCCTTTTCCTTTTACTGGTCCTTTTTCAAAACCAGAATAGATTTTCACATCACGGGTTCCGCAACTTGGCGAACGATTCTTCAAAATAAAACCGTCAACTTCAGGTAATGTTTGTAAAAACTCATTTGAAAATTGCTCCATTTTTTCAGTTACGTCTTCTCGTGTTGACGGTTGCACAAGCCTATTCGTACCGTTTTTTTCTACAATACGTATCGTTTCACGAGGAGTCCCTAAACCAATTTCTACTTCAGGACATACAGGTATAAATGTAACAAATGGCTGCAAGTTTCGAATTGTTAAATCTGGAACCATCTCTCCATTATAACGACAGGCATCAAATTCTAAACATTTACTTACAACAATTATCGGTTTAGCAAATTGTCGCATCACATTACCTCCGTGGCGTTAGTCCATACAAAATAAATTGAATCGTATTTTCAATTTCCACTTCATCGTCCCATTTCTCTTCCGGCAATAATAAAAACCTCGTTAAGAGCAACCCTAATACAGCTGATAAAGTAAGACGTAATACAGAAGAAGGCGGAAGTTCAATAATTTCCCCTTCTTCTTGAAACTTAGCAATCAGCTTTTTAAAATGTACAAGCAGTTCTGTTTCTATTAATTGTTGTATTTCACTTTTTAGTTCTGGCTGAAATGGTACTTCTTGAATTAATATTTTTATCATTGGAAAGTGCTTTTTAGCAAATTCAAATCTATTTTGAATTATTACTCTTAAAAGCACTTCATACGATTCATACTCTGTTTTAAATATTTCTTTTGCAAAGGCTTGTACGAAAAATGGTGTAGCAAACTTTGTTAAGGTCGGCATCACGACTGCAAACAATAAATCTTTTTTCGTTTTATAGTAGCGGAAGATTGTTCCTTCCGCTACACCAGCTCGCTTTGCAATTTCACTCGTTGAAGTTGAGGCGTACCCTTTTTCTCCAAACATATCAACAGCTGCCTCTAATATACGCATTTGACGTTCATTACGTTTATCAGTATTCGTTGCGGCAACTAATTCTTCCAGCCAATCCTTCTTCATTTATTGTGCTCCTTTTTATCATCATTATATTTTGCGATGTTTCTTTAATGCAAATACATTTCCTACTGCAAATAATAGTGAAAAAAGTAGTAATACAGTAAGATCTAATGCAATCTCTGTAAACCCTTGATTCCGAATCATTACTTGTCTCATAGCGTCAGCACCATATGTGAGTGGAAATAATTTACCTAACATTTGTAACCATGTATTCATGGATTCCATTGGAAACAACCCAGAAAAGAAAACTTGTGGCACGATAACAAGCGGTATAAATTGAATCATTTGAAATTCATTATTTGCGTATGCCGATAAAAATGTGCCTAATGTTAGTGCAGTTAAAGAAAGCATACATGTTATAAGTAGCGTTAGCCATATTGAGCCAGCTACATATAAATCTAAAATATAAACTGAAAAACTTACAATTATAATAGATTGTATAAATGCAAAGATTCCAAAACCAATAATATATCCTACAACTATTTCCCATCTTCTCACTGGTGTGGACAATAATCTCTCTAATGTACCACTTAAACGTTCTCTTACAAAAGATACTCCGGACAATATAAATACAAAGAAAAATGTAAAGAAACCAATTAATACGGGACCAAGCCCATCAAACATCGTAATGTCTTTAGAGCCATGTAAATAATCCACTTCAGGCTTCATCATTGATACATTATTCTTCTCTGTACTCTTTTGCAATACTTGAAGTACCGCACGGTTTTTTGATGAATCACTGCCTTCTAATAGAAGATTCATTTTTCCATTTTCTAAATGAATTACTGCATCTACCTTTTGCTTTTCTAATTCCGAAATTGCTTTGTCTTTACTATATTCATAAATTGATGCTTCTTGATTTTTCATTGCTTTTACTATAGGAGCAGGTACATCGACTACAGCAATATGCGGTATATAGTCTTTTTGTGTAAATATTAGCGATAATAACCAAAGTAATAACATTGGTGCCCCAAACATCATTGCTAAAGAACGCTTATCTCGAAAAAATTGACGAATGATACGGATGACTACACCATTAACTCTCATGATTCAATCACTCCTTCTAACATAAAGACATCTTCAATTCGTCCAGAAGATGTTTGTTTTTTCAATTCCTCCGGTGTGCCAATCGCAACTAAATTCCCTTCTCTAATTAGCCCTAGACGTTCGCAAAACTCAGCTTCATCCATAATGTGCGTTGTTACAATAATAGTTGTTCCTTTCTTTTTAAGGTCATAAAACTTCTCCCAAATCGATTTTCGAAGTAGAGGATCTATCCCAACTGTTGGCTCATCTAAAATTAATATTTCTGGTTCATGAAGGAGTGCTATCGCCAATGATAAACGTTTTTTCATTCCACCTGAAAAATGCTGTACTTGCTTTTTCATATGCTCTGATAATTGCACAAGTTCAAAAACTTCTACGATTCTCTCTTTCTTACGCTTACCTTTTAACCCATACATCGTTGCAATAAAATCTGCATTTTCATATGCCGATAGTTCTTCGTATAATGCATCAGCCTGAGCCATATAACCAATTCTTTTCATTTCATTTAGATTAGGCATGTTTGTATTAAAAACAATTACATCCCCTGTAGTTGACTCATTAATACCTGCAATCATTTTAATGAGTGTTGTTTTCCCTGATCCGGAAGGTCCAACCAAGCCAAAAATTTCTGCTTTTTCTACTTGCAGCGAAAGGTTATGCAAAACTTCTTTTTTCCCAAAACTTTTTGATACATCTCGTAAAATAATTGAAGGTTGCTGCACTAAAAATCCCCCTTTTCTTTAAAGTGAGTGAGTACTCACTTTTATTTTACTCTCGAATTATTATATGTCAAACTTTTCAAATATATATTTTTTCTGTTATTTACTAAATCAATGAAACAGAGTCGACATTAGAATATCTTTTCTTAAAGTCGACTCTGTTTCATTGTAAATTATTCGATTTTTGTTATGTTTTTAAATTTAAATACCTTCTAATTCTAGCAACATCTAAAGAATATTCGATAACTATTTGCTGTATTGGTAATATAATCGTTTCCGGATATAAATGTGCATATTGTAACGTTTCTGCATACTTTTCCAACCGTTTTTCTAAATATTTTACAATTTGCTCAGGATGACTTACTAATAAAGACGTACTATAATAATGAATTTGCTCCTCAATCGCCGTATATTCTTCAATTTCAAATTCTTTATGCATTTGTACACCCCTTTATATTTTTAATATTGCTTAATAATAACTATTTTAACTCGACTAATTTTTAAGTTTTTTSATTATTTACACTATAACAAACTCAATAGGTCAAATTTTGTTACTTTATGTAACGTTGAAAAATTTTAACAAAATTGTAATGGAAACTTGTACTCAAGAAAAACTACCTTTAAATTATTCTCCTGAACAAAAAAGCCGTACAGATTAATTTAACTGCACGACTACAATCTCAGGTCTATTAAAAACTCTTTGCGGAATGATACTATTGCCTAATCCTCTACTAACTATCATAGACGTATTTTGTTGTTCATATAAACCCGCTGTATATTTGGGCAGTATTCCTTGATTAGGAGCAACTAATCCCCCGATAAAAGGTAACCGAACTTGCCCCCCATGTGCATGACCCGATAACACTAAATCTACTTGCTCATCAGCATATGCTTCTAAAAATTCAGGCCTATGGGATAATAATACATTATACCTATCTGGCTGCGTCTCAATTTTTGCTTTTACAATTGCATCTTTTACAATACTTCCTTCATCAATATCTCCAGTATTAAATTCGGGATCATCAATTCCTAACAAGTTTATTTCGTGTCCTCCCTTTTGTATTATTACATGTTCATTTCTTAAAACAGTGACATGCTGTTTCTTTAATTTTTTTTCTAAACTGTTATATTTTCCTGACCATTTTTCATGATTTCCTGTCACAAAATATACCGGATATTCCTTTACAAGTTCTCGTATTACTTGCATACTAATTTCTGCATCGTACGATTTACTGTCTATTAAATCACCCGTAATAGCAATAATATCTGGATTTATGCTTTTTACTTTTTGAATTAAAACGTCTTGATTATCACCAAATTTTTTATCATGTAAATCTGAAATTTGTAGTATTTTATATCCTTTAAAAGAAGAGGGAATTTTACTAGAGGTTATTTTAACCTCAGTTATACTTATTAAATTGTTTTGTAAATATAAAAAGATACTAATGCCTACTAATATACCAATAATTAATATGATTCTTTTAGTCTTCTTGTTCATAGTTCCTCCTAAAATCTTGATCAGTACTACAGTTCACAATAAATATTACGTGCCCTTCGCATTCAGAATAACTGAAATTTTTTAATTGATTTGTAGTATTTGTTATAGTTTTATACGCCACTTATAAAATTTTTCAATCGCATGCGTGTATGATGTCATGCTCATTTTTCAGTAATTTTATAGCAGATCACTGGAATCTCTTCATAATATTAACATTTATCTTACTTAGTTTGATAACTATATCATGATAATTCCTATAGTTTTTTATAAAAATATTGTGTACTTTTCTCGAAGTATATACGACATTTGATTACAAATATATTATTACCACTACGATTTTAATTTGTTTAAAGCGTACAAAGAGAGAATTGAAACACTAAATTGCCTTATGAAAAGGTATTACTGTATTATTTGTTAGAAAATTGAAAAAACATGTGTAGATAGCTATCATTGTAAGTGCATATATAATTAACTTTAATTTTCTGACATAATTTCACATAATTCTTAAACTAGTTTTTTGCGTGCATTATGAAATAAAATATTGCCCCGTGTCAGTCTTTAAAAGATTATATATCATAACTTAAAAGGAGGAAGAAAACTATGAAGAAGAAAAGAAAAGTCATTATGACGACTGCGCTTGCAGCTACATTAGCTACAGGTGCACTACCTACTACATCGGTGTTTGCTGCAGAAAAAGAGGCTCCTATCCAACAAAAAGAAGCTCAAATGAGTATTCAACCATTTGCACAAAATAATTTAGAAACAGCGGTTAACGCTGCCTTAAATGGTCCAGAAGTCAAAAAAATAAAAGTATTTGAGCATGAGTTTAATGTAAAAGAAATAGAAGTAGTAAATCTAGGTGGCGGTAAAACATATGTTAAGGGACAAATTTCTCATCATTTAAGTTTTCGTCCAGATGATCAATTTTATTATGAGTTTACAGTGCAAGATGGAAAGGTAATAGATAAGCCTGTATTTAATATTGATAGAGGTGGTTGGACACCTTTTGCCGCTCCACTTTTATCAATTCTTGCTGCGTATAATGGGATTCCAGTTAATCCAAATGATTTAAATGCACTTGGTCAACAGATTGGAAAAGTGATAGATGGAAGCTGGGAACATGCAGCCCAATCTATCGCAACTGTAGTTAGTTTAAGTTTTAATGAGTAGAATTTCTTAATTTTTGTTAGCCTAACAGAGTCCCATTTTTCATAAGTAACCTTGTTATAAAAAATTCTGAAACAGCTATAAATAGATTTTTACCACTCAAGTCACATTATCTTGATTTGTTAACCACCTTATCATTCATTATATGTCACAAAATAGAAGTCTTTTTTAAGACTTCTGTTTTGTTTGTATACAGTACAGCGGAAAGTTTGTTTTTTACCTATCTATGCTTCAATACTTTAAGAATCCGTTTGACTATTAGATACAATTTATTACAACAAACTATTAAAATCTCAAATAACTTCATACCCTATTTTGATTTTTTCAAACACAAAAATTCATTACTTTAAGAATGAAAACAATAGATGTAGTAAAAAATCATCTTGTTTTATTATATCTATTGTTTAAAAGTCAGGAGAGATAAAATGAACAAAATAAAAATGAGGAATTTTTTTAAAATTAGTATCCTTACTTGTTTCACACTAGCAAGTTTAAGTACACCATCTACTATTTTTGCTGATAGTCATCCAGGTTATTCCTATGAATCCAATATAGGCTATCAAAACCCAGCATGGATGTCGAAAGTAGCAGATTCAACAAAATTGAGTGAAATATCTATTCCAGGGACTCACGGTACAATGGCTTTACATGGAGCAAGTTTTCTTGATGAAAATTTGACAAGAAATCAAACTATGAGTCTACCACAACAATTAAATTCCGGAATTCGATATGTAGATATGCGTGTTAAACGTGTAAAAGATTCTTTTGCAATGTACCATGGGATTGTAAATCAAAAAGCAATGTTTGAAGATGTATTAAAAGAGGCAATTCAATTTTTAAAAGATCATCCTACAGAAACAATTTTAATGCGCTTAAAAGAAGAAACTACTCCTGAAAGTGGCTCACTATCATTCGAGGAAATACTTAATAAATACAAAGACCTTAATTCTTCCTATTTTTGGGATCCGAGTTCTGTACCAACTTCAAAAAGAAATAACCCTACTCTAGGAGACATCCGAGGGAAAATTGTAATCTTACAAAACTTTACAGCCTCTCAGCAATATGGTATTAATTACGATAGCTTAAATATACAAGATACATTTGAAATTGAAAACGGACCAGACGGAATGTATGAAAAATGGAATGCGGTGAGAACCCAACTTCAAAATGCAAATAATAATTTTAACAATGATAAAATCTATCTTAACCATTTTAGTGGCACAGGTGGTGCTGCTGCATTATTAAATAATGTTTATCCTTGGTTTGTTGCAAGTGGTAAAGAGAGCAGAAATACTGATAGTAACCCCAAGATGATTCAAAAAGCTACAACTAATGCGTGGGAAGATTTCCCTCGTGATATAAATGGTCAAGTATTTTATGGTGGAATGAATACACTTGGGACCGAGCTCTTGCAACAAGGTGGAATTAAACATTCTGGTATTATCGCAGCTGATTTTCCTGGTCCAGGTTTAATTGATAGTATCATTAAATTAAATGGTATACATTCGAATGAAAAAGAAATATTAATTTCGCAAATTTCATCCGAATCTAGCCCTTTATCCGGACAACAAAATCGATCCAGTCAAAACTTTAAAATTGATAGTTTACCTGTAGGTACTAAGGAATTAAAATGGATTATTGAGCCTTCAGAAAAAGATCATCCTTCTTCTATCTCTTTCAATGTAATGATTGACGTTTCCCTAGGTACAGATTCTACTCGTTGGAAAAATATTTCACATGGATCTAGGACTGAAGCTTATACGAATACTAAATATTATATTGCAAGCCCACTTGGTGCCACTAACAAATTTACAGTGAAAATATACGCTATTACAAATTAAAAAATAAAGAATCCCAATGGAATTCCTTTTTGATGGAATACCATTGGGGTTCTTTAATAATTTCATTTCGTATATATTGGGATGAAGAGTAAAAATTGCACCCCTGTTCCGGTATTGCACATAGAATAAGTGATAACTACCCTTTTCCACTGATCATTTATTTAAAACTGGCTTCCAAAGCGATAGTGCAAAAATCCAATTTGGATCGCCGTTCCCTTGATAACTTTGAATCGCTTCATACACTTTTCCCTCATGTACTACTTTATCACCTTTATTGTATGCTTTTCTTGCATCCCATTTTTCATAAGTAGAGTCCTCTAGTTTTGTTGCTACAGTTAAAACATCACTTCTACTAGACTCATTTCCAGCTAAATCAACCGCCGTCACTACATATTTATACGATGTATTAGTTTTTAAATCTTTATCCATAAAGGATGTATTATCCGCTGTCCCAATTTTATTCATAACCCCAGTGCTTTCTCTATATACAACATAATGATCAACACCTACATTATCTTCAGACGCACTCCACATCAAATCAACAGTTGTCGCTGTTGTACCCATACTATGTAATCCTTTTGGTTGAGTCGGAGCCTCTTTATCTGGAGTTTCATTTGTTGTCTTAACCTTTAGTTTTTCACTTTCTTTTGATATGTTTCCAGCAGCGTCTAATGCCTTTATTGTATAGGTATATTCCGTATTTGCTTTTAGTTTTTTATCAGTAAAAGTTGTACCTGGTACCGTACCAATTACTTCTCCATTACGTAACACTTGATATTCTTTTACGCCTATATTATCATTTGAGGCCTTCCATGTTAGTTCAACACTATTGGCAGAAACTTTAGACGCATTTAATCCAGTTGGTTGACTTGGAGCTACTGTATCGGGAGCTTCATTATTTACTAGATTTACATCAATTACATTATAAAACGCATTTGACGTATCTGCTACATCCCATACAGCTAAAATAACATGATAACCATTGCGATCAGTTGGTACATTAATTGTATGTGTTAAATTATTTGATGCTGCCGAACCGTCATGTTTCACAGTTCCAATTGGTTCTAATTCAGCACGTGTTAATGGTTTATTAGGATMCCATCCCTTTTTGGTAATGTAATAATGCCATTTACTTGTAGAATGTGCCGCTGTGTATTTCCATGTAAATGTATTTGCTCCCCCCTTTATTGTGTTTTTGAACCAGCGATTTGATGTTTGTTGGTCAAGAATCCCTCCAAACAGTCCTCCTGCCGAAGCGATTTTCCCATCAATCGGTCCACCATCTGGGAATCCTTTAGGTGCTTCTAGACTTTGAGGCTCGTACATGACATTTCCACAATTTAAATTTAATGCTCCATAATTCTGACTACATAAAGCAGCACGACTACTCGGCTTTTCAACAAACCCATGTGCATATGCACTTTGAGGAATCATTGTAATTGCCGTCACCCCTACAGCTAAAACACAAGCACCAATTCCTTTTTTAGTTTTTCTTAATCTTTCTAACTTAGATGTTAATTTCAAATTCATACTTGTCCCCCCAATATATTGTTTATGCTAATATAATAGCAATATAGGGATAAACGAACAAATCACCTACTAATATATTAATAGTTCAATAACATAAACACATTTAGTTTATTTATTAACCTGATATGGGGCTAAATTAAGCAAATTAATTCTATTTTGTAACATTATGTAGTAAAGAGTTTATAAAAAACCAATAAAGATTCACAAAAAATCCAAATATCGATTACTTAATTTTTTACAACCACACCCCACACGATAACTACATTATTAAGCAGGTTTCATGATTTATTACATTCTCTCGCCACCTGACAAAATCAGATCAAAAACATATCCCTGCATATTATCGATTAGTTCAACCACATCTGGATTTTTATCGTTGCTCAGCGACCAATTGATTGACACCATTGCGTTTGCTGTATACAACTGAGCTACAAAGTCAATCGGCACACTTACTTCAACCTGCTGCTCTTTCAAATAGGAATAGCAGGCATTATATAAAATGGATTCTAATTCTAAACGTAAATCCGCTGAGGGAACACGTACATGGAGTAAAGTTGCAATCTCTTTTTTTCGCGCTGAGATCTTATCGGTTATCATATTAATAGCTTGAGCCACATTTCCATTCTCTATTAATGCGAAACGAAATTCAATTTCTTCCTTGAACCAGCAGACATAATTTTGCACTAATTTTTCCAAAAGATCATATTTATCTGCAAAATGGCTGTAAAATGTGGACTTACTCACCATAGCATGTATGCAAATATCTTTAGTTGTAATTCGCCCAAACTCTTTTTCGTTCAAGAGGGTAATAAGTGTATTAGAAATATTTTTCTTCGTTTTATAAACGCGAACATCCTCTCCCATTAATAATCAATCTCCTTCCCAAAGTTGCTTATCAAACCATTTATATCCTTATGGTTCGATTTCGTACTTCTTACCCTTTCCTGCTTGTTGTTTCTTTAATATACTTCTCTTATCCTTACCTTGTAGTCAAATATAAGGAGGGATTTTATGTTTAAACAGTATGTAAACAACGAACAGTTCAATTTGCAAATTAACCGTTTTTTCAACGATTTCTATCAAGACGATGAGCGGGTAAATCAGGATTTGCAAGCCATCATCCCAAGACTTACAGACACGGACAGCTGGTATAACACTTGGATAGAATATGCAGCAATGCGGGAGCATCAGAAAGACTTCGATCTGGCTTCGGTTTATTATCAGGCTGCCGAGTTTTATATGGAATCATCCGATCCAAAAAAAGAAAAAGTGTACCAAAAATACCGTGAAACTTTTTATAAGGGCTTTCATGACTTTGAGTATGAAACCTATCAAATTCCTTATGAAGATTCCTATCTTCCTGCAATCAAATTCATGACACCAGGCGCATGTAATACACTACTTTTCTTTGGAGGCTACGATTCCTACATGGAGGAAATAATGAAGATGATGAACTACCTCATAGGAATCAATTATAATATTATAGTTTTTGATGGACCTGGACAAGGAACAGCACTGAAAAACGGCTTAAAATTCATCCACAACTGGGAGAAGCCCGTTTCCACAGTCATTGACTATTTCAAACTTGACCGTGTTAGTATTCTCGGAGCTTCTTGGGGCGGCTACTTGGCAATGCGTGCCGCCGCTTTTGAAAAACGAATCGACAAAGTCATCGCCTTTAATATTTTTTATAGTGGCCTTGATGCACTCAAGATGCGCATGACGGATAATATCTGGAATAAATTGACCACGCTTCTGGCTACTAATGAAGCTGACAAAATTAATACCATGTTTAAACAAATGATGGCCACCAGCATCGACCTGAACTGGAAAGTTAAAAAAGGTATGGAAAATACAGGTGAAAAAACGCCATTTAACTTACTTAAAAACTTTGAAAAACATACGATGGCAGGAATCGGTCAGTTCATAAATCAAGAAGTATTGCTCCTGGCTGGTGAAGACGATCAGTACGTTCCAATTAGCCGATTACCGCAAATCGAATCGGAGCTATGTAATGCAGCCTCCATCACTTCTGTAGTTTTCACTAAGAAAACTGGTGGTGAACAACATTGTCAGGCTGGTCATCGTCACTTAGCTTTTGATGAAATTAAAAGATTTTTGCGACATAACTTCTAGTGAATAATATCAAGCATTTTAGCACTTTCAAAATTTTTCATATACTAACACATTAGAACATGGTGACTATCGTGACACTCCTCAAAAAAACTGATATTTTGTCATAAAAGAAATCCCCCACTTATTTGTGGGGGGATTATTCTGTGCTTTACTTATAATGATATGTGTGAAGTTTTGTTTATTTACAAACCTAAAATCCCTACAATCTGACTCGCCTTTAAATTAGTAATATAATTGTACATCTCTAAGCCTTTTCTTTCAGCCTTTAGCACCTTGCCTCTCATTTTCGATAAATGTTGGGAAACAGTAGATTGTGGAATTTTTAAAAACTCCGTCAATTGTGTAACATTACATTTTTTATACTGAATTAACTCGTTTATAATTTGCAATCGAATTGGATGTGCCATTATTTTTAACATATCTACATCCTCTTCAGTTATTACACTCTTTTTCATTTCACTTTTATACATTGTCATAAGAAATTCTCCTTTATTATCCGTGCATTTCCGCACGTCTTTTAATTAGAAGTATATTCTAAAATTATTACGGTTTAATATTCTTACTTTTTGGTATATTGAAGTTTATATTTTCAAAATAATATAATTCCAGAAACGCCTTACACACATATTGTAAAATTCCAATATGCGATTCATATGAACTTAATATACGGTTTAAATGAATCTCACTTCACTATGGAGACACTGTTGAAACTTTACTTCAATAACTCTGTAGGAAACTTATAAACAACTAAAAAAGGACACACCTATAGCATATGTATGCGTAGGTGTGTCCTTTTCTAAGATAAATTTTAGAGTATTAACTTCTTTTTATCACATCGTATAAGATAACTATTTAAATTTCAAAATATATAGTATAGAATAGGAACATCCGCTATATTTATGTATGAAAGGATTTTCGGAAATGGACTTGTTGCAAATCAAGAAAATGGAAAATTTAATTTGGACTATTGAACATAGTAGTGACCTCTCAAAAAGGTTTTACATAATAAAATTTTTTGATAGAGAAAATACAATTAAGCCAATTGAAACATTAGAATTTGGAAATAGAAATATCGACAAATTTGAATGGGTGTTTATTAATATATTTCCAAGGGTAGTAACAACTTATGTCCCTTCCACTGGAAGGAAACCTGATGAATCATTAATAGATACAACTAGAGAAAACAGTAAAGAATCACTTATTTTACAAGGAATACGAACTTACACCAAGTTTTGGTCATGTTAACCCCCACCCTTCTATAGCAGCAAATATAATTTTGCATAAAATGTGTTTTTTTGAGTTAAGGTGAATTCTATATGTAAATTCTTCTGAGAGTTTCATTCACATTGTATTGTTCGTTATTTGAAGAACAAGGAGTTTTTTATAATATACGATATATCAATTTTTAAAATGTATGCTTATACTTATTTTTTTAGGCATTTTATTCTCTTAAGAGCATCCACGCAAATACATGCTCTTAAGAAAATAAAAGTAGTACGCATGAGATTGAATGAATATTAAATAAAACACTTTGGATCTGGAACTTACCTTACACTTTGTTTTATATACATAAAAGAAGAGTAGAATATCCTTTTTTATTTTTAGATTTGCCTACTAACACTTCAAACAATCTATCAGGACGTTAAGTAGTGAATAGTTCAATTTAAGGGGATTGTTTTAGTCTCTACTAATTTAGCAGAAAATTCAGTTCCACATTTAACCTTTTTAAATTCTAGATGATTAAATCCTTGATTAGCGCCTCATCGGTTGAATCAAAAAAGGGATGCACTTTAATACACCTAGTCCAACAAACGTAAATATTACTCCTACCAAATCAAACAAAAAAATTTGAGTAGCCCCCTATTTATTGCACTAATTATAACTAGAGCTAGCCCTTTCCTTTTCTTTAAATTCCTACTTTAACTAGAACATACGGACGTTAAGTGATATGAATTCATTTTATAATGGGGGAATTTTTCACCTTTTCTAAACAACTTATTATATTATTTTTATCTAATAAGGCACAGAAACAAATTAAAAAACTTTAGTGCTCCTGAAAATCTCTCTTGAGGAAAAACGTTTTTAGGGTGAAACGTTTTTCAGGGTACTTTTATACTGACTCTTTTCCTTAAAATGTTTCTGTACCTAATATTTAAATTAACTTATGTCAAAATATTTCGCAATACAAGCGCTAAATGCTACATGGATATATAGAAAATGACACTTTTTATGAGCATACCCCATCAAATACTTATATTAAATATAGAAAAGTTACCTTACTATTATTAAATTTGTTAAATTAAATAATGAAAATGGAGAATACTAACTTTATAATTGTCACAATTTAATTTATATATCTACTCTTTTATTACTCGTAAAAATCATTTGATAATTCCTTCAATATTAATTTATGAAATGCAGAGACCATCTAAAGCAACAATTTTCTTACATTAGATTGTTTTTCTATTTAATTTATTTTGTCGAAAAAAGTCGATATTTTCATATTTTTTTCATTTAATTATTGTACATTTGCACATTTAATGTTAGGATTATGCCTATTCAAATTAGATCCTATTGATTCCTCTTTAAGATTTCTTTATTTTATTTGTGAAAATTAGTTACTTTCTAGTAAATTCCCAGCAATAATACAGCAAACTACACTAATAATAATTCTAAAATTATATTTTCATCTCGTAAATTCATAAAAAGGAATTTAAGTCAAACTATATTTTCTATCTGTGTATATTCATTTTTTATTCAAACATGATTAATCATAAGTTCTAACTCGTTAATCAAATTTAAATAACAATTTTGATTCTAAAATAAGTTCAAAATCAAAATAAATATATTGTTATTTCAAAATAATGTTGTAAACTATCTTTAGAATGGAAAGATTTATGTAACAGCATGTTAAGGGGTTACAGGGGGAATAAAAATGAGAAATTTTTTCGATGACAAGTATAAAAATATTGAATTAAAAAGGAGACTATTAAATATAATCAGTGAAATTAGTGAATTAAAAGGAAAATTAGCTGCTTATCAGGAACAAAATCCTGATATATTTACTAGCTTAGAAAAAACCATACCACTTCATTACATAAAAAACTTTACTACTACCTATGAAGATATAAAAGTCCCAAATAAAAGATTAAAAGAACTTATTTTAGATGATATAGTACCTAAAAATATTTCGGAAGATGCTATCTTTTGTTTTTATCAAACACTTACTTTTGTACATAAGAATTCCTGTGATTTATTAATCAATCCAGAGACTATACAGGAATTACATTTTCAATTAATACATTACATTACCTCTGACAGTGCCAAATGGCGCGAAAAACCGTTTACTATTCCAGGTATTCCTGAAAACGGAATGCACTTAAATAGTTACCGCATTCTTCCACATGAGCTTATTCCACAAGTAATGGAACAATTATGTGATCAATATAACTCATTAAATTCTAGTAAGGGCCATCATTCACTTTTATTAATAGCTCGTTTTATATTTAATTTTTATTGCATAGTCCCTTTTAATCAGGGGAACGGCAGATTGGCACTTATGTTAATGCAATTGCTATTAATTAAGAGTGGAAATACATTTGTAAAATATGTATGTCTGGATAAATACATTAAGAAAAATGAATCTGAATATTACAATTCGATTTATAAATCTTCGGTAAATTGGTACTGCGAGGAACATAATAGTAGCTTTTGGTTAAAAACGTTTTTAACTATTATATTAGAGGCGTACAAAGATCTTCATAATACAGTTCTAGATTCTATATGTAAGCATACTAAAGTGGAGAGAATTCAGAATTTTATCCTTAAACAAAAACAACCCTTTACTAAGGAGTGTATTCGTAACACATATCCAGACATAGCAGAGAGTACAATCAGTAAGGCTTTAAATTCCTTGCAATTGTTTGGCCATATTAAGCTAGTGACAAAAGGAAGAAATGCTAGTTGGATTAAAGTTTAACTATACTTGTAAAACACTTACAGTTCAAAAAAGAAAATTATAACTTTATCATTTAAATTCATGCCTTTGGACTCTTATTCATTGAATTTCACTTTAATATATTAAGCTATTATTACTAATTTAGTTATTTCTAATTCCTACAAAACACAAAACGGTTTATAGGAATATTTGTCGAAAAAAGTCGCATTTTAATATTTTTTCTTTATTTTCTGGTTGTAAACGTTTCATTTTCGTGTTACCATCTTAATCAAACAATAGATGGTAATAAAAATGAAAATATTTCTTTCCCTTAGAAACATATAAACGTACGGTCATATCAAGAAAATAAGGCCAAAGAAATATTTGATACCTATCCAAATTACCAATAGGAATTTTGCCGCATTAACTTTCTGTTATTTCAGAATAAAACTTCACATTTTGTCCCTAAACAAAATTTGTTAGCGTGCAAAATTCAAATACACTAAAACACCCAAATAAATGAAATGTCCTTTTTTATTGAGCATTGAGGTATGAAAAAATAATTCTTCCTACAAAATTCAGCTGAGTAACATAAAGACATCTAAATTACTACCTTTATCGCCATCTATTGTTGACAACATATTTACCAACTATTAAAAAGAACCTATCAAGGGTTCTTTTTTATTATAATCATTCAAATTTCACTTCTATCTTGATACTTAGATTTCTACACAAATTACATCTACTTTTTTACTCTCAATTATTGAATTTATAATATAGTACTTCTATTTTAGTAATTCTTGATCTCAATTCGTTTAAATTAGTGAATAAAATTCAAACATATAAAAATAATAACTACAACTAATCGTTATATATTAAAGAGGTGTCAATTTTGTCCTTAAATGAAAAGACCCTAGAAACAAAGACAGATAAAACCATTGAAAAAATCCAAACAAGTAACTTAAAAGAACTTAAAAATACATTAGATAACATCTTTGATATTAGTGCAGATTTGATTGAACATCCTTTGCAATTAAAAACAAACACGAATATTTTACTGTATTATTTTGAAGGCCTTACAGATGGTGTTGCATTAAAAGGAAATGTTGTTACACCATTATTACAAGAAGTGAATGAAGACAGTCAAATATTTAATTCTAATATTATTGCTACTCATACCAAAATAGTATATACGTGGAATGAAATTAAAGAAGGATTACTTGAGGGACAATGTGTACTGTTTATGGAAGGAGAAAAGAGGTCCCTTCTAATAAATACAAAAGGCTGGGCAGAAAGAGCGATTCAAGAACCTATTTCAGAAGTTACTATTAAAGGCTCACATGATGGGTTTATTGAGAATGCCACAAAAAACATAGGCTTAATTCGTCGATATATTCCTTCTACTGAATTGAAAATTAAAAAAATGACAATTGGAGAACGCGCCACTTCTTTAGTCTATCTAATTTACTTAGGGGATGTAGCAAACGAAGATGTGGTCCAAGAAATAGAAACTAGAATCTGTAAAATTAAAACGGATGCGGTATTGAGCATTGGAGAACTATCTAATTTTACAAAGGATCAAAATTGGACTCCTTTTCCACAGGCTTATTTAAGTGAACGCCCAGATGCCATTTCTAATCATATACTTGATGGAAAAGTAGCAGTGTTAATTGATAGATCTCCTGGTGCGATGATTGTCCCAATGAATTTAATTGGATTTTTTCAGACTCCAGATGATTATAATATACATTGGCTCATTGCATCATTTTTTCGCTTATTACGATTTGCAGGATTTATTATAGCTATTTTTTTACCCGCAATTTATATTGCTATAGTCTCTTTTCACTTTGAAATCATTCCTTTAGATCTATACACTTCTATTGCAACGTCAAGAGTTAAAGTCCCTTTCTCTCCTTTATTGGAAGCTTTTATAATGGAAATCACACTAGAAATGCTACGTGAAGCTGGTATTCGCTTACCACAACCAATTGGACAAACAATTGGAATTGTTGGAGGGATTGTAATTGGGCAGGCGGCTGTTCAAGCTGGTCTTGTGAGTAACGTTATGGTTATTATCGTATCTATTACCGCCATTGCATCATTTATTGTTTCTAATTATGATTTATCAAGTTGTATTCGGCTTATTCGTTTTCCAATGATGTTATTAGCCTATTTTTATGGGATTGTAGGTATTGTTAGTGGATTAATGCTCTTATTTGCTCATTTTGTTTCATTAACTTCCTATGGTTCACCATATGGATTGCCAATTGCACCATTTCGTCTCCAAGAGTTAAAAGATTCTTTTGTAAGATTTCCTATTTCCATGATCACCACCCGCTCGAGTACAGGACAGCCGGAACAAAAAAAGAAAAAAGAAGGTGGTTCGCATGGGGAATCTTAAATTTCAAAACATAACTTTATTTGAATTTATTGTTTTCATCCATTCACTGCAACTTGCATCAGGTATGTTAATTATGCCAAGCCCACTTGCTACTACCGCTGGCACAGATGGCTGGATTTCTATCATTCTGGGATGGATGGTTACTTCTATAATTGGCGTATTTATTGTATTAATGTTACAAAAAAGTCCTAGCAAAAATTTCTCACAGATTTTAAAAACATACTTTGGTAAATGGCTAGGAACAATTTTTCTTCTTTTATATGCCTTTTATCTATTTTTTGCTGGTTTTAATACTTTATTAAAGGCAACTGACATTATAAAAGTGTGGATATTCCCTTCCACTCCTGCTTATCAAATCGCCATATTATTACTATTGCCTTTTATTATTTTATCATTGAGTGGGATAAGGGCTCTTACTAGTTATTCTATGCTTGTTTTCTTCTTCACTGCTTGGATGCCACTATTTCTTCTGTTTTCATTAAAGAGTAACTACAATCCTTTACACCTACTACCTATTTTTAAAGATGGCATATCCCCTATTATAAAGGCAACAAAAGAAACAATTACCCCTTATGCTGGCTTAGAAATTGCATATTTTATTTATCCGTTCTTACAAAAAAAACAAAAAGCCATAAAAGGAATACTAATAGCGAATACTGGAACCATGTTTTTCTATCTATATGTGACTATTCTTTCTTATATATACTTTAGTCCGGAGGGAATAAAAGACGTAATTTGGCCAGTATTTCATTTGTTAAAAGGGGTTCGTTTTTCATTCATAGAACGATTAGAAATTATATATATCGCTTACTATTTGATTGTATTTTCTACTACAATATATCCGTATTTATTTTTCAGTTTTGAATCTGTGACCATTTTACTTCAAAAAAATGCTCGCAATTGGGTGCTCGTTAGTTTTATGTTTTTAATAGTCGGCTTATTTATTTTTCTAAATCCCGACGTGGATCAATATTTGTTTATATATTCTCTTATGGATATCTTAAATATCATTTTTTTTATTCTATTACCAATCTTTTTTTTCGCATACAGCATTCTTTTCACTTGGTTAACTAGGAGGAAACAACTTTGATTCGAAAATGGATATGGATTGTAACTTGTTGTGTATGTTTAATCGGTTGTAGTCAAAGAATCCCTCTTGAACAGGTTTCATTAATCCTGTTAATCGCCTTAGATAGAACTTCTAATGGAGACATAAAAGTGGGCACAAGCATACCACTCTTTCATCATAAACAGCAAAGAAGTACTATAGAGCAATGGACGCGGGCATCCACTGTATATAATGGATTCAGTAAAATAGATACGAAGTTAACGGGCTATATGACAGCCTCAAAAGCTGAAATCATTTTAATTGGGAAAAAATTGGCCCAAGAAGCAAATTGGATGCAGGAGCTTGATTCTTCTTACCGTGATCCTTACGCTACCATTAATGCTAAAGTAGTACTTGTTGATGGACCTGTAGAAGAAATTTTCACAATTAATAAGCCCGATAAACCATCACTACCATCTTACATAAGTAGTGTAATCGAATCCTCCATTCAAAATAATCAATCCGTTTCTTCCACGATTCAACAATTAATGAGAGAAAAAAATGAAGAAGGAATGACACAAGCTGTTCCAGTTATAAAAAAAACAAAGAATGAAATCGACACGGTAGGAATTGCACTTTTAGATCGACAAGGTAAATATTTAAGCCGTATCCCTAAAAAAAATGTTAAGTTCTTCAATCTTTTAAATAAGCCCAAAAATAAAGGCCGGATGATACTACACCTTGTGCTTCCACCTAAAAAATCCAGCCAAAAACCAAACACTTCTATATTAATACAGAATGCGACTAGGAAAATAGATGTTAATTTTCAAAAAGGAAAGTTTGTATTTAATTTCGATATAAACGCTAATGTAGCTGTAATAGAAAAAACTAACGCACATTTAATTAAGGAGCATTATGATAATAAAAAAAACATACATAATTTAGAAAATGAGGTTCAAAAAGAAATTAATAAKAAATTACAAAATATGTTGTATGAATTACAAAAGAATAAAATTGATCCTATCGGATTATCGTTATATGCTAGAGCTTTTCAATATAACGAGTGGAAAAAACTAAAAGGAGATTGGTTGCAAGCGTTAGCAGAGGCTAAAATAACTGTAAAAACACACGTCAAAATAAAAGATACTGGGACCATTAGAAATTAGATTAGCCTATTCTTTTATTTGACAGCATTTCTCAGTCGAATTTCCCTTCCTCAATAATTATGATATAAAAGACGCTAATTCAAAGAAAAATCTTTCGGTTAAATGCTAACCAATAGATTTTTCTTTTTTCTCTGACCAGTTCTTTTAAAAGGGCAACAATTTAACTACGGTAATCAAGTACAAGTTTCTAATTTAAGGGGTTTCGGCTTTTTGAGTTCGTTCGAATATCTTAGTTTTAGTTTTATGTACTTTGATAGAATAGATACACATCAGCATATTTGTGCTTAATTTTATCGTTTAATGCGGCTTTAATAAATCATTTTTAGTTTACATATCCCATACTGATAGCAATTGAATTTTATTATTTATCCCCTTAGATTATTTCAAATGATTCTATTTTCTTTCCATTTGACTCTTTTGATATATTTCAAATTTCTTGATTACATGTTGTATAGGGGAGCCCTTCTTTTTTCCACGTAAGAAATCCTCCCTTTAAATTAACTACTTTCTTTATATCAGCTTTTTGTAAAATGCTAGCTGCTATAGCGGAACGTAACCCCGTTCGACATTGTAAAACTATTGGACAATTTTTCGGTACATCATCTAGCCGTTCAAGTAGATTACCTAAAGTGATATGTATTGCATCATGAAGATGTCCTTCATCCCACTCTTTTTTACTACGCACATCGATAACCTTTACACTTCCATCTTTTATTAACGGATATAATTCATTTGATGTTTTTTCCTTATAAATCTCTAAACTATGGAATCTTTGAATTACCTTTGAAGGTGCAAAAGCAATAATATTATCTAAGCCAATGGACTCAAAGTCTCTAATAACTTCCTCCACTTTAACATTTTCCGCATCTAAAATTATTAAAGTTTCTTTTTTATAATCTAATATCCCCCCACACCAAGTTGTGAAAGAATTGTTATAAGGTATGTTAATTGACTTCTCGATGTGGCCAGCAGCAAAACACTCTACATCCCTTATATCAACTATTTGCTGAACACCCCTCATCACTTCTTGAAGTTCTTCTATTATATAAATAGCAGTAATCTCTCTCTTCTTACGAGTTGGTGGACCATACTTATTTAAATGCTTCATTAATGGAAAATACTTTGGAGGCTCTGGCTGTCCCGTCAATAAATTCGATATAAAATTATCTTCATCATTACATTGAAACGCCCAATTAAACATCTTTTCATAACCTAATGTGGAAGTTGGAATTGCTCCTAATGCTTTTCCACATGCACTTCCTGCACCATGTGATGGCCATATTTGCAAATAATCAGGGAGTATTTTTATTTTTTGTATAGAATCAAATAATTGTTTCGCTCCTATTTTTGCGGTATCTTTAATACCAACAGCAATTTCTAATAAATCGGGTCTACCTATATCTCCTACAAATATAAAATCACCTGTGAATATTCCTATCGGTTTATCATTCATATAATTATTTTGACTTGTATCGGTTACTAAAAAGGAAATACTTTCAGGCGTATGCCCTGGGGTATGAATGACATTGAATTTTATATGACCAACCTTAAACTCTGTTCCCTCTCTAACCAAATTGTATCGACCCTCGTTAAGATTTTGATATTTCCAATCACTATCTCCTTCATCTGATACATATAAATTTGCATTAAAAAGAAGGGAAAGTTCTCTAGACCCAGATAGAAAATCTGCATGAATATGAGTCTCAGCCGCAGCAATTACTTCCATTCCCTCTTTCTTAGCAAATTCTATATATTGTTCTATATAGCGGCTAGGATCAATAACAATTGCTACGCCTTCCTTCTGACAACCAACTAAATAGGAAGCATGAGCTAATTTTTCATCATAAAAATATTTTAAAAGCATAGCTATTCCCTCCAAATGCTTATTTCAAATTACTTCTCGGTTGTTACAACAACTCTCTATCTTTCCTTATAGAATCCCTTTCAACATCAAATTCCAATACATATAGGGCAACATATACCTTTTAAGTAAAAACATACTATACCGTTCTTTCGCTTGATTAAATGGAAACGTTTCTTGAGGCTCATGTTCATAGTTAAATTCAGCGAGTATAAGACTTTTATATCCTGTAACAATCGGACAGGATGTATACCCATCATAATTAGCCTGCAAGTCTCTTCCATTAAGTACGTCCAAAATATTTTGTTTTAAGACAGGTATTTGTTTTCGAATTGCCGCTCCAGTTTTAGATGTAGGTAAATTGGTACAATCTCCAAGTCCAAAAATATTCTTATATTTTACATGCTGCAAAGTATAAGGACTTATATCTACCCACCCCTGATGATCACTTATCTCACTTTCTTTAATAAAGTTAGGTGGCCCCATTGGTGGAACAACATGTATCATACTATATGGTACTGTTTCTCGTTTCAGTGTTTGCGTATCTTCAAAAATTGCTTCTCTCTTTTCAGCGATAATTTCTACTAAGTTTTTATTATAGTTCGTTATAATTTGCTTTCTTTCTAGTACTTGTTCTAATGTTTCAGCATAACGCGGTACCTGAAATATGTTAGCATTCGCAGAATAAAACATTACTTCACTTCTGTTTCTTACACCGTTATTACAAAAATACTCTTCTGCTAAATACATAATTTTTTGTGGAGCACCACCACATTTAATAGGAGTATTGGGGTGAGTAAAAATCGCATTCCCTCCTTTGAATTTTTCGATTTCTCTCCAAGTAGAATCAACATATGTATAAGAATAATTGCTACAAACCCCATTGGTCCCAATAGACTCCTTTAAGCCTTTAATACCGTCCCAATTTATTTGTATACCGGCTGCTACAATAAGAATTTCATATTCAAGCAGCATTCCATCATCTAAAAGTATCTTATTTTCATCTGGGAACAACTTAACGACACTTTTTGGAATCCATGTTGCTCCTTTTGGAATAAGTGATTCTTGATCACGCATCGTACATTCCTTTGAAACAATTCCTCCCCCAACTAAACTCCATAGTGGTTGGAAGTAATGTTTTTTAGATGAATCGATAATAGCTATACTTTCTTTCAATAGGGATACATTTCGTAACAAATGTGCAGTAGAAGATAGTCCTGCAGTCCCAGCGCCAATCACAATAATTTTATAATTATCTCTGGTCTTCATTATCCTCTTCCTATCTGAATTTAATTTTTAAGTTAACTAATTATTAGCCTTATTTCATCGTAGTAACAATATTATAAGATAAAAATACTATTATTTTATCTTATTAAAACGAATATTCCGTTAACTTTATCCGTCGACATTACTATATGCGTAAATCCCTTATGTTACTTCTTTAATTTGTTTCAAACTCTACAAACTTTATATTTCTCAATATTAGCCTGTATCCTATCTCACTTTAATGACATTACACTTCTATAGATAATGAAATGCAAGTTTCTTTGGTATGGTTTGTCCATCCTCCTTTTCAGGAGATAGACAAAAACAATCTTATTCCAATAGCTATATTACCTATTCTTTTTTGAATCTTTGTTATAAATATCTATACATGCATTTGAGAACGTCTTTGTTGTTTTTCCAGTCCCTCAATAATGTGAGAATTGCTATTACCATATTTCCCGTAGCCTTTGATTTATAGGGAGCTGAAAATAGTACATACCAACCCGACTGGAATATTGAACACCTCATAACAGGAGATACTTTCTACTTAACTCAACGTTTTGGTAGAGCGCATTTTGGTGCCAAAATGAAGATTTTCAAGGTTCACCCTGACGGTACTTTACAACGCTTTATTACAATTGAACCAGAATTTATTACTACGCCTAAAGGGTTAGAAATTTGGAGAACACCAATTACAAATGTATATACTAAAGGGACATATATTGCAGTAATTAAGTATAACGGAGAATTTACCTACTCAAATCATTTTCAAATTAATTAACTCTTTCCTACTCAGTAGCTAGAATTGATTAATTAGGTAGCTATGAAGAATTAAGATCTTAACCAGCTTTAATTGGATTTTAACTTTTTTAATATAAACACATTTTACTTTTAATAGAAGTAAGTTAACTATTATATCCACCTACTCTTCGTATGCAATATTGCATACGAAGAGCCTTAAATATTTTGGTATACTATGCATGTGGATTTTTCATCCAAAATTCCACTCAAACGCATATTTATGTATATGCCGACCCTAATTGCTAAAAGTGAGAAGAATGTTATTCATTCTTCTCACTTTTTTTATTTAAAATGTGTGCTTGTACTTAGGTCTTTAGATATTTTACATTTTGAATCTTAATACTAATCCACGTATGTGAATTTCCTTATAAAAATAAACTCCAAAATAGAATTAATCTTCCAAATTCCACCTATGGAGTCAGTTGTTTTCTAAAAAACATTCCAGCGTTTTTATCAATTGATTTTAGAATAGTTAAATAATAATACCATATACAAGCTCTGCATAAATTATTCATTTTCTTTTATATAATACCTACCTTTTTACTTCTGATAAATCATTAAACATTGGATTATATTTCACTTTTATATAAATAAAAGCCAAATAGCCGTTCATAATGAACGACTATTTAGCATCTTACTAATAATTCGAATGTTCTTCATGTTAATCTATTTTGTTTAATCCCGTAGAAGTAACTTGATAGGTTCTTTTTTTACCTATATATTCTTGTTTATTATTCTCAAGGTTAATAAGTGTAGCACGTGTCTTTTCCTTTACCGCTTCCCCTTCTATATGGGTAAACTCAATGTAATCTCCCACTTTTACGGGCACGGCTTGGCTTTCAGCAGTTTGTTGTCTATTTCCCATTATTTCCTTATTGTACACAATACTACCGGATGAATTCTGTACTTTGATACTTGCATACGTATTATTAAAATAAGAATGTGGTACGCCTGCTTCTAAATTCACCTGCATTTTCTCTGTAGCCCTATTATAATTTACTTTTGCAATTTCTCTATCACTATATCCTTTTAAAGACCAACCAAATTGATTTCCGTCTAAAACCGTTGTTTCTGGCATTTTTTCAACTTTCTTCAGACCTTCTTTTGTAACTTCGTACATTGCTTTTTTTCCAAAGCTCTCTTGTTTACTATTATCTACATTTGTGAAAGTAGCTCTATGCACACCTTCTAGATGTGTTAACTCAATATAATCCCCTACTTTAACTGAAACTTTTTGCGATTCAGCATTTTGTTGTTTGTTTCCATAAATGTCTTTATTGTATACTACTTTCCCTGATGCATTTTGTACTTTAATACTCGCATATGTTTCATTAAAATAATGATGTGGTACGCCTGCTTTTAAGTCAATTTGCATTTCTTCTGCCGACTTATTGAAATTGATTTTAGCAAACTCGAAATCACTAATTCCTTTTAGTGACCAGCCAAATTGATTTCCATCTAAAATTGTTGCTTCTGGCATTTTTTCTACTTTCTTCAGGCCTTCTTTTGTAACTTCGTACATTGCTTTTTTTCCAAAGCTTTCTTGTTTACTGTTATCTACATTTGTGAAAGTAGCTCTATGCACACCTTCTAGATGTGTTAACTCAATATAATCTCCTACTTTAACTGGAACTTTTTGCGATTCAGCATTTTGTTGCTTGTTTCCATAAATGTCTTTATTGTATACTACTTTTCCTGATGCATTTTGTACTTTAATACTCGCATACGTTTCATTAAAATAATGATGTGGTATGCCTGCTTTTAAGTCAATTTGCATTTCTTCTGTCGACTTATTGAAATTGATTTTAGCAAATTCGAAATCACTAATCCCTTTTAGTGACCATGCAAATTGGCTTCCTTCTAAAATATTATTTTCATTAGGCACATCTGGTTTAATTGGATTAGAATCCGTACCCTTCCAAATCTCTGCTGTTAAAATTGGATATCCTAATGTAGCCACTTTTTGAATGGTATCGTTATTTGGACGCAATCCCCACTTCTCAAAGAAAGGTATCAAATTTTGTTTGGCTACTTTTGATGCCGAAATCATAAATAATTGTTTTTTATTTTCATCAGTTTGTGGAAGTTCACTTGAAGACATGTCTCTATACAATTGATGCAATTTAGGATAGAAGTCCTCTCCATATGCTAACTGTAGTTGCCAAAGCATAACAAGCTTAACAAAAACATCACTAACTTCGTCATAATTTTTATTAGGTTGTTCTAAGTATTGAAATGCCTTAGTATAAGCGCCCTCCTGTTGCAATCTAAAAGATTGATTAGATGTAAATGCTTTTTCTACAGAAAGGCTGTAAATATTATTTTGTACTTCTGTCATATTATAAAACTTCCAAGGTGATTGCTGTCTCAAATGCCCTGCCTCATGCCAAGGACCCCAGCCATCTTTTATAAATTTATTAATATCTAACACGTATTGGATTGCATCTCCTACATATGCGGTTCGATAAGAAGTTGCATACATATAATAATCGGGAGAATGATTTTCTTCTACGTAATGAATATAATGTTTATCTACTTGTTCCTCGGATAAACCAGCTACTTTGTCTTGAATTCGAGTAGCTTTATCCATCTTTTTTAAGAGTTGTACAGGATCTGTATTAGAACCTAACAAATATTTCTTAACACGTGCAGGGCTGGCCGTAATTAATACACGTTCTCCTTTTAACTCCACTGCATGTGCATTGGGATATTGGTCCAGCATGTTTATTAAATCTTGTTTCGTATGCTTTCCTAGTTCAAAAAAAGGAGTAGTCGTTCCACCTGTTGTGACTGTTGTTCGAATGGTACCACCTTGTTGTTTATTATAAAAATAAATCATCCCCCCATTTGGAGATTGGATTGTGTTTATACCAGGTTTTAATGTAAATGATTTTATTTTAGAATCTTCTCTCCAAGAAGCATCATACGAATACGTTCCAATGTATGCTTGAATATTTTGATTTCCTTCTACATTAATCGTTATTTGTTCATTTGGCTTTGCATATAAACCAGTGGGTTCATATGGACTAAATGCCATACTTTTTCTTTCCTGTTGTTTCAGTACCTCAACATCCCCTTTTCCTGGGACTGTATATATTCTGTTTTCTGATTTAACTGACTTTTCTTCTTGCAGTGATGTCGATATTTTTTTTTGCTGCTTTGTTTCCTCTGCAAAGACATCTGATGAAGAAACCATTCCAGTCGTAAGCATAGTTATTGTAGCAGTAGCTGCAAGTATTTTTCTAGTTTTATATTTTGAGTTATTCCCCATATTATCTCCCTCATTTTCCCTTAGTACATTTAAGGATTATTATTTTATTTATTACGTTTTTACACCAAAAATTTTTTACGCTATTTATGTTGTATCTAATACTCTATTTTTCCTCATAATAGTCTCCTTTTCTTTATTTCTAATTGTTTATAAATGTTATTTGATGACACATAAAATAACAACTTTACGATAAACTCATCAATAACAACCTATTATGTTTTGATTTAGTATTCTTAACTTCCATCTAATTGTATAAAAGTATTCAATTAGGAAAATAAGAATATAAAGCTCACTAATCATAGATTAGGTTTTACGGAAAAATTCATAAAAATCATTCACTTTAAAATTTCAAACTTGTATAACTATTTTCTACATATAGGATGGAATTATAAAAATATTTCAATAAATTGAAAAGACAGAGGCCTGATGATACCTCCGTCTTTTCAATTTATAAAGAACAAAAAATCATTTTATAACTGTATAAATGCCCTTGCAACAAATACTGTATTCCGCTATTTTTTTGAAGAAACAGGATCCATTTTTAATGTTTTTATCCCTTCTTTTAATGTAAACGCATCCGCTCTCAATGTTTTCCAACTATCTTTCGCTGCATTCAAATTAGGTTTTAGGAATTTGAATTTATTTTGATCCGCTTTTTGGGATGCTTTATCAATATGACTAAGCACTCCCGAATATTGAGAATCTAAATCATGCCATTGTGCAGACATATAGGTAAGTGCATTAATAGCCGATCCAATCGCATTGTGCATTTCATTAATATTATTATACGCAACACCAACTACACGATTTAATGTTACTTTATAATCTATAGTCTGACGTAATTGTGCTAACAACGGCTCTAACGTACCTAAATTATTTCTTGCTACCCCTATCATTACACCACCAGCAATCCACGTAGGAATTGAGGGAATTGATACAGTTATTATTCCATCTGATTCTACTTGTTTAAAATGTCTTACTTGCTCTAAAACTTCATTTAGGCGCTTTTCATCTTCATCAATTCCAGATGCTTGGTTTTTCAGAATCGAATGCAAAATATCTTTATGACCTCCAAATGCCCGGACATCTTCTCCAATACTATCTCTTAACTTAGCTAGTTCTTGTATTAAATTCTGTGTATATGCTTGATTTTGTTTAATCTCACCTTGTAAATCTGTAATGCCTTCTTTTAATGTGTCTGCATCCCCTTCATTAATTGCTTCTACTAATGTGTCATAATAATTGTCGAATTTAGTATCATACTCTACAATCCCCGTCAGTGTATCTAAAAGTTGTTTTTTTATGTGTGAATCCCATTTCGTAGCATGCTCTCTTGCATTCTTTTGATCTTGTAGAATTTGACTAGGTAGATTTGTATATCCTTTAATGTCAATTCCTTCAAAGTTAACATCTGGATTTTTAATTAACAAATAAGAGTAATCATTCATAGATTTTGCAAATACTCCAGCATCTTGCAAGGCTTTTTTCATCTTTTCGCTGTTTACAGAAAGAGATATATCTTCGGTACTAGTCTGTTCCATTTTACTTTCACTTGCGAAGGCTGCCACTGGAGAAACTACAGTAGTTGTTGTCAGAGTTAAAAACGTCGATACAGCAAGTAGTTTATAAGGAAAGTTTTTATTCATTTTAATTCCTCCTATACATATATATTGATTTTTAATTTGTTTTTTCTTGTTTAAAAGCAATGTCTTTTGAAATGAATTCTGCATCCTTATGAATATCATTCCAACTTTGTTTTGCAGCCTTTAAATCATCCGGTATTAAAGAAAGTTTATGTTCTTGCATTTGGTCGATATTATCATATAGATCTTTATAATTCGCTCCCATCGTATTCCATTGTTGCTGAATATTCGTTAAAGACATGATTGCTTGATCCACTGTTTGATACAAATATGTCAACGTGTCTTTTGTATTAGTAAGTGAAATAACTGCTTGGTTAGCAAGATCGGCTTTCATACTTAATTCTCCGATTTTATTAGAAATTTCGTTATAGGAGCTCATATGATTAGATGCCGCAACACCAGCTGCTGTTCCTAAACCGATACCAGCTGCCCCTAGAGCTGTTAGACCACCAACGACAGCTGGTGTCGCTGTGCCACCGGTCACAACAATTACTACCGCTCCTGCAATCGTTCCAATAACTAAAATAGCTGCTCCTAATCCACCACCAATTGACCAGGCTAATACATTATCAAAATGTGCTTTCTGCGTAGAACGTAAATTCTCAATTTCGGCCTGAAGTTGTGGGACTAGTGCTTGTTTTCCCGCTAATATAGCCGTTAATCCCCCTTGTCCATCTGGACCTCCAACATTATTTTTAAAATCTACAGTATTTGTATACAACTTTGTTTTGAAAGCTTCTAACATCTTAATAACTTCCGTAACTTCATTTGAATTTGTATGAATTGTACCGATTAAATCCCCTATTCCTTCTTTGAGGCCCGCCTTATCATTCTTTTTTACAGTATCTACTAGTGTGTCGTAATAATTTTGAAATTGTTCATCATAATTTACAATATTACGTGCTGTCTTTTGAATGTTTGGCTTCGCTGTATCTAGCCAGTAATTTGCATTGATTCGTGACAGTTCCTGATTCAGGTGAATGTTTTTGATTAATTCTCCACCTCCTGAACCTAAATCAATGTTGGATAAATTTACATTCGGTTGCTTAATCATTGTTTTTGCGTACAAATCCATTACAAGAATATGAGAGCCTGTTTCAGCCAACACTTTCTTTAACCCTTCAGGTCCTAACGCATAATTTTCTATTTGCTGTTCTTGTGCTGTCTGTTCTTGTGCTGTCTGTTCTTGTGCAAGTACATGAATAGTACTACCATTCGTAGCAGTGATAACCGTTGCTAAAGTGGCCAAAGTTATGACCTTAAATGGAAATTTCATTATTTGATTCTCCTCCTTATTTTCAGTTGTATTATAATTTTTTTGTTAAACCTAATTTCTTAATATTAAAATTTATTAACTTGCTCTTCGAGTTGATTTGTTACATTTTTTAGTCGTCTTAATGTATCTTTTTGAGACTGAGTGTTATTAGTATCAACTTCAGTCGATAATTTTGTAATACTATTATTTATTAGATTCAAATCCTCTTTATAACGTTTCATTAGCTCAATTTCTCCATCTACTTGATTAGCAAATGTATGCAAATCATTTTGCATGAAAAGAATCATTGATTTTTGTAAATCTGCTACTGTTAATTTAGTTGTTAAGTCATATAATTTTTGATTTTGTTTCTCTAGATCATCTAAATGCGCTCGTTGCTCTGCTGTTAGTTTATTAATTTCGGCAAAGGTACTATATGTTTTTTTAATTTTTTCAGGATCAATTACTTTCATAAGATCATACTGTTTCGTTTTCGTAACTGCAGCTGCAGCAATTTCACCTTTTTTACTTTTCTCTATCGTTTCACGTGCTTCTTTTTTGGCAACTTCAATTTCTATAGCTGATTTTCCCTTTTCTGTTGCTTCTTGCTCTGCTTTCTTCTCTGCTTCTACAATAGCATTGTTTATTTCTTTTCCTTTGTTATACGCTACTACCGCTGTTTGAGCAGCCGGTTCAATGATATCTTTTGATAGGCTATAAATTTCTTGGAATACCTTTAGCCCTTGTTCATTTAAAGCTCCTGGTAATAATGCTATTTGCTCTAAATCATTTTGAATTAATTTTTTTGTATTTAGCATTTCATTTTTTAACTTGTCTATTTTTCCTGTTCCCTCTGAACTAAGTACATTCTGTGCCTTTGCTACATCAGTATCAAGATTTTTCAACTTCTTATCAACCTGTAGTTTAAGATCTGTTAACTCATTAATCTGACGTTGCACGTTTTCTTGGTTTGTTATAGTCATATCTTGGAGAACTTCCAGTCTATCTATAAACCCTTCTTTATCTTCCTTATTATCTACAAATCCTTTTAATGTTGGATAATAGCTATTAAATTTGGTTGCAAATCCTTTACTTTTTGAATTTAGTAGAATTAATTTTGGATATAGTTCTGATGACCACTCTTTCATATCTTGTTTAATTAGAAATTGAGTTGTATTTAAAGATGGAACTTCTTCAAGTTGCACATTCGGACTTGCTAAGGCTCCATCTATAAAGGTTTGTGTTAATTTGGAGTGTGCACCTATTTTTCGTAATGCTGAGGAAATATCTATATTTTCTTGTTTCATTTCTGCCTGAACGATTGGCGTTGCGAGAGTATTGATAGGAATAGTCGCTCCAGTAACGATTGATGTTATTAAAAATCCTGTCATAATTTTATTCTTCATTCCGTACACCTCTTCACTATTGTCTTTTACAGTTTTAATCGTAAATGTTGTACAACCTAACGTTAGGATTTCTTCACATATACTTGAGGATAAAGATTTTTCCAAAAAAGTAATTACATCTCGTTTTTTATTTATTTTTGATAGAATATAAGGACCTTACTTCCCCCTCATTTTAAACACTATGTTTTTCATAAGTAAACCAGAAAATCGCTTTGATTAAATTTGATTTTTCAGATATTAATTATTCAAATTATAAAATATTATATTTAAAAAAGTTAAATCCAAATTTCATTTCATAAAGTGAAATAATTATACTATGATAATTAAACATAAAAATCTTTTTATTCCCCAAATCCTATATGAATCCCTCATCCGGAAATAATTTTAATATAATTTAATAGTGATTGACGCATATGTGTCTTTTATATGGATATGTAAAATTACATATTCATATAGGAGTAACTAGCATATATACGCCAAAATATTATTATCGTATATATAATAATCATGTTACTACGAACACCACAGGAGAAAACTCCCCTCATGCACTTTAGAGGATAAATTATCCATGAAATAATAATTTTTGCTTGTATACTTACTATTATTATAGGAATACAAAAAAGCGATTCTTTTCACAGTAAAAGAATCGCTTTCTAGGTTCCTATTTTCAATTACATTACATAAAGAATTGAGAAATTATCATTTAAGAGCCTTAACTATCACTTCAGTTGCCTCTGCAATTAGTTGATTATCATAGGCAGCCTCTTTTTCATCTTTACTAGATAAAATTGCGATGATAATGGGTGCTCTATTTGGCGGCCAAACGATAGCAATATCATTGCGTGTCCCATAACTTCCAGCTCCTGATTTATCTCCAACTACCCAGTCAGTTGGTACGCCTGCACGAATAAGTTTGTCTCCTGTAGCATTTCCTTTCATCCACTCTGTAAGAACTTTACGTTTATCAGCTGGAAGTGCATTTCCGACCGTAAAAGCTTTAAGATTCGTAGCAATGGCTTTCGCTGTACTAGTGTCACGAATGTCTCCTGGAGTAGCTTCGTTTAACTCTGGCTCAAAGCGATCAGCCATAGTAACCCGATCACCCATCTGTCTAAGTGCTTTTTCATATCCTTTAGGTCCGCCTATTTTATTAAATAAAATGTTCCCGGCGGTATTATCACTGGAACGAACAGCCGCCTCTGCAATTTCCCCAAGTTTCATGCCTGTATCTACATGTTTCTCTGTAATGGGTGAATATTCCACCAAGTCGTCTTTCGTATAAGTGATAACTTCATTTAATTTCTCAGTTGAGTTTTGCTGTAGCAATACTCCTGCCGCTAATGCCTTGTAGGTTGATGCAAAGGCAAATCTTTCGTTAGGTCGATAAGCAATTGTTCGATTTGTACCAGTATCAATAGCATACACACCTAATCGAGCATCAAATTTTTTCTCAAGTTGAGAGAATTCTTTATACGTCGCATGATTTTTATGTTTAACTGGTCCGGTCTTTTCTTTCGCTTCAACTTGCAATGCCCCTCCTGTAAAAGCTTCTAGGCTTGTAAGACTTAAACCTAATATACCAACACATAAACCTATTTTTAACATCCTCTTGTTTTTCAAAATCATCATTCCTTTCAAATTTTCAATACTGAAAACAAGTAGTAAATTCAATACACTGTATCCTATTTGAAAACCTGTTTTTATACGTACACATAATAGACCATCTAAGAAACAAGTTTGTTCCATAAATTTAAAACCTTTTTTAACTAGTAGCCAAGATATTAACAAAAGTAAGAGATAGCAACTATGATAGCCGCTATCTCTTATTTCAAATCTTCCTTTTTCTTTAACTTATAAAGGCTTTTATATAAACAGGGTCTCTTCCCCTGAGAAAAGTGCACAAATTTTACTAATTTTGATTCGAACTATCTATACTAGCAGCTTCACCATGTATACGTTGCTTTTTTAAATCAAAGTATACATCTAAAATTTCCTTTCCAATTATAGAATTAATTCCATTTTTATCATCATGAAGCCATGGGACTACTACAGAAAATGCTACTTCTGGATTATCATATGGAGCATATCCAACTAATGTTAAGTTGTAACATTCCATACGTTCTCCTTTTGCATTTCTACCAATTGGATCATCTCCACCATATACAGTTTGAGCTGTCCCTGTCTTTCCTGCTGGTTTATATGGCGCATTTTTGAAATACTTCACGCCAGTTCCATCACCTTCTTGGAATACCCATCTAAAGCCTTCTTTTATCCGATCAATATGTTCTTTCTTCATATCAACTCGATTTAATACGACAGGCTCTATAGAGCGTATAACTTTACCGACCTCTTCTTCTTTTATTGATTGCTCTCGTATTTCTTGTACAATTTGGGGTTGCATTCTATATCCACCATTTGCAATAGTTGAAATATATTGTGCCAATTGCAATGGCGTATACGTATCATACTGACCGATAGAAAAATCTAGTAAAAACCCAGGTTGACTATCTACTTTTCTCGTTTGCCCAATTATTTCATTCGGTAAATCAATACCTGTTGGTACCCCTAAACCAAATTGTTTAAAATAATAACGCATTTTATCAAATGCTTCTTGTTTAATATCCAATGAACCATTCGGTACGTAATTAACTCCCGCAATTTTTAAAGCTGTCTGGAACATGTATACATTCGAAGATACTTGTAAAGCTCGTAAATCATTAATATTACCAAATCCGGATACATTCCATGATTTCTTGGCTTGTGTACCTTTAAATTTCATCGGTGCATCATAAAATTGATTTCCTGGCTGTATTGCCCCTGTCTCATATCCAGTTAATAACGTTGCGCCTTTTACAGCTGACCCTAGCTCATACGAAGTTGTCATGTTACCTAATGCCAAATCCTCAATCTCTATTTTCCCTTCTTTTTCTACAATCTTTTTGCCTGCCATAGATAAAATCTGTCCGTTATTTGGATTTGTCATGACGACAAACGCTCGGTCCAACAGTGGCTCTGAACTCTTAAAAGCTCTCAAATTTTTCTCTATACTTTCTTCCACTTTCTTTTGTAATTCCATATCAATCGTTAATGTTAAACTATTACCACTTTTTCCTTTAGAGATTATTTCTGTATTTATAATGTTTCCTGATTTATCAGTAATGTTTTTCACTTCTTCTTTTGTGCCGTGTAATACATCTTCATATCGTTGTTCAATATAACTTTTCCCTACACGGTCATTACGGTTATATCCACGTACCAAATAAGAATCTAAGTTTTCTTTCGGTAATCCTTCTTCACTACTTGTAATATTACCTAACACGGAACGAAATAAATTACCATTTACATAATTACGTTCCCAATCAACTGTTGTATCTACTCCTGGAAACTCCGCAAGTTTTTCACTTATCCGCGCATATTCTTGATCTGTCACATCTTTTTTTATAATTTGTGGTGTCAGTTGATAACCTGAACTCATTTTACTTTTAATAGCTAACACCTTTAAATCTTGTGCTGTTAATTCTGCCAATTCTACTTCTGTAACGCGACTTCGTCTTAAGTCTTGAATTTTTTTGTCTAGTTCTTTTCCCTCTATTCCCTTTTCTTTAAACTTTCCTATGTCGTTTTTAGTAATCTTTGATTCCGCACGTTTCGTATTCAATTGCATCCAGAAATCTTTTTTATCGATATCGGTTAATTTATTTATATCTTGCTCAGGCATTTCAAGTACCTTCGCCAAGTCTTTTGCTGTTTTTAAAATATCTTCACTCGTAATCCCCTTCACCCTTGTATACGTAATTGTGCGAAGAGATTTATTATTAACGACCGTTTTCCCTTCTCGATCTAGTATCTGTCCACGTGGAACTGGTATACTAGTTGTTTCATTTTGACTGTTTTCCACTTGGTTCTTATAAGCCTCTCCCTCAACGATTTGTACTTTTCCTAGCTGCATAATAATAGCTGAGAATAGTACAAATATGCAAAGGAACATTATATTCAATCGAATAGATATATATGTCTTCTGTTTCTTTACTTTTTGTTCTTTCATAAATCCTCCATATAATTCTTCAGGAAATCCTCACTAATACTTAGTAAATAAATATACTAAAAGCGTTCCCTATATATTAGAAACCACTATTCAGTTATAATAGTGTCTTATCTTTTTTGTTAAATCCTTGTAAGCATCCATTCCTTTTGGTTTAGCCGCGTAATTGATAAATCTCCCTTCCTGTTTTTTTCTCTATTTTTTTGTCGCCTGCATTAGAAATGCTAAACTGTATAATGACTCATATTAAACTTACACATAGACTTACTATTAACATGTACTTTTTTTCATACTGATTGTTCCTTTCTTCATGCTGTAATACTTAATAGACAACCTAAGTAATAAAGTTGTTCCACATTTACAAAAAAAATAATTAACTATAAGATGGAATAGGCTACATAAGGGAGGGTTATATGTTACATACGAAAAGATGGAGATTTTTTGCGGTTCTTTCTATTGTAAGTGTGATTTTACTAATTTTATTAAAAATCAACTTCATTTCAATTACTATCGCAACTTCTTCAGCTGAAAGAGGAAAAATTCTTGATCAAAATGGTGTAATACTAGCTACAAATAAGAAAGTTAAGTCTCTATATTGCACTTCTAATGATGAAAAACTATCGAATAAAGATACATCAAACACATTAGCTTTTTTCAATCAATTTTCAAACGAGTTTCAAGATGACATTTCTACAGAGGACATAAAATCTCAATTACAACAATCCTGTAATAAGCAGACTATGAATGAAATATCCTTATACTCTGATATAAATGAAAATGAAATTTCATTCATAAACAAGAATAAACCTAAAAATGTAGTGATCAAAGACGAATTCATTCGATATTATCCAAAGAACGAAATTGCTTCACAAGTAATTGGTTATGTAGAAAATGACCTTAATTCTAAGTATGGACCTGTTGGTAAAAGTGGGATTGAGCTTCAATATGAAAATGATTTAAAAGGAAAACCCGGAAAAACTCTGATTTTTAAAATGAATAATAAAAAGTTCTTATGGAACATTCAAAAAATACAAAAAGGAAAAGATGTCCGGCTAGCTTTAGACTCTAAATTGCAGCAAAAAACAGAGGAAGCACTAAGATCTCAAATTAAGAAAGTACCTGATGCTAATGCTGGTTATGCAGTAGTAACCGATGTAAAAACTGGCGCAATATTAACTATGGCCAATTCGGCAGTTTTTGATCCAAATATATTAAATACACATGTATCATCTAAAAAAGAAAACATTAAATCCCTTTCGCAAAATAAAGCAATTCAAAAATTAAAGTATGGTGAATCTTATGTAAATATGGCCTCTACTATAAAGCCACTTACTATTTTAATCGGATTAAACGAAAAGCTTTTTCAACCTGAGGATACATATTTGGATAATGGTAGTTTTCAGTATGATAATCAAAATAACATCACCAATGCTCCTGGAACACCAACAGGTGAAATTACACCGAGTCAAGCTATCATTAATTCATCAAATACATTTATGACGGCAAAAGTAGCTCTCCCCTTATTCAACCGAAATAATGGGAATATAGAAAAAGTAGCAAATATATGGACAGATTATTTAAAGCATTTTGGCCTCCGCTCTAAAACTGGTATTGATTTACCCTTTGAAGAAGACGGAGAATATGAATTTCACCCATCTAATAAGTTTGAAAATGGAATCTCCGCTTTATTAAATGCTTCTTGGGGAGGAAATGAAGTGCATACCCCTCTTCAACTCGCTCAATATGCAGCAACTTTGGCAAGTAAAGGTGATAAATATAAACCTCAAATCGTAAGTGCTATTATTGGTCAAGACGATAAGGAAACAAAAAAGTTTAAACCACTCTTAGAAAGTTCAAATCGTTATCCTATGAAATTTTGGAGTGTCGTGCAAGGTGGGATGAGTCAAAATATAGAGGAGATTAAAAACTTGCCCTTTCATGTCGCGGGTAAAACAGGGATAACTGGCTCTCCGAACGAGCAAGAAAGAATGATAAATCATTCTCTTTTCATTGCATATGCTCCTACCGAAGATCCAAAAATTGCTATTTCTGTCGTTATTCCTGGTAGTAATTCAGAAAAAAATATTGCTGCTCTCGTTACATCAGAAATTTTAGAGTGCTGGAATTCACTTCAAAAAGAGGATAAAGATAAAGAGGAAGGTTCATTAAAGTGAACCTTCCTCTTTTACCATATAGAATCTATATTCGTTATTTCCCATATACCTTCATCATTCTTTTCAAATATGAAAGAATATTTAATATCAGTTAAAACATACTCTTTTTGTACATATCCAGTATAACCGTTAATTGTCGATATTTTTATATATCCATCATTCTGCGCTTTTTCTGGAATCAAAGCTTTTACCATTTCATTAGATACTTCATATAAAACTTGTGATTCTCGTTTTGGTTCAGCTAAAATTTTCGTTTTATTTCCAGTAACAGTTGCATATATAAAATGCGATTGCTTTGGTTGGTTACTTTCTGTCAATCCACTTGGTACTTTGTATACTTTCTTTGTATCATTTGCAAATTCTCCCCCCATTGTAAGAGCGACTTGCAACTCATGAAAAATATCCTCATCAAACTTCAATTCATCCTTCTGATAACTTTTCCCTTTAAATAGAACTTCATCATTTAACGCTCTATACAGGTCATTTTCATTTTTTGAATTTGTACTTCGATATAACTCATTCATAAATTGTTTTAATGATGGATCTTGAGCAGACTCATCTTTTGTTTTAGGCTTAATTTGAGTACTACTTTGTACCGGTGATTTATTATCATCAAGCCAAGGTTGTTGAACAATAAAAAATAACATTGTACAAACCAAAACAACTACAATAGGCAATGCTTTTTTACGAAATGGTCTCTTGTATGGTACAGAGTCTACTTCACTATTTTGGTATATCGATTGCTTTATTTTATAAATAAATGCTTCTTCATCTTTACGACGCTCCATTGGTCCATTTTTTAATTTGCTATACCAGTCAGGATTTTTTTTACTGTTCATCACTTCTACCCTCCCCTATTAATTTTGAAACTTTACTTCTTGCTCTGCTTAACCTAGATTTGACTGTTCCAATGGATACACCTAATGTTTCAGCCATTTCTTCATAAGATAATTCATATTTCGCGTCCAATATTAGTATTTCGCGGTGTTTTTTAGGTAGTTTTAATACAACATCCCACACATCATTCATTTCCTCTTGATTAAAAAATTCTTGTTCTGCCGATGGAGATTGCTTATCGTCACTAAAAAATCCCACTAAAGATATCCTTTTAAAATAAGAGGATTTCAAATAGTTTATTGCCGTATTTCTTGTAATTTTTAATATCCACGTTTTAATAGATGACTCCTTTCGAAACGAATTCCAATGTTTAAAAACCTTAATAAATACATCTTGTGTGATGTCATCTGATAAGTGTGGATCTTTCGTAATAATAAATGAATAATTCCATACATCTTGCCAATAGTCTTTTATAACATAGTCAAGCTCATCATGATTACATTTTTCAATAAACTTCTGTTCCATTTCCACACCTCAAACTTATTTGAATAAACATAAAGCTGCCCTCACTTTTAATATGGTTTCAATATATAGACATGATACAAGTTTCATTTGTTCCATTGTTTATCTTTTTTTTCGACAGATGATATTTCTAAAAAAATGTAATAAAAAAGACCAGGATAAATTCTTAAAATCATCCTGGTTTTTCTGTATTAAATATATTTTCATTATTTTTTTATAATAGAAACCGCATCTAATACATCCACTTGACTCCCCATAGTTTTAGTGAGTTTTTTCCATTCAGTTTCTGCTTGTACAGCCGTAACATCATCTGTGTTATATGGTCTATCTTCACCATACGATTTATTGAAATGAAGGATTTCCATTGATGTTTCATTTACAGGGATTTGATTGAAAATTGCATTATCAACAATTACAATCAATTCCTCGTAATTTGGATTACGATAGTGACCAAACCAAGTATCACTAGCATACTGGACATCTATTTTCTTTTCATTAATTGTTAATTCCTTGATTTTTTTATTTTTCTTACTAGCTAGTAAGACAGCTTTACCTTTTGGAACTGAAGGTACTGACTTAATTGGGTCTGAACTCCATACTTCATCATCATTATCTGACTCTCTTAATACACCTAACCCAACCATTTTTTTCGCTGTTTTTTGATCCATCATTAATACTTGTTTACCATCAATTTCTGCTTGCTTCACTTTATACAAAGTGTTGGTCTTAATTTCACTTTTATGTTGATTTACTATTCCTTTTAATGATTGTTCTCCTCCAATTAATAAAGCGGCATTCCTTGGTTCTTCTTTCTTCCCAAAAGAACAAGCTCCTAACATAGAAATAGATACAATCCCTGCCACGCACACTTTCATTACTTTTTTCATTGCTTTTTCTCCTCTTTGCTTGTTTTATCAATACGCTACATAATTTTTTTATATAACCGTTGTAAATAACGCCAACGGACAGTGAAAAAGTACACACTTTGAATGGATATAAAGGCTAGTATAATTAAAATCGAAATCTTTAAAACTGAGTAGTCAATTAGCTGTTGCAAGGCTATAAAAGCGACCCCGCTATGAATAATCGCTATAATGATAGGCAAGAAGAACATTAATATAAGCTGTCGTGTTACGATTTTCTTTAGTTCTTTTCTACTTAGACCGACCTTCGCAATCATTTCGTATTGTTGTTGTTCTCTTTCTAAATCTGCATATAGCCTGAAATATAATAGGCTGGCTGCAAACGTAAAGAATACGATCCCTACTAATACACTGACAATAAGTAAAATACCGTTCTCTTGTTTCGAAGAAATCCATTCAGAATACAACGCTTTAAAATAATGATGTGCTTGCCCCGAATTATGATTACCCATTGTTTCTTCTAATTTTTTTGTAACCACTCTTGATTTCTCCCAATTTTCCACGACAAAACCATATTGACTTTTCATTACGTAAGAATCATCTTCCGTCTTTCTGTTAGGGATTTTATCGTACAGAGAATCCGAAACAACAATAATGGCTCCAATTGAATTTGGGAGAACTATATGTGGGACCGCCTTCTTGACCCGGAGGGACATTTCTAAGTTTTCCTGTACTACATCTATTTTCTCGGGTATATCTTTTCCTCTTGCATACTTTTCTTTTTGCGAAATGATTGAGGGTACTATAATCGCTTCTTGATCGTTATCCATCTTTTCCATTTCATATCCGAAAATTTTTGCAAACTTGTTATACTCTGATACTTTGATTAGCACTAAATTATTTTCCGTGAATTTAGGATTCGTAACCGCTACCTGATAAGAGAAATTTGAGCGAGTAAGTTGTTTTTTCATTTCTGTAATGTGCTCTTCTTCTTGTGCATTTTCTCCTAACGAAGTATAGGTAAATGCAAATGGATTGGTCATTTCGGTTAATCCCTTATTTCCCATTGCTAGGCATGTACCAATCCCTGTGAAGGCCACAGCGGAAACAATCGCTAGCATAAAGAACATAGTTGCATTATCCTTCATACGATAGGCTAATTCAGATATAGTAAGAAGGTTTGTTTTATTAAAAAACAAAGTGTCTTTTTTCTTTAAGACACGTATTACATACACGCTCAACTGTGAAAATAGAAAATATGTCCCTATCACTACAAAGACTACCCCTCCAAGTAAGTAAGGCATAATGAAGTTTCTTTCTAGTACGAAATAGAACACACATCCATACCCTAATCCAATGAAGAATACGGAAAGAAATGCTAATGCTTTTGATGCCTTTGGCTCTGGTTTTGGCTTTTCCTCTGATTTCATCAAATCAATTAACTTGTTTGCTTTTACCATTTTAGAAGTAAACAACGAAATGACTAGAAACAGAATCAAAAATGCGCCAGTTGTCGTAAAGACAGCTTTTATAGGAACGTAAAAAGGAAGACCCTTATCAATCGCTAATATATTTTCACTTGCCAATAAATTGAGCTTTGAAAATATTAAACCAATTAAGATACCAAATGTAATTGAAGCGACTCCAATTAACATATTTTCTAAAAAAATTAATTTATTTAACTGCGCCGGTGTCATACCATGCATGATTAAAATTCCAAATTCTTTTTTTCTTGTTTTTAAAAAAGAACTCACCGAATATAAAAGAAAGAAGAATGAAAATACAAAAATGAGATATTGAGAGATTTGCATCCCCATTGTTCCTAAAAGGCTCATTGTTTTACTTGTGGAGGCTAGCTCTCCTTGTAAATCAGGATGAAAAAGTAAGAGTGAATATGTGAAAAAAACCATAACTGAAAATGAGCTACTTAGAAAGTGTGCAGCATAAGTCCGCTTACTTCGAATGATATTATTAAAAGCGAATCTTTGAAAAGTCATGCTTACGACCTCCTAGTAATGCAAGTACATCTATAATTTTTTGATAAAACATTTGTTGGTTTTCTCCGTTATAAATTTCGTTATATAATTTTCCATCTTTAATAAATACAACGCGATCACAAAAACTTGCAGCCACTGGATCGTGCGTAACAAGCATCATTGTTGCATCTTGTTCTTTATTTAATCGTTTTAATAACTCCATTACATCATTAGCCGCTTTTGAATCTAAGTTTCCTGTCGGCTCATCTGCAAGTAATAATTTAGGTTTATGAATTAGAGCACGTGCAATTGCTGTTCTTTGTGCTTGTCCGCCCGATATTTCATATGTTCGTTTATTTAATATATCTTGAATGCCTAATTTTTCTGCAATACCTTCTACACGCTGATTCATATCCTCAACTTTAGTACCATCTAACGTCAGAGGAAGAACAATATTTTCTTTTACAGTTAATGTTGTAAGAAGATTGAATGCTTGAAACACAAAACCTAATTCACGTCTTCGAAATAATGCCAGTTCATTTTGAGATAATTGATATGGATTTTCTCCATTAATCAATATTTCTCCTGATGTGGGAGAATCAATAGTAGAAACCATGTTCAACAAAGTAGTTTTTCCACTTCCTGATGGTCCCATTATTCCTACAAACTCCCCTTTTTTCACACTCAAATTAATGTCGGCGAGCGCTTCATAAGATACCTTTCCTGTATAGATTTTACTCAGTTCACAGACCTTTAATATTTCCATATCGTTTTGCTCCTTTTTATCTTTTAATAACCTAAGTTTATCTAAGCATCCCTTCTTCTCATATCGATTAACCTTTCATATATCTAACAGGTCTGTAATATTTCTGAAAAGTCAAACTAAATATCGTTCTAACGATTTGCATAAGGAAAAATAATACAGATTGTTGTTCCTTTTCCTACTTCCGACTTTATTTCAATATCATGTTCCAATCTTTTTATAATATTTTTCACAAGATATAATCCCATCCCAGTAGATTCCTTAAATTTCCGACCATTTATTCCCGTATAAAATGGGCGGAATACTCTCGGGAGGTCTTCTTTTGGAATTCCCACACCATGATCGTGTATTTCAAGGATTACTGAGCGCTCTTCTTCTAATGTAGTAATAGTAACGTTTTTTCTACTTCCTGCTGAATACTTAATGGCATTGGATATCACTTGATGAATAACAAACCGAAGCCACTTTCTATCGGTTTCTACCATAATAGTTTGTTTTACTTTTACTTCTGGATAAACATAGCTACGGATAAACAGACGTTTATTTTCACGGATTACTTCTTGAACGATTTCCTGTAACGAAACTCTTTCCACATAAAAATCTTGCTCAAACGTTTGTAATCGCGCCATATATAAGACCATTTCTAATCCGTACTGCATTTGATCTACTTCTTCCACAATACTTTCAAAAACCTCCCCATTCTCTTCTTGTGTGATCAGTTCAATAACTGATAGAGGCGTTTTCATCTGATGCACCCATTGATTAATAAATGTAAGGTGCTCTTTTTGTTTATATTCCCAAGTCTTTAACTGTTGATGATATTGACTGTATTGTGTCTTTAACACACGCTGAAGTGCTACTGATAATGGAGTGGAATCGAGTTCTTCTAAGGAGTCCTCTAATGTTTCAGAAGGGTTGGATAATTTGTTATAAAATCTACGATGGCTAAAGTAGCGATAAAGTAAAAACGCAATTAAAAAGCATCCTCCTAAAAACACACTATATAACGCAGTAGATAAGTGGTTATATCCATCCAGCCAATAAACAGTTAGAACGACAAATAGCTGAATGATTGAGAAACAGATGAAAGGGATATGTTCACGTAAAAATAAATTCATTATTATACCTCATCATTCTTCCAAGTTATTTTCAAACGATATCCAGCACCACGAACTGTTTCTAATGCATTTTTTATTCCGATTCCCTCTAATTTTTTTCGGACACGTGTAACATTTACACTTAACGTATTATCATCTACATACGTATAGTCATCCCAAAGTTTTTCTAAAATTTTCTCTCGACTAACAATACTAGGAGATTGTCGTAAGAGAGTTTCTAGTAAAACAGTTTCTTTTTTTGACAGTATACACATGCTATCATTTAGCTTTAATTCCATTTTTTCTGGATAAAGTATTAAACCGGATTGCTGAACAACTCTTTCTTCCGCTTTCGGTGCGTATTCTCCGTAAATTCTTCGAAGATGACTTCGGATTTTTGCCATTACAACTTCATAATGAAACGGTTTAGTGATATAATCGTCTGCACCATGTTCAAGTGCCATAACTTGCTCCATCTCTCCACTACGTGCTGATATAAATATAATGGGACAAGTAGAGACCGTTCTAATTTGTCGGCACCAGTAGAAACCATCAAAACTCGGTAAATTTACATCTAATAAAACTAAATCAGGTTGAATTTTTTCAAAGTTAGCCAAAATATTTTCAAAATCCTCTGTAATATTCCCTTCATACCCGTACTTATTAATATGGGATTGAAGTAGTTTAGAAATTTTTTGGTCATCTTCTACAATCATGATTTTATACATATATTTAGCTCCTTTTATTTATGTATCTATTTATTATCTAGAAATATCTAATTAATACTTTTATCTTTTAGTATAAAGAAATTCCCCTCTTACTTATATTGAATAACCTTACTTCAAACTAACAGCTTTGTAATATTTCTGAAAATAAAGTTAAGTATAATAGCTCTTATTTTTTAAATTTCAATTATCTAATTTAACATTTTAAAATTTGTTGTTTTATAATTTTTAAATAAAAAATAATCGTATTTAATTGTGTAAAAAACACGTAATTAAATACGATTATTAAAATCATAAAATCTGCGTTTAGACATAAATTAACCGATTCCTAATATAATCTTGGATCGGTAAGGTTTGTATATTTACTAAAGAAGTAAATTTCACCTTCTAATTAAGTATTATTTCTGAAAAACATGTTTTATTTTTTCACCTGGAACGTTGCTCCCTCCTCTTCCTTTTACATCTTCAATCATCATGGTAACAATCATGTTTGGCGCACTTGCATCGAAAGCTGCAAACCACCCAAGTTCTTTACCCTCTGCTTCTTTCGATTCTTTCAGTTCTGCTGTACCTGTCTTACCAGCGAGAGTTACACCATCAACTTTAGCAATTCTCCCAGCACCATCAGGATCATTAATAACCTTTATTAACGCACTTTTTAATATCTCTTGATTCTTGGTAGAAATCACATTTTCTTTCCAATTTCCCGCTTCTTTTGTTTTTTTTATAAGATGCGGTGACGGAATGTTACCCTCATTGACAATCGGTGCATAAGTCAATGCTAAATGAAGAGGTGTCATTAATACTTGTCCTTGTCCGTACCCCGTGTCTGCTAGTTGAATATCATTTTTTATCCCATCTTTTGCAATGATTGAAATAGGGAATTCGTATTCAATTGGTAATTTTTCATGAAATCCGTATTTCTTAAATTCATTTACATACTGATCTTTTCCTATTTTCAAAGCTTGTTGAGCAAAATAAATATTATCAGAGTACTTCATTGCCTTATCAAAATCAACTGGACTAGCATCCTTCACACGTGTTACATAATAATTTCCCCAAGATGAATCTTTTGTCCACTTTAATCCTTGAATTTTAAATTCTTCCTTAGGATTTATTGTGTTTGTTTCCAAACCAATTGCACCTGTTATCGTTTTAAATACGGAACCTGGTACAAATGCTTGTGTGAAGCGATTCATCATTGGCAGTTTCGAGTCATTATTCCATGCTTCCCGTTGAGCTTTTGATGCTCCTCTAACTATTGTATTTGGATTATAAGCAGGGCTACTTACAAGTGCGATTGTTTCACCCGTTTTAGGATTGACCGCTGCACTAGATCCTGCTTCATTTTTCATCTCATTAAAGATTTTTTCTTGAATTGCAGCATCAATAGTTAACGTAACATTTTCCCCTTTTTTTGCTTCTTGTTTTGCTACGTTTTTAATCTCTTTCCCGTTCTCATCTTCCATAAATACGCGTCCACCCTTTTCACCACGCAATTTATTCTCTAATACTTTCTCTAAACCTGTCTTACCCACTAAATCATCTGCTTGATAACCTTTTTTGTGAAGCGATTTTAACTCCTCTGCATTTACCTTTCCTATATATCCCGTTAAGTGTGCCGCTGCTTCTCCTAATGGATACGTACGAATATTTACTGGGCGAGATGAAACTCCTTCTAATTCAATATAATCATTCTGTCTGGTTCCCTCTTTTAAAATACCAATTGGTACAAGGGAATCTGGTTTTATCCATTTCGCTGCGAGCTTTTGATCGACCTCTTCTATAGACATATCAAGTAATTGTGCTACTATTTCTTTCGTTTGCGCTGCCGTTTCACCTAGTTTCTCTGGAATAATTCCAACCTCAGTCGCTTTTCCATTCGTTGCAAGCCCTTTTCCATTTCGATCATATATTTCTCCGCGTTTTCCTTGCTCTGTTTGCATACGTACTTTGTAATCTTTTTTCATACCTGGGAAAATGAAGTCTGGTGTCCAATCTATTTTCCAAGATTCCTTATCTTTATCTTTCACGAGTTTTGCTTCATGGATGAATGAAACTGTTCCTCCATCCGTATCCATATTAACTTCAAAAAGAAAAAGTTCTTTATCTTTAGTATTCTCTCCTTTCGTTTTAATTTTTAAATTCTTAACTCCAATACCCTCATAAATTTTTTGATATTTCTCTGTGAACTCCTTTTTAGAAATCGTTTTTTTTGCATGTTCTGATAAATAATCATACATATTTGTAAATTTTTTATCATTCCATAAATTGATATATTCTTCAAATGCTTGTTTTGGCGGCTCATCTTTATTGCATCCTACCAACATAACTCCAAAACAAAAGAAAAGCAGCATCCATATTTTTTTCAATTCAATCTTCTCCCTTAATTAAAAATGATTATTCCTTTCTAAATATGTTAAATAAAAAATGTTTTAACGCTTAATAGACAGTGTAAGTAATGAAATAGTTCCACATTTACAAAAAAATTAAATTTATGGTTAAGCTGCATTCAAAAAGGGAAGATTTTAAGATTCTTACAAACGACGAATATATTTAGCGAACGTTATCATTATTAGTGTTGTTTTAACAATTCATTTAAAATACCTTTTAGTTCATTTTCGCCAATTTCATCTTTTTTCTTTATAGATTATTGATACAAAAAAAGAATCCTTATACTAAGGATTCTGCAACAGAAAATAACAAAAATATAAACAATAAAAAGAATTACTTAAAGTATAATTTATAGGCACTCTATAGCCTTCTTTTTCGCACCAAAAACCCCTGTACAGCATGCGACAGGAGTTTAGGTCATTCTACAGCTTATTTAAAAGAGTCGTGTACAGGCAAACTACTAAAAATCAATTCAGCAACTTTTACATATCCTTTTGAGTTTGGATGAATTAAATCCGTAGACCAAAGCGTATTGTCATTAACTAAATGATGATTCCAAAAGTCAACATGATGAAGCTTATACTCTCTACTTAGTGAAAGTATAACTTCATTTGCCTCTAATAATTGTTCTTTTAATACTTGTTTTTTTTCAGAAGGAAATGGAAGCCTAACAGTAAAATCTGGAAGGTTTGCTATAATAATATCAGCATCTGTTTTACTTAATGTATCTATCATAAATTCCATATCGTTCTTATATGCATGATGATTCCAACGTCCTTTTAAAACATCGTTTGCACCTGCAATTAGACTAACCAAATCTGGATTAAAAGTTAATGCCTGTTCCAATTGCTGTGAGCGAATTTCTTTAGTTACTAACCCACGTTTTGCAAAATTAGCATATTTTAAATCATCTACACACAGTTGAACAAAATGATCTACCCAGCTTTTTAATGCTATTCCCTCAACTTCATCCCCTATCCCCTCTGTAAAACTATCACCAATCGCTACAAATCGCTTCCACATATATAGTCCCCCTTTTTTGTTATTCATATCTACACTATACAATAGCCCACAGCGTAATTGTTCTTCTTAAATGTTTTTCAATTTCAATTAAATTCCATAGGAGATTTTTCAAATGAGCAAGACAACTCGATTAAACTATTTCACATGAACAAAAACATGAAAATCTACGTTATCTTCTCGCAGAAATAGGTTGAGACCAACTATCTTTCCCATTATCATTTAAGCGTACTTGAAAAACATATATAGGTTGAGAAAAGCCTTTTGTATCAGCGTAGTAATCTATATTATAATCTGTAATGACTAATGTATCACCTGCTTTGAAAGATATTATAGGATCAAAGTCTCCTTGTTTTAGTTTTTGAAATGCTTCTTTGGGAGACAGAATTTCGACATCTCGAATATGTGATTTTTTTGTAACTGGCTCATTGTCATTAGGCATTTTTGTAATTTCCTCTTTGTAAACAGGCATTTTATTACCTTCGTCTTTTAACTCTATTGATGTTTTTATAGTGACATCAGTCATGTCTGTTTTTGTAATGGGATCTAAAGGCATATTCCCAAATTCCTTCATTTGATACGAAATCATTATTCCAAGTGCAACAAAACTTACTGTAATCGGAAGAAATAAATATTTGGTCATTTGTGTATCTGTTTCTTTTTTCTTCAACAATATAAGAACTATATTTAACATAGAATATCCTAGCATCATTCCTAAAGTATTATGAAGTAAATCGGCTAGTTCCATACTTCCACGTTGCATTGTAAATTCAAGGATTTCAATCAATAAACTTGCTATAATTGAGCTGATTAACATCCATTTTGTTTTTTGAAAAACATTACTAAATAAAGGTAATAAAATTCCTAACGGAAAAAGCATACCTATATTCACAATGATATGGAAAAAAGAAGAAAATGAAAAGGTATTCCATGCTTTTTTATAAACACTAAGTACATCAAAGTCAATTGTTCTTGCAAAAGTTATATCATCTGGACGACCAAATGAAGTAGCTGATAATACAAGGGAATAATATCCTATTATCAATATAAACAATATAACTTGTTGTACGGTAAATTCCCCCCCTCCTTTACATACCTTTTTGTATACTACAAAGTAGCTAAAAACAAAAATGAGTAGTAACAAGAATGTGAGTTGTATTGTAGGAAATGCAAAGGTAACAAGTAGTTCGGAAATAAAATTCATTTTACACCTCTGTTTTTACGAATAAAATATTCAATAGTTTTATATAACATTTTAGATATAGATAGCGATATGTTGTTACCCCTAATAATTATTAATACAGAATTAAACCTGTATACATTGAGCATTTCTTCCTCTTGAAACCAGCTTTATTTGACCAAGCAGCTACAAGGAAACTAGCGTTTTACTAATTGTACTTTCGGCTATGTCTGGAAAAACGTTACGAAGATTCTCTTTAGTAAGAGGATTTTTGGAGTTAAGTATAAAATTAAAAATTTGTTCAATTTTAGTATATTTATATAGAATCCGTAATTGACCGATTCCTAATATACTTAAGAATCGGTCATATTCGTATATTTACTAAAGAAATAAAATTCCTTCAAGCATTACACTTTTTTTCGAAAATTTGTTGTTCTTTGTTTTGCCCAGTTGATACATTTCTTTTCAATTAAATGATACGAAACTATAGAAAAAAGTATTGTCATTGAAATACACAAAGTAAGAAGGAAAAAGATAGGTATCTTTGTATACAAAAGTTTAAATAGTACCATCATGATTGGAAAATGACACAAATAGATACTGTATGAAATTTCTCCTAAGTATACAAATACACTCTTATTTAAAAATGCTTTCACTTTTAGGTTACTCATGGCCATTATTATAAATATACTAACACCGATTACGACACCCCAATCTTTTAATAAGAAAGTAGTATCATTACGGGAAAAACCATAAATTAAAATGGAATACAAATATAGAATAATCCCTAATGCAATAAGAAATCCTTTATTAAATTTTTTCATATTCCTATATAAGTAGATAAGCTTTTCCTGATGCTTAAAAAGTAACATTCCAACCATAAACATCGATGTGAAATGCAGTGTATCGGCATAACCATTATAAAATCCCTCTGCTTTCCCTATATGCAACATATTAAGGAAAACACTAATTAAAGAAAAGCTCAAAGCAAATAGTATCGTTTTCTTCCAACTCAGTTTATAAAAAAGAAGGAATAACAAAGGAAACACAATAGATATACGCATTTCTTGAGCCAATGACCAGATAACTGGATTATAATTTTCCGTAAAAAAGTTATTAAGAAGCACAAAATGGTTTATAATATCTATTTTTGTTATAGACCCTTGCCACCTATCATAGAACCAATCCCGTAGTCCAGCCACTTCATACGGCGAGAACAAAATAAATAAAGCAAGGGTAATGATTATCCAAAAATAATAAGGGATATAGATTCGTACAAATCGCTTAATTAAATATCCCCAATAATTTGTTTTTGAATGATAAAGTGCCATAGATAACACAAAACCACTGAGTATATAAAAAACGATTACAGCTTCCCCGCCAGCCCATAAAAACCTAAGCGGGGAAAATTTAATAGAATTAGGCAACGATGGTAGCATTAAACAAAAATGTCCAAATACCACTGTAAGTGCCGCTAACCCTCGTATGGAATCTAATTCTTTTATTCTCTTACTCATAAAATGTTCTCCTTGTAAATTGTAGATTTTGCTGTTAATAAAGGCCACTATACTATTGTAGTGGGAGAATTATACATATTGTTTCTTTAAATTCCTAATATAAGCAGTACAAAGTCAATCTATGTATCTGTTTTAGGGAACTTTCGTATTTAGGCATAAGTTATATAATAATAGAAAGAAAAAAGAAATTTCATTCTATAAAATCGTATTGTCGTTTAGAAAACATTTTAAAAMTGTTTTCTAAACCCTCGTTATAGTCTGTCTGCTTATTTGTCCATTGAACACCCTTATTCCCAGGCCACCCTGAGGTATTAGCAACATATTTTAATAGTTCTTGTCCTTTTAAATTTTGCTGTAAACCACGGTTATATGCATTTATCATATTAGATATTGCAATTCGAGTATTGGTTTCTGCATTTTTCAAATCTTCGTTCGTTAAATCTTTAGGTGCTAGTCCACCTCGATGAAGCTGAAACAGTCCAAATGATGTGCCCTGATCTCCAATTGCGTTTCGATCAAACTTACTTTCATGGAATGCAATAGATAAAGGAATCCATGGCGGTATACCATGCTCTATTGATATTTGTTGAATCGTGTCTCTTACTTTAACTCGGTTAGTATGATGGTCATATGCATATTTTGTAAGATATAGCCCTACTGTTAAAACCAAAATAAATACTCCACTTTTTATTAATGTCCCTCTCATCGACGTCACCTCACTTGTCAGTATCAAAGATTGTCACTAGTAATCCTATCTTTTGGGGATATTAACTCGTAATCATGTATCATTTGATTATTCTTTGTTTCATTAATTACCGATTTTCAGGTGAATTTATTAGGGAGTTCCCTCCATATAACATTCGCTTTTATCACTTTCGGTACAATTTACTTTTGTATGGGAGAGCGTTTTCTCTGTATGGTACCGTACTTTTTTCTCGAATACCTTGCTTTTTTATTCGATTGAAATTAAAGAATAACTATATACATAGGGATAAACACTATAAAAAGATACTTAAATTTCTTTAAAAAATTCATTTTTCGGCCTCCATTTCTTTATATAATTAATTTAAAACAAAATATTTAATAAGAAGAAAAGATTTTATTAAATTTTTATAAAATTTAATAACAGGAATAAGTACCAGGTATTTATTTTTATTTTTATTGTCACTTGATGGAATAATGAATGTGTTTTCATTATGTAACTTTATTAAACTAACCTTGCACCAGAACCCTTTGAATCGAACAATTCATAATAAACGCCATCCTTTCTGTATATTTCTACAAAAAGAATAGCGTTTTTTGATTATATGGATACAAATTTATCTTAGCTTGATTTCAATACCGAAAGTTCCGAAGAACCAGATTTGAGAATTAATGCAATCTTACATTCCAAGCCATCCACACAAGAATTTATAATACTTTGAAACTTTTTATTTCAGGCTAATATTTAGTTTTATCCTACAAAGTTAGCCTTTTACTATATCAACCGCACTATTCCACATACCGCTAAAGAAAGATCCTATTTCGCGCATTAAACGTATAAACCAATTTGCTTGTTCTACTTCAGATTTTGTTACAAGGTCTACTTGTAATGATTTACCTGATAAGAACCCAGGATCTGTAATATCTTTAGGCGATATAATCATTTGACTAATTGTTACACCTTTTTTAATAGGCGCTTCTTGTTCTTTATTCGATACTTTAAATTCTTTTTTATAAACGTCTTTGTTGCCCTTTGGCATTGGAAGTGAAACAGCTTGCTTCGTTTGAACAACTACATCTTTGTCCTTTGCATTTGCTACTCGCACTGTTTCATGACCTTTTACTACTGAATCTTTTTCATAGACCTTCTTCACTTCAAAATTCGCAAATCCATAATCATATAATTTCTTTGTTTCATCAAAACGTGCTGTATGAGAGTTTGCTTTTATAACTACAGAGATTAGACGCATACCGTTTCTTTCTACTGTACCAGTAAAACAATCTCCGGCTTCTGGAGTAGTTCCTGTTTTTAACCCATCTACACCTTCGTATTGCTTAATTAAGCCTTTTAACATCCAGTTAAAGTTCGTCATATCAATCGGATACTTGCCACCTTTTTGGAATGTTTTTTTAGGGATTTTTGCTGTATCTAATATTTTCGGGAAATCTTGAATAAGACGTTGTGCTAAAATCGCACAATCTCTTGCGGACATTTTATTTTTCTCGTCTGGAGTTGTCCCTTCTGGGTGATATCCTTTTAAATCATGGTTTGTTAAACCTGTAGAGTTTACAAATTTATAATTTTTCATTCCAAACTCTTTTGATTTATCGTTCATCATTTTCAAGAAATTGACTTCTTTTCCAGCAATCTCTTCAGCTAAAGCAATTGTTGCACCGTTTGCAGAGTAGATTACCATTGCCTCATATAACTCTTTGACCGTATAAGAGCCACCATTTTCTAATGGAACGTTTGATAATGAGCGATCTTGCGAAATCTTATATGCATATTCAGAAATTTTAACTTTTTGATCCCATTTAAGTTTTCCTTTATCCACCGCTTCATGAACTAAGTATTCACTCATCATTTTTGTCATACTAGCAATTGCTAATGATTCATCTGCATTTTTTTGATATAAAATTTTCCCGGAATTTGCTTCTACTAAAATTGCTGATCCTGCTTCTACGTCTATAGCAGGAACTGTTTCCGCTGATGCTCTTCCAAATGTAACGGCTATGCTACAAAATAGTGTAAGCACTGTTACTATTGTAATAAATCTCTTGCAAAACATACTTTTCACTTCTGTTACCTCCAATATCTTTGTACTCAAAAAAACGTTATTCTAACATAATCCCCCAAAAAATAGACAGCGTTATCAAATTCTATATACATATAAGACATTAGGATCTTCATATAGACCATCTCATCAAACCCTTTTAGGGCACTGACACTTCGTATTCCCACACACATCCCTATTTTTAATACCCTTGTATTTTTCAAAATGATCCGTACTTTCATATTTTTTAGGATTACACTTAATAGACAATGTAAGTAATACATTTGTTCCACATTTACACAAAAATAAAACCAGTGTGTCCCGATTAAATATCGAGATACACTGGTAGCTTAGTCCTGTTCTTATTGTCTACTTGACAGGGTCTGTCGGTCTCTTTTCAAAAATCACTATATTTGCACCAGAACCACGTATTACTATGACTTTTGCTATTCTTCTCTAATTACATCTTTAGCATTTTCCTTCACTTGCATCAATTAACTCACCAGTTACCCAACGACTGTCTGATGAAGAAAGAAAACCTGCAATATCAGCTATATCCTTAGGTTCTCCCCACCTATTAAAAGTCGATAAATCTGCAGCATATTTCTGTCCATCTCGATTCCCCAATGTCTCGGCATTCATTTCTGTATTAATTATGCCCGGGAGAATTGCATTTACTGTAATACCAAGGGCACTAAGTTGTTGTGCTAAAGTACGAGTGAGTGTATTTATTGCCCCCTTAAATATACTGTAGGCAAAAACACTCGGAGAGATATCAATGAACTTCCCCTTCATTCCAGTATTCACCTTATAGTAATAAATAAAATAATTTGTCAGTATCATTTCTACTATGAATGGCCTACTTGAATTATTAACTTAAGAAGTTTCTTAAGTTTTAAAAAAAAGCTTATGGAACCTTTCATTCCATAAGCCATTCTATTTAATTGGATGTTCAACAATAAAGGACATCCAGCCTACTTTATATTCTGCATGTATATTACCATTATGAAGTTCAACAATTCTTTTTGAAATAGCGAGTCCCAGTCCATTTCCTTGATCATCTTTTCTGGCCTTATCACCCCTGAAAAACCTTTCAAATAATTTATTAGGATCGCTAACAGGCGGCTTCTCGACTTTATTTGATACTTTCAAAATTGCTTTGTTACCTATTAGTTCAAGACATATTGATAATTCGGATGGTTTCATGCTGTACTTTTTCGCATTCATAAACAGATTTTCATAAACACGTACCATTTTTTCTACATCCATGAAAATAGGTATTGTTTCTTCCGTTATTGATTTTTGAACACTTAAACCTGCCTTTTCAAATATAGGAATATATTCTCCAACTATTTGCTCCAACAAGCCTGATAAATCAACTTCGTTAATGTTTAACTTAGCATCGATGTCTGATAAACGGGTGTACTCAAATAGTTCATCAATTAGATATTTCAATCTCTGTGATTTTAAATAAGTGGTTTCGAGATACTCCTGTAATTGTGCTTTACTGTCGTATTGCCCTCTTTTTAATAAATCTACATAGCCGATAATAGATGTCAACGGTGTGCGTAAGTCATGAGATACGTTGGTTATGAGTTCATTTTTTGTACGTTCCAATTGTCTTTCTTGTTCAAATGTATTCTCCAATTCCTTGGACATATAATTAATATTTTGAGCAAGATGAGTCAATTCATCCTTTCCCTCAATCCCAATTGTCAAACCCAGCTTTCCATTGGCAATATCATTAACACTATCAGAAATGAGCTTTAAATATATTATTTTCTTTCGAACCAATATCAAAAAAATGATTATAAAAGTAAAGATTGCTAACGCGAATATAAGAAATGTAAGCATATTATTTTCAAATGTACTAAGATCATCAAGATAGTGATTTAGATTTAATGGTATTATGACATATAGAAAAGTGAGGATTGTTAAACCAAACGAAACAAAAAAACTAACTGCAACAGCACCAAGAAGTTTTATAATTATCTTATTTCTAAAACTAACCTTCTTCATATTTTGTACCCAATTCCCCAAACAGTTTTAATATAAATTGGATGTTTAGAATCCTCTTCAATTTTGTCTCTTATTTTTGTAATATGCACCATGACAGTATTATCCGATTTATAAAAAGCATCTTTCCAAACTGCTTCATATATTTTTGCAACACTGAGAACAATTCCTTTGTTACGAGCAAGTAGTTTGAGTATATCGAACTCTTTTGGAGTTAGCCTTACTTCCGTTCCTCTTACCCATACTTGACGTGTATCTGTATTCACGGTTAAATCACCAATTTCTAAGATGCTTTTATTATTATCTGTATGCGTATTGTATTTTTTAAACCTTCTTAATTGGGATTTTACTCTAGCGATTAACTCCAACGGGTTAAACGGTTTTGATAAATAATCATCGGCACCAGACGCTAGCCCCTGAATTTTGTCTATATCCTCTGATTTTGCAGATAGCATGATAATAGGCATATTTCGTTCTTCCCTAATTTTCATACATGCTTCAATACCATCCATATTAGGCATCATAATATCCAAAATAATAAGATCGAACTTCTTTTCTTCTAACAATTTTAAAGCTTCAATAGCATCTTCTGCCTTTTGAGTTTTCAGACCTTCATTTTCCAAATAAACAGAGATAAGATTTCTAATCTCTTTATCATCATCAACAATAAGAATTTTTGACTCCATCATATTCCTCCACATTTTTCTCGTATTGAACAACTAAAGGCAAAAGCAGGTGGTACATTTCTATCCTCTCTTTAGTATATACTTGCAATTAAAAGCGCCAAAATAACATAATCGGTATAAAAGATAATGTCTTAAATATTGTTCGAAATTTTCTTTAGATCCATTTACAATTAATAAGTTTTCTTCTTCATTAAATTTAGCTTTTAATAAAAAATAATTATTTTGAGATTCCTTCTTTTAATTAAACTTTTTTGATTACACCTGTAGTTTATATAACTTATAAAATGAAAAAAGAATCCTCTTCAATACGCTCATTAAAGGAAATTCTTTTTCAAATCTTATTTTCTTTACTCGTTACTTATTTTAACCAGTTTTTCTCCTTGTTCTAAAAGTGTTTCATAGTCATTGTTCTCTTTAATTTCTTTGATTTTATTTTCAATTGTGGGCGTATTATTTATATTAAAGTACGTATTTAATACTTCATATGGTGTCTTTCCTTGTTTGGTTGCACTATCTTCAATAGCTTCTTTCCATGGAATATTTGCTTTGTCCATGCTTAATTCAAGGGCTGAACCAGTCTCATATCTCATATTCCGCTCTAAAAACTTTGGAGATTCTGCCTGTCCATTAGCAACGAAGTTGAACGCCTCCATAAAAGTAACATGATATGGCTTCTGTTTCTTTGCAAGTACCATAAGATTTCCACCAGTTAACTTACTATAACGATACTCTAAGTATCGTGCTGAACCTTCTATTGCTTCAGTTTTTGTTTCTCCAATTAATTGAGGCCATTTTTTATAGCGATAGTTACGTACAATTGTCCAATCATATAATGCCTGATTAATACTTTCTGGGCTTGTATCAATCATTGCTTTACCTAATAGCTTAAATTCTAATCCCATTAGCGCGTAATTTTCTTTATTAATCGGATATTCGTGAATAAACTCTCCACCATTTGCATCATATGTCCAATCTTTTTGTTTATAAGCATGAAAACCTTCATGTAATAAGAAAGATGAAAAATCAAAATATAAATCTGGATTACTAAACATTTTAGGATGATATTTTAAATAAAATACATCCATATCATTAATATTTATTGTCCCAAAGTTCCAAGGAAACCAGGTAGAAATAGTTCTAAAATCAAAACGATTTAAGCGATAGACTTTAGGTAGATGCAGAGAATTTGAGACTTTTATTTCCTTTGCAAAAATACTATTTTCTAATCCCGTTACATTAACTGCATAAGCTTCTTGTCTAAAGAATCCCCCGTCTTTATTACTACGTATCAGAACCAATGGCATTTTTTCGAAGCGATAATCTTCATTCCAAAGTTTATCACTCGATTCTTCAAAGCTCTTATAAATAGTAGCTAATTCTTTTAACATCTTTTGATCCATGTTATCTAAAGACTTAAACTCTGTATGATATGTTTTATTTAAAATTATGCTTCCCAACATAATTCCTATAAATATTACTAATAAGATTAAAATTACCTTTAAAAATTTTTTCAACACACACTCCTTTTCTAAAACGATAATCCTTATGATGAATAAGGTTTACAAGTTTTATGTTTATTTACACTCTTTTGGTGCAGACCCAATTTTAAATAATAGCTATAATAGACACAATTTATACAAGATATTATTTTGATAATTGTTCCATCCTGTCAAAATTCCGGTTATAGTTAACAATTAATATGGGATGATTATTCAATTTTATTGTAAGGGGATAGTGCAAGAGTTCCTACAAATAAGGTTAAAGTAGTACTCAATGTAGGAACGATACTATTTTCCCACTTCCTTTCCCTTCATCATAACGGGGGCCAATTATGATGATACTTAGTATACATAACATTATTACATTAACCTTCTTTCGGAAGTACAATTCTTTTATACAATTGAACTGTAATCCAGTAGTAAATCGAGTAAATCACTATGAAAATAACAATTGGTAACCAAATTCGAAAATACGGATCGATTAAAAGAGGGCCAAACATATTCATACCAACTAATATGTGAACAATACCGATAATTGCTGGGACTAAGAATACGAAGGATAACTCCTTATAAATCGATTGTGTTAATAATTCCCGGCGAACACCAATTTTACGAAGCATTTGATAACGTATACTATCTTTAGATGCGCCAGATAGAATTTTAAACATTAAGCAACTTGCCATCATTGCTAAAAACGCAATTCCAACGAAGAACCCCATAAACATTAGTCCGCTGGAAAAACTTTGATTCGCCTTATATGTTTGATACTTACTATCCAGTTCTTCCACTTTCACATTTTTATATTTAACTACCTGCAATTCATCAATTTTTTTCCATTCTTTTACGTATGCTCCAAAAACATCTGTTTTCCCAATAAACACCGTATTTTCTGTATCTTTCATACTATCGTATATGTTTTGATCTACAATTTTTATTTTATGATCAGGATGTATATAATTTGGCTGAATTGTTTCGAAAGCTTCTCTCCATTGTTTTGATTCCGCATCCTCTTTCCCCCATTGTCTTGACAATGCAAATGCATCCATGGGAATCTCTTCTGAAACTTTCATTATCTTCTCATTTTTTCTATCTTTTACTAAAGGACGATTGTTCTCTAGCTCTTCTTTTATATAATAAACATACTTATCATCTACTTTGTAACGATATTCAAGTTTCTCTTGAAATAAAATACTACTCAAAATGTTCTTTTCTTCTGCTGTTGGATTATGAACTACCGAATCGTAAATTGTTCCTTTATCAGTCTGCTTTAAAACGTCATTTTTAAATGCCATACCACACGCAATTCCACCTGCTCCAAGGGCTACTAAGATCGCTACCGTCGCAAGCACATTTGTTAGGCCATTAATGCGGAAGTTTAATTGAGCAAAGGTAAAAGCATTAAGCCTTTTTTCACTACGCTTTTTATTACTTTTTAATTTTTTAATCATAACTGGGAGAAGTGATCCAAACAACATGTAAGTACTAACAGTTGCTGCGATTAATCCAAGAGCCATTAATGTAGGAACGGTTCCTAGATTTTTTGCCTGTGGTATATAGAGCAGTGATGCATAACCAATACCTAACAAAATCAGACCAAGGAATGCAACTACAACTGTCATTTTTCCTTTTACCGCGACACGCTCTGTTTGTGCATCTGCATGTACAAGTTGTAATACAGAAATACGTGATAATTTAATACTATTCATACTTGCTGATAGTACAAATAATGCAAAGAAGAAGATGCAAGTAGCAACCATAGATGGAATGTACAAAGCTTTGTAACCTTCTCCAGTTAACTCCAATTGTTTCATTAATAACTGTCCGATACCTTCTGCAAGTCCTACACCAATTGTGATCCCAATTACAAGTGATGCCGCACCTAATACAATTGTTTCAAGGAACATCAGTAATGTAACTTTATACTTTTTTGCTCCTAACATCATATACATACCAAACTCTTTTTGGCGAAGAGATAATAAGAAAGAGTTTGCATACATAATGTAAAAAAATGTTACAATCGCTAATAAAAAGGAACCTATTTGGAATATTAATACAATAGGACCAACGTTTGCATTAGATTCAAGGAACGTTTTATTTAGTGATAGCGTTTGAAACATATAGAAAGTTGAAATAGATACAATTAGACCAATAAGTAATACAATATAATCTTGTAACTTACTTTTTAGCCCTGACATGGAAAGTTTAAATAACATGCCCAAACCTCCTTTCTTATGCTTTTTGTGTGCCTAAGTCTGCAAGCACGTCTAAAATTTCTTTGTAAAACTCTTCACGTGTACCATTACGGTGAATTTCTTTATATAACTCACCATCTTGAATGAATAAAATACGCTGACAGTAACTTGCACTGTATGGATCATGTGTAACCATCATAATAGATACACCTTGTACTTTATTTAAGTTTGTCATTGCATCAAGTAAACTTGTTGCATTTTTAGAATCAAGAGCTCCTGTTGGCTCGTCCCCTAAAATAATTGCCGGCTCATGCACAAGTGCACGTGCTGCTGCTGAACGCTGTTTCTGTCCACCAGATACTTCAGATGGATACTTTTGAAGTATTGCTGAAATTCCTAACATATCAGCTACCCTTTCTACTTTCGGCCCAATATTTCGTGATGGAACACCTTGAAGGGAAAGTGGAAGTGCAATGTTTTCATAAATAGATAAGTTCTCTAATAAGTTAAAATCTTGGAAAATGAACCCTAATTTTTGTGAACGGAAATCTGAAAGCTCACCTTGTTTCATTTTCGTAATATCCGTTCCTGCAATTTCAATAACACCACCTGTCGCTTTATCAAGTGTCGAAATTACATTTAATAATGTTGTTTTGCCAGAACCAGATGGCCCCATATTACCGACAAACTCCCCCTCTTGAATCGAGAATGAAACACCTTTTAATGCGTGTGATTGATTCTCAGCTTTTTTACCGTACACTTTTTGAACGTTTTTCACGTCTACAACTGGTTTCATCATATATATCCTCCTACGTTTGTATGATTGATAAGCTACTGTTTGAGTTATGTCTTTTTCGTTTCCACTTGCAATGCTTCATCTGTAAAAGTATTAAACTTGTCCACCACCAATACACATCCTTTTATTTTTCAAAATAATAAGTCCTTTCATACTTTTGTAATACATAAAAATAGGTATCAAACGGGATTTATTGTATTTAATTTGAATATCCATTTTTAGTAATACACGTAATAGACAATCTAAGTAATAAATATGTTCCCCTTTAAGATAAGAAAGCACTAGGTGTTTTGTTAAGAAAACACAATGAATTGCACATAAAAAATCCCTTTTCGCCATCTCACAAAAAAGAATCATTGCTGCAGCCTTTATAAACTTTATAATGGCTGGCTCATGCACAAGTATACATGTTGCTGCCCACTAGATACTTCAGGTGGATGCTTTTGGAGTATCGCTGAAACTTCTAACATATAAGCTACCTTTTCTACCTCCGGGCGAGTAATTCGTGATGGAACACCTTGAAGGGAAAATGAAGAAACAATTTTGTGTAATCATTTGAATTATAAATAAAACATATTAAGAACTACTGGTTATATTTCTTAATTTTTCTTAAGATAATTTATAAAAACTAAACCATAATGGGGAGATTATTTCATAATTGTTTCTAGTACAAATAATAAAAAAACTACATCCTATATTGAATGTAGTTTTTCTAGCTGATTTATTTATTTTTTACTTCATTTTTATAAAAAGCAAATAATGGTTCAATGGCTGGACTAGATAAAAGAGGAATTGCCTTCTCAATCAACTCTCTATCCCAATCATACCAACGCATTTCCATTAGCATATTCATTTCTGTATCAGTGAACCGTTTCTTTATTTCCTTAGCAGGATTACCGCCCACTATCGTATATGGCGGAACATCTTTACTTACGACAGATCCTGCTGCAACGATAGCACCTTCACCGATTGTAACGCCTGGCATTATAATAGCATTCATTCCAATCCAGGCATCACTTTTAATGATTGTATCGCCCTTCGGTTCATATGAATGTTCTATTTGCTCAGCGAATGGATACACTGTAATCCATTCTGAGTGATGATTATGATTACCACCCATTAAAATGATAACGCCACTTGCAATACAAACATAATTTCCAATAATAAGTTTATCAAGATGCCAACCCATCTGTTCAATTGGATTGAAAAGTGCTTGGGACTTAGCATCGCCCCATAAATACCTTACACAACCATCTTCAAAATTTTGATTTCCATAATACCCTGAATAATAGGAGTACTCACCTACTTCAATGAGTGGATTTGTTACTATATCTTTTAAATACTTTGTTTCAGACCAATGATTAAATAATGGATGCTTCATAACTATATTCCTCGCTTCTAAGTATTGTAGATTTTTGCAATTTACTTAGAAGCTTAATACGACAGCGACATTTTTAAACTTTTTCAAACGACGAATCATTATCTTCAAGCCTTTCAGTTATAATGAAAAATCATAACGTAATAAATTACACAAGTCAAATTAACCAAGTTATAATAAATCCGAGAGTGCGGACAAGAAAACCATTTTATATTTTTTTGAAACTCTTTATTTTTTTATTTAAATTACGGTACATGAAATTCACATGACACTTGTGTAGTAATACTTTCTCCTTATCAAGGGGGGGTATAATATTACAGTAGAACTTTACATAGGTGTAGCTTTTGAATAAAGTTTGATTAAATTAACTTAATAAACCTTGATAAAAGAGCGAATAGAAAAAGCGTGTTTTGAAAAAAAGATTGATCAAAACACGCTTTTTCTATATTCAATTGAATCATCCTTTTATAAAAAAGTTTGATAATTTTTGTGAACCTTACTCAATTAAAGCGCCCGACTGTGGTAGATACATTATCCTCAATTACTTCTTGGGGTAGTATCAGGAAAATGCGGATTTACAACGCTAAGGAAATGTCACTTATTAAAAAAGCCGATTCCCATCTCAAGGAATCGACTTTTTAGTTCATTAAGTAAGAGGTTTGAAAAAATAGCCTGTATATATTTGAACGATGAATAACTTACCTATTTTCTTGTGTTTGTATGCATTACATAAAGAAAATTCAGAAAAACATAACGTATTATTTATCTGTTTGTTTTTGCTTCTTTTTCAAATACTCCGCACGCAATTTTTCAAGTTGCTGCTTTTTATCAAATTTGGCAGGCGTCTGTTTTTCATGAAACTTTGCCACAGCTGCCTGACCTTTGTAATCCAATTGATATTTCCCCACTTTGTTCACCTACTTTTCTTGTCTTTAAAGAGAATCTATTCAACAAATATAATATACCTTATTTTACTGAAGTAAACCTTATTAGTCAAAGGAACTTAAAGTAAAAAGCTTGATAATAAGGGAAAAACCAATCTAAAAAGTCGTTTTCCTTAGGTACGGGAAAGCGACTTTTTGTGTAGTCTTATTCAATTAAATGGCCCGATTGTTGAAGAAAGAGATACTCTGCAAAATAGATCTTTTTATCAAACTTTATTTTAAATCAACAATAGGTAAATTTCTTGGCCATTATTTTGCTTCACATAAAATTCTATACAAAAAAGCAACCTATAAATTTAAGCTGCTTTTTATTCCGTCTTTTATTACTTAGCTAATTCTTTCGTTCCCTGCATTACATCAACGAAAAATCCCCAATTATTCACAACAGAAGAAATACTAATATGTTCATCTGGAGTGTGAACATTAAAGATATCTGGACCGAATGAAATAGCATCTAACTCAGGCATTTTTTGAACAAATACACTGCACTCAATTCCTGCATGTACTGCAAAGATTTCAGCATCTTTGCTGTATTTTTCTAGATGCACTTTTTCGAATAGATTACGGATAGGCGAATTAGGATTATATGGCCACTCTGGATATTCAGACTCTTTTTCAAATGTTGCCCCTACTAATTCCGCAATATACTTAATTTCATCTACAATATGTTGTTTTAAGCTACTTACAGAACTTCTCACTTCGCTTCGTAATTTAATCTCATCTTGCAGTGTTTGAATAACTCCTAAATTAGTTGAGCTTTCTACAAGACCTTTAATATCCATGCTCATACTTTGTATACCATTTGGAATTAAGAATAATGAAGAAATAAGCTGTTTTTGTGTTTCTTTAGAAAAGACTTTTTCCGCCTCTTCTTCTACTTTTGTAAGTGAAACATGAACATCCGGATCAACAGCACGTAGCTCTTCTTGTAACATACGTGTCCATGATTTTAGTTTTTCTTCTACTTGCTGTACATCTTCTGCACGTAATAAAATTGTAGCTACACTTTCACGCGGAATTGCATTTGTTTTTAAGCCGCCATGAACTTCACTCATATTAAACTGAATGTGAAGTGATAAATCACGTAAAACTCGTCCTAATACTTTATTCGCATTACCGCGTTGTTTATCAATTTCCAAACCAGAATGTCCACCTTTAAGTCCCCCAACATATAGTCGGTATGTGTCCATATCTACTGACGCTTCATCCCAAATCACTGAAATCGTTTCAACTGCTTTCGCACCACCTGCGCTACTCACTAGTAATTTATGATCTTCTTCAGAATCAATATTAATAAATATTTTTCCGTCAAAATGATTTGAATCAACAGCGAATGCACCGCCCATTGTCGTTTCTTCTTCAGTTGTAATAACAACTTCTAAAGCTGGATGCGGGATGTCTGTTGAATCTAATAATGCTAATGCATATGCAACGGCAATACCATTATCAGCACCTAAAGTAGTTTCGTTTGCATATAACATATCTCCAATAATTCTTAATTCAATTGGATCTTTCTCAAAATCATGAACTGTCGCTTGGTTTTTTTCACACACCATATCAGAGTGCCCCTGAATGATAATAGCTGGAACATTCTCATAACCAGAAGTAGCTTCTTTTTTTATAATGACATTTAATGCTTCGTCTTGAATAACTTCTAAATTACGTTCCTTTGCGAAACTCACTAAGTAATCACTAATTTCTTTTTCATTACCTGATCCTCTAGGAATCTTTGAAATTTCTGCAAAATGATAAAATACAGGGTGCTTTGTTAATTGTTCTAAAGTAGAATACATTTTTAAGCTCCTCTCCAATTGACAAAATAATATGTACGTCCTTTATTATTATACCATGATTCATTATTTTACTTTTATTTTAAGATTTCAAAAATTCATTATAACCTATTCATTCCATCCTCATATTTTTTAATTTAGTGTAAATAAGCTATACTCTTACAAGATTGTAAGAGTGCTGTAATCAAAATCGATTTTTCTATAAAAAAAATAACCGTATACTTTAAATACATAATTTAAAGGAGATAATGAAAATGAAAAAAATTTTATCTGTTATTACACTAAGTTTATTATTTTGCAACTTAACTATCGGGTGTGAAAGAGCTTCTCTAAATAGAATCGGTAAGGATGTATATTACGTACAGATAAAAGGTGAAGGGGTTATTGAAAAGATAGAAGGTAAAAACTTACGGAACTACACATTGCCGGCATATGATGAAGATGGAGTAAGAAAACAAATTACATTTAGAAGTAAAAAACAATCAAACGATCAAAAATTAAATGAAAAGGCATTTATGTGCATTTATGTAGACCAAGAAAATAAAGATAAAAATGAAATATCATCGATTGAAGTAAAATCCTATGAAGAAATTCAAAAAGCGGATTTACCTTTAAAAGTAAAAGAAAAGTTTAATGCAAAATGAAAAATAAAGGAAAATGCTCTTATGCATTTTCCTTTATTTTTTTCACTCGAGCATATTTCGAACTATTACTATCCATAAGTTTTTCTAAACGATTTATATTTTCTGTTAATGCACCTTTCACAAGAGAGAAATCTGTATTTGATTCTTCTTTTTTAGTTTTAAAAAACGAAGATTTTTGAGCATTTACTTCTGCCATCTCTTCTCCCCCTTTTCAAAAAGATACAACCTTTTATTTATATTATATAGCAAATGCAGACAGAGTGTACACGTATCATTTTCTTTTTAATTCTTCTTCTAACTCTTCTACTTGCTGCAAAGTATCTCCTTTTATTAAAGAGAAATCTGTTGTATCTTCATTATCTTCTTTAAAAAAATCATTGTCATAATCTTTTATCACTACAATCACCTCTACGTGCTAGTGTAGGAATGATTGTCCAATTTTATACAAGCTTGTCTGAATTTGTTCTCCCTTTATGTATAGGTGAAAAGGACAGAAAAAGATTCTGTCCTTATTTACTAAAATAACTATGATGAATTGTTAAATTATATACATTTTCAAAATCTCGATCTTGAAGGTTATTTTTCTTCCCATCAATAACAATGAAAACATCACTAACTATTTTTGCTGGTATAATTCCGACATTTTCTACTTGCACCGCTTTCTGCTCATTCAATTGCTCGATGTGTTCTAATGGAACAATAATACTAAATTGAGAGCGGATACCACGAAAGTTTGTATTTAATTCCTTCACCGCTTCAAATACAACAATTTTCGCACCAATCTTTTCCCCATATGAATCTAAAAATGTGTTTAAGCTTTTTGTATATTCCTCTTCCGTATGCCATTCCATTGTCCCAAAGGCTGTTGGATTCACATTTTGAATAATTGTCGTATATATTTCTCCTCTTGCTTTTGAAGCAATTAATGACCTTTTAATTGATTGGACCGTCTTTCCAATATCGCTGAATTTTGCGCCCCATATTTCTGAAATATTTGGTGTCAAAATGAATGCAATATCAACGAAAATTACCATCGCAGTAAACATTAAAAGATTTTTCCAGAGGGTTAAATCTATTCCTTTTATCGTGAAATAAACTGTGACTGATGTTATGAACAAACCGTACCACGTTTTTCGAATTCGTTGTTTCTTCTCCTCGTACAACTCTTCATTTCTCCAATAAAAGAAAACAAGAACAATAAAGACGATTGCTAAAATAAATAAGCCAATTCGAATGTTAGAGATCGTCAATCACATCACCCTCCATTCCAAAACTACTCACGATACCATTACATGCACAAACAGCTCTCTTTATGACAAAAGACGTGGACAACCTTCTAAAGTTAGCAACATCGCATATACATTAGAAGCAGGCCACGTCTTTTATCCCGCATTAACGGGCAGTAAGCCCCCCCACCTCAAAATTCAGCGAAAGCAAAGACGTTAGGTGAGGGATCAACTGCCCATAAAAGCCCGATTGGTGAAGGCTAATAATCAGTGCGGGATGAACACCCTCCACTGATTAAAGTTTCACTTTATCATGAATCTACATTGTATATGTAGACAAGCATGCGTTTCAAATTTTCATGTTAAAAAGAAATATGTTTCGGAATTTCCCCTTCAGGTACTTCTCCATCCATACTTAAGTAATAATGACGAATCGGACGTAATTTTTCATCTAACTCATAAACAAGCGGAATGCTAGTTGGAATATTTAATGAAACCACACCATCACTTGAAAGGTTGTCTAAGTATTTCACTAGCGAACGAATTGTATTACCGTGCGATGAAATAATTACTTTCTCACCACTTTTTAATGACGGTGCAATTTCTGAATGCCAATAATCAACTACTCTTTTCTCCGTATCCTCTAAACATTCAGTCAATGGGAATTCATCTTTTTTTAACGTTTTATATCTTGGATTGTTCGCCTCATATCGAGGATCATCTTCAGTAAGTGCAGGCGGTCTCACATCTATACTTCTTCTCCAAATATGAACTTGTTCATCTCCATATTTTTTTGCAGTTTCGTCTTTATTCAATCCTTGTAGTGCACCATAGTGGCGTTCATTCAACTTCCATGAGTTATGTATAGGGACCCAAGTGAGATCCATTTCATGCAGTACAATCCATAATGTACGAATTGCTCGTTTTAGTACCGAGGTATACGCAACATCAAATGTATATCCATTCTTTTTTAATATTGTTCCTGCTTCTCTCGCTTCACTTAATCCATTCTTTGATAAATCCACATCTGTCCATCCTGTAAATCGATTTTCAAGATTCCACAAACTTTGTCCGTGACGAATGAGTACAAGTTTTATCATTATAATTCCCCTCTCGGAAATATGAATTTTAAAATTTCAATACGTACACATATAAAGTTTTTGGCAATGTGAATTTTTTATCCATAGTTGCCAAATATACAGATAAAAATTTATGATTTTCCAAACTACAAAACAAGATACTGTTTCTATCTTTTATTCTACTGGTATTTCACGCTTAGACGTCCATGCATCAAATCCTGAACGGCTATTTGCCATTTCATTCATAACTTGATGCCAATTTTCTTCACAGGATTCGCCAAACTGTGAGAAAATAGCTCCCATTTGTTCTCTTTGAACATCGCTCAGTTTTTTCTCTAAGTCTGTTCCTTCTTCTGTTAAAGACAGCTGTTTCACACGACGATCATGTGCAGCTTCATTACTCTCAATAAGTCCTTTATCTAACAGTTGGCGCAACGGTCCGTGAAGAGCTTGTTTACTTATTTCTAAAAGTGATAGCAGTTCATTTACACTAAGCCCTGGAAAACGAGCGATAAAAAACAGAATTCTATGATGTACACGCTGTATACTATACTCTTTTATTATTTCATCTGGTTTTTCTGTAAAAGTTTTATATGCAAAGTAAAATAATGCTAATGCCTCATTCATTTGCTCTTCTTTATGTTGTGTCATCTACTTTCCCCCTGTATGTAAATTATACCACAACTCAATTATGAATAATTAAGTTGGTATATTGAGCCTAATTTCTTCATTCTAAAACCAACAAATTTCAACTATTATATTTTTTTAAGGTTGTTTAATTCGTAAACCATACCTTCAAATAAAGTATCCAAATTATTTTTTAAAGAATTCTTAAGGAAATAGGTTAAATTCAAATAATAAATATTGTAAAATTTGTTTATTAATATTTTTTTGAAAGACTCAATTGTGATTGGAGTGTTATTGTATGCAAACAAAAAAAGTTTATCTTTATGTATTTAATACGATGTCAGACTGGGAATATGGACATTTAATTGCAGAACTAAACTCAGGAAGATATTTCAAAAAAGAGTTAGCCCCTTTAAAGGTAGTTACAGTAGGAGCTAATAATGAAATTATTACTACGATGGGAGGACTGAGCATAAAGCCAGATATTTCCCTGGATGAATGTACTCTTGAGAGTAACGATCTTTTAGTTTTACCTGGAGGGACTACTTGGGGGGAAAGCATTCATCACCCTATCTTAAAAAAAATTGGTGAAGCGTTAAAAATCGGCACTATTGTTGCTGCCATTTGTGGTGCAACTGAGGGGTTAGCGAATTTTGGATACCTAGATTCTAGAAAACATACAAGCAATGATTTAGAATATATTAAAATGGTTTGTCCTAATTATAAAGGAGAACAACTTTATAAGATGGAACCTGCAGTATGTGATGAAAATTTGATTACTGCATCAGGAGTAGCTCCTCTGGAATTTGCAATGGAAGTATTGAAAAAAATTGATGTATTTGCACCAGATACGTTACATTCATGGTATAACCTAAATAAGACTTATAAGCCTGAATACTTCTTCCAGTTAATGAATTCAATTACTAGATAAGCTGAAAAATTAAATTAGCAGTTTTATATTATATAAAAAACTTAAAAAGCACCCCTAAAGTCGTTATAAATACAACCGATGACGGTTGTAAAACAAAAAATAAAAGGGATGATACATATTTATCTTGTATCATCCCTTTTATTTTTTATAACATTAATATCACCATATTATTTTAATTATTCATCTCCAGCAAGAGTTAACTGCCAAGACACACCATACTTATCATTTAACCAGCCAAACTTTTTACTAAACGGATATGAACCTAAAGGCATAAGAACTTTTCCATCTTGTGCTAGTTTATTAAAAACTGTTTCGATTTCCTCTTCCGTATCACAAGTTACATAAAGAGACATAGCTGGAGTGAATGTAAAATCATGCTTTACATAACTATCAATACACATGAACTCTTGTCCATTTAGCGTAAAAGTTGCATGAATTACAGTTCCCTCTTTACCTGGTCCATTCTCATCATAACGAGAGATACTTACAATTTCTGATTGATTAAATAGCGATGTGTAAAAATTCATCGCTTCCTCAGCTTTGCCCTCAAACATTAAAAACGTAGTGATTTTTTGATTTGTGTTACCCATTTAGAGACATCCCCTTGTTATGTATTTATGCAAAACATACATCGGACAATAAGACCGAACATATATTCTTATAAGTGTATTGTCTATAAAAACGATGAGTTTGTCAATTATCTATGTTTTATTTCTTCTTAAATAATGCTGTCCAAAGAAATGATTCTCCAAACATATGATTTGGTTGTTCAATTTGCTTCATTTTTCTAATTTCAATTACTTCAAATTCTTTAAATATCTCTCTTAACTTTTCTTCTGAATATGCAAGACCACCTTGCAAACTCCATCCTCTATACACATCCCAGTCCGTTATTTCCGATCCATTTCGCTCATTCAAATCACCTGCTGCAAAACATGTTAATCCGAAATAACCACCCGATTTTAATGAGTTTTTAACTAGATCAACATAATTCATTCTTCTATGTGGTGGAATGTGATGCAAGCAACCGGAATCATATACAAAATCATATTCATCTTGAAAATCCAAATTAAAAATCGATTCACAAACAAATTGTATTTCTATTCCGTTTTCTAACGCCCTCTCTTTGGCCCAATTAATTCCTTCTATAGACAAATCTACGGCTGTTACATCAAGCCCTTGTTTCGCTAAATAAATTGCATTTCTTCCTGGACCACATCCAAGTTCTAATACTTTCCCTTTTGAAACACTCTCTTTTTGTATATACGAAACTAGATTCTCATCTGGAACATTTTCAAAAAACGGAACATCTTTTTCTCTATTCGTGTAAAATTCATTCCAAAATGGTACTGCGGGTCTTAATAATGAATCAAGCATTTTTAATATATCTTCTTGAGTGTGTAACGTTTCACTTTTCATTTATACCCCTCCATAATCAATAGTCAGAAAATTATTATATCTATTTTTAAACTTTCAAACAAAGAAAAACTCCTATATTCAATAGGAGTCAAAAATATTATCTCTTTAAAATCCAAGTACAGTTAACCATTTTAACAACTGCTCTTCTCGCACCTTCAAATCATCGTTTCTATACTTACCCATCTGTATTTCGCTAACAATTTCTCCGTCCACCATAAAAAGAACTCTTTCTGTTTTAGCTGCTACCTTTACGTCATGAGTAACTAGCAAATTTGTAGTTCCCATACGGTTTATATTTGCTAAAATATCCATTACTTCTTCTGTCGCTTTTAAATTCAAAGCACCCGTTGGTTCGTCAGCAAAAATAATATTAGGTTTATTTATGAGTGCTCTACAAATAGATACCCTTTGTAATTCTCCTCCTGATGCTTCAGTTATATTATTAGTTGCAATTTGACTAATTCCCGTTTTCTTCATCAATTCAAGTGCACGTTTATTTATTATTTTCCTGCTCTCAACTTTTGCTAAATACGCAGGCAAAACTATATTATCAAAAAGATTCAAATTTCTAAGAAGATTGCTCTGTTGAAAAATAAATCCCATTTCGCTGAGTCGTAATTTTGCTAACACTTCTTCTTTCATACATGTTATTTCTTTACTATCAACTTTCACACTTCCTGATGACATTTGATCCATTCCGCTAATATTATATAGTAACGTCGATTTCCCTGAACCAGAAGGTCCCATGACCGATATAAACTCTCCCTCATAAATCTCTAAATTTATATTTTTTAACATATGGTAAGTTTTATTTCCATCCATTTCGTATTTTTTATTTAATTGTTTTACTTCTAAAATTTTTTTCAAATTACACACCTCCTACTACCCATTTAGCTTTAAATTATTTGTTTGTTTCACTGTAAAACTACTGAAAAGTGTTGCTACGGTCACAGATATAAATAAAATAGCTGGACATATTACATAAGAAATGATCGGATTAACAACAAACTTTATGTGAGCTGCTCCCATAAATGAACCTAACCAGCTTATTAGTGTTTCTCCAAACGTAGCAGCTATAAATGTCCCTGTTAAAATACCTACTAATACTATAGCCATAGAACGAGTAACATATTGTATACGAATATCTTTGTAGGAAAAGCCGATACTTTTCATAATTAATATTTGCGAAGAATCTTTTACCAATAACATTTTAAAAAACATCGCAGTTATTAAAACCGATATCAATATAGCAATCAAAATTGCCACTTGTGTCACGAGTCTTAATTGTTTAATTGTTTCTCCTAAAGTTTGAGATAAATAATTATCCGTATCTGTTATTTTTGCAGAATTAAAATTTTGTTTATACTCCTTCACTTTTTCTTGTAGACTCACTTTGGGTTTCATATCTACATTTACTACGTACCATAATATATTTTCTTTATTATAAGAAAAACTCGCTTTAGCTGTTTTTCCTCCATTCGTTACATCTTGATATATACCACTAATAGTTAGCATTTTCTCTTTTCCTTCTACAAATAAAGCGATTTCATCCCCTATATTCTTTTTTAATTCATTTGCGTTCATATAAGAGAGAGCGATCTCATTTTCATTTTTTGGTGCCATACCTTTAACATATTCTATTGGAAATTGGGCGAAATCTCCCACTTCTACATTTAAGTTTTCATGTGTACCATCAGCTTTCACCATTTTAAATGTACTCGTTACAAATGCTGCATATTTTTCTACCTCTTCATCGTTTCCGACATACGATATAACGTCATTAAACCGTTTTTCTATATTTTCAGATTGCTGTAAATCTATTCGTATATCACTCTTTCCTGTTCCCATATAATTAACAAATTGCGGTGACTGAATCGTGTACAAAAAGTTAACTGGTACAACAATCATGAACACTGCAATAATTAAAACGATACTTAATACTCGATATAACTTAAATCGTTTCACTACATCTTGTATACCAATAAATATATTTACATTTGTAATTTTAGTTTGATAGAGAGAAAAAAATCTTCTAATCTTTCTTTTTCCTAGTTTATCTCTTGATCGTAAAGCGTCTATTGCTGTAATTCTCCTGAAATTCCGCAAAATGATGCGGCAAAAAAGGATAACGGCTAGAAATAACAATGTTGTGACTATCAATGGCACAACATAATATAAAATACTTTTATTAGCTGTCCCCATATAAAGTGCGATGTTAGAGGTAAATATTTTTGTAACAAATAACGAAAGGATATATCCACATATACATCCGATAGCTGAAATAACAACATATTTTGTTACATATAGTTTTTGAATATCTTTACTTTGAATGCCTATAGCTTTCATAACACCAATTTCCCGATAATCTTCTTCCATTGAAGTCATAATCGTAAATCTAATACATAAAATCGCGATTAGCATTAATAATGCACTTATAATGATCAGCACTGCAGCTATTATTCCATCTGTTAATGAATTCAGTGTTTTAAAGAGTGAATACGTAATAGAGGGACCTTTTTGAGGTAAGTTTGATGACTGGTATAAAGTTTCAAAATCATTTATTTTATTTAAATCTGTTAGCTGGAATTCAATAAGATATTCACTTTCTCCAAAATTCCCCTTTATTCTTTTGAAGTCTTCATCGCTTATTACAAATCGTTTTGAACTAACAAGTGATGGGTTCATTTGAACATCACGAACAAATGCCGAAATAGTAAATTCTAGCTCATTATTATTTTTCACAACCCATATTTTATCTCCAATACGCAAATTATATTTTTGCATATAATAAATTGGTACACCTATTTCCCCTTTCCTAACATCGATCAACTCACTATTTAAATCTAATAAAAAGTCAAAAATAGTATTTTGCTTAACGAAGCTAATGTCCATTACACTATTATGTTCCGCTTGATTTTTCTTCTTTATAAAAATGTTAGATCCGCCTATTTGAACCATCTCTGCTGTTTGTTGTTTTTTTACAAAAGGAGTTTGCGCTACAAATGAATCAATTGACTTTTGGTTTATTTCTCCGGCATGCATTTGTACGAAGTGCGGTGCGTTTGATACTTTAAACAATTGATCCGTTGAGTTCAATAGATTTATAACGTTACTTGAAGCACTTGCGATTAAAAGACTTGATAACATGATAAACATAAATAGAATGGTATTTATCATTTTATTTTGAGAGAAATCTCTTTTTAACATTCTCCTAATCATATGGAGCTAGTTCCCTTCATTCCATAATATTTTCTTCGTCACTATCGCTATTATTATCATTATGAAACTAATAACTAATATAGGTAAATAAATTTTCATACTGAATCCTTCAAACATAAAACCATAAATGACTTGCCCAATTGGTGCCATACATTGAGATACCGCTGTTATAATTGCCATTACTTTTCCTAGGTTTTCATTTGGTGTTTTCTTTTGGACTACAGTAATCACATAGATGGATACAATTGTCACGATCATTGCAATTAGAATAGAAGAAAGTATAAAGAGGATAAATGGTGGATAGTATCCTAAATTAAGAATAACTGGCGTAACTGATAGTGCCATTGGTAGTACTAATAAAGCTATTAAAAGCATCCAGTAATACAATGTTTTCATCTGTAGCTTTTTCGCAAAAAAACCTATCGATAACGCACCTAAAATAGTAGCAAAATCGATCAATCCCATTCCAATTCCGTATAACGTGTCGCTACTTTCCATTGTTACTCGTATAATAATTGGAGCGCCAACAACAAATAGCGGTGTAAGTATTAAATTTAGTAATGCAGCTAAAAGCATAGATTTCAAAATAAATGGTTGTTTTAAAACATATATAAATCCTTCTTTCATATCCTTTACAATTGTCGGTATTATATGGCTTTCTCGTGCTCTTTTTATAAAAGGTATTTTAATAAACATTTCTAAAATCGCAGATAAAAAGAAAGCAAGACAACTTATTATTACGAGCATTTTCAAACCAATTATGCCGTACAGTATTCCTCCTAATACAGGAGCAACTATATTTGACAATGCTTGCACACCATTTACGATACCGTTCGCTTGCTCTAACTTATTCTCTGGAACTAATTGCGGAATACTCGCCATTACAACAGGTGAATACATTGCACTAACGACTGCTAGTAAAAACATAATTGTTCCAATCAATATAATAGATACAGGTCCAGTAAATAACAAAACTATAAAGCTTAATACAATCGCAGCGTTGATAAAGTCAAAAATAACCATTAAATTACGGCGATTGAAACGATCTGCTATCGCTCCGCCGAGAGGAGCTAGTAAAAATGGAATACTCGTTACCGCATATAATCCTGCGAATATATCAGCACGCCCTGTTATATCTAGCACATATAATGACAGGGCAAAACGTAAAAGTGTTGAACCTAAAATAGTAATAATTTGTCCACTCACCATTAAGTGAAAATCTTTCATCGAAGACCTTATACTAGCTGACATCCTTATCACACCTTTCATTCGATTCAGACCGACTGTCGGTCGATAATATCCAAACAGAAAATTACTATTTCTGTTTGATTAAAACCTCCACCATGTAATCAAAGGCGCCCTCTTTCGCTCCAACAGATGCTTCCATCATTTTGATATAAGCTTTAGCCCTCCTCATCATATCTTCCGGCTTCCACTGGAATAAACCCTCATCAAATATGACTTGTGCTGAAGAGAGTAATAATTCAATCGTTTCTTGTGGGTATGGAGTAGAAAATATGCCTTCAGCGATTCCTTGTTCTAAAATCTCTGCTAAAACAGGAGATAAATGAATAATTGATTGTACTATACTTTTTTGATGCATTTCCGCATTATTTGGCTGATGAAATTGTTCAATCATTTTATCTTTTACATCTCCTGATTTTGGTGATTGTTCCATTAAAACTCGAAATAACTTATCCAAAACTGGGATATTAGGGTTAGAGACAATTGCTTTCGCTTTAGCAACATCTGCTTTAATAATCCTCATAATAATTTCATCCATTACTTCTTCTTTCGACTTAAAATAATGATAAAACGTCCCCTTTGCTATACCAATCTCTTTTAAAATGTCATTTACTGTAGTTTTCGTATACCCTTTTGTAACAAACAAACGTTCAGCAGTTTCTAAAATTTCATTTCTACGCTCCCCATATTCTTTTACGATCCTCATTCATGTACTCCTTCCTACGGACCGACTGTCGGTTTATTTAAAGTATATGTTTAGTATGTGAAAAGTTTCCTGTTATCGTACATATACAACAACCTACTTTATATTTCCTTTATGAATTTTAAAATTTATTTTTAATACGGTGAATGAAATTTTAAAGGTTGTTTCTATGTAATCACCCTTGTACTTATATCGACTTCGTTGTATAAAAACAAAAAAGAGCCGCAACACTTTGCGACTCTTTTTGAATAATAACTATTTAACGGCCACGTCTTTGCTGACCTTGTTTTGTACTACTTTTCTTATTACTTGGCTTATTAAATGATCGATTGTTATCATTTCTAGAACTATTTCTTGAATCGTTTCTTGGACCACCTTTTGAACCACTTCTTGAACCTTCACGGCTATCTCTTTGACGATATTGACCTGATTTCTTTGGAGCCGGCTTTTGTACCGGTTTTCCATTTTCATCTACATTTTTTATCATCGGTTGTTCGATTATTTCTCTTTGTATTGGTGCACCAAGCGTTTTTTCAATTTCTTCTAAATGTTTTTCATCTTTCGCTGCAACGAACGTAATTGCAAGACCTGATCCACCTGCACGTCCTGTTCGGCCAATGCGGTGAATATAACTTTCTACATCTTCAGGGATATCAAAGTTAAATACGTGCGTTACACCATCTACATCAAGTCCACGAGCTGCTACATCCGTTGCGATTAAGTACTGAATTTTAGCTTCGCGGAAACTCTTCATAACTCTTTCGCGTTTCGCTTGAGCTATATCACCATGAAGTTCAGCACAATTATAACCTAGTCCTTTTAAATTATCATAAAGCTTACTTGCTCTAACCTTTGTACGACAGAAAATAACTGCTAAAAATGGCTGATCACGATCCATAACAAAACGAAGTGCATCTGGCTTTGCACGATCTGTCGTCTCAATGACACGCTGCTCAATTGTATCTACCGTTACTTCTTCACTTTGTACTTGAATCATTTGCGGCTCTTCCATATAACGTTTCGCCAATTTTTTAATATCTTTTGGCATCGTTGCTGAGAATAACATCGTTTGTTTACTATCAGGTGTCTCATCTAAAATATCTTCAATATCATATAAGAATCCGAAATAAAGCATTTGATCTGCTTCATCTAGTACAATCGTTGAAAGATTACTTAAATAAATTGTTTCACGTCGTATATGATCTAATAATCGTCCTGGTGTCGCTACAACAATATGTGTATTACCTTTTAATTTTCTCAATTGTTGTGCTACATCTTGTCCGCCATATATCGCTAGTACATTAATATCTTCTCTTTGAACAAGCATTTTTTTAATTTCAGTTGTAATTTGCAGTGCTAGTTCCCTTGTTGGTGCAACAATTAAAGCCTGAACATCACTAGACTCTGGATCGATTTTTTCTAAAATCGGTAACACGAATGCTAACGTTTTACCCGTTCCTGTTTTCGCCTGCCCAATAATATCTTTACCTGACATAATAACAGGAATTGCCTTCTCCTGAATCGGTGTTGCTTCTGTAATTCCATTTTCACGTAATGTATGATTAAAAGTTTCACTAATTCCTAATTCTAAAAAGTTTTTCAAATAGACCACTTCTTTTCCTTATTTTTCACATTAGCTTTCATTGTACCATTTGTTTCGCCAAATATGAAAAATAAAAAAATTCTTATCTTCTTTTTTTATATTCATCCTGTACTAGATGAACAAATTCTTTTTGTTTTTTCTCGGATTTTATTAATGCTTCCATATTTGCAGAAGTCAAAATATACTTTTTAATTTTTCTATTACTCCAAATTAAACTTGTATACTTCGGATCTTCATGTAGATTTCGAAACCACTCTAATTCACTTAATTTTGCGATATAATGTTTTAATTTCATGTCATTTCGAGGATAAAATAACATCTGCTATTACATCAAATAATGAGCCCAAGTTATTCCCTCCTATAACTTCTTTAATGAAGATATTAACGTAATTTTAAAAATCATTGTTTCACCAATTCAAAATAAATTACACCAATATGTACATCAAGGAACTAAGTTCTACAATTTAATATGTAATACGAAAGCATTATATAACCTTCATTTTGATTTAGCATATGAGCTTATCTTTCAGAAAGATGGTTTGCAATATAAAATGGAAAAATCCTAATAGTGCATTAGAGATATTTATTATTTTTCATTATAATTTTTATAGCCTTACCATATCAATTTGGGAATTTTGTACGTTTAGAAAATCATTTAGATACATTTAGCCATATATTGTACGCCAATAATATAGTAGTAAGAACTTTACAAATGAAGGATATAGAAAGAATAAGGGGGCATGGTTAATTACTCATGAAGGTATAGTGCGTTAGATGAATAAATAGGCTTCATTTGCAACAACATAGTATGTTTTCCCTTTACTGCTGTGTGCTTTGTACTGTGGCGAACCATTGACACTCACTTTTGCATCAATCATAAATCCCTGCATCTACAGAACCAGCTCCATCTTTATATTTCCAAGATGGAGCATCCTAGAAACGTAGATTGTCCACTTTGAAAACAATACGTTTTCAAGGTGGACAAATAAACTGTGCTTTTCTTATCGAGTAGCAACAGATACTTCTGAAAGAAATAGACTACATCGTAATAGGGGTTATATTCACAGCTGTAATTTTACAAGTTGAAATTGCAAACCTAACGGTTGTAGTTGGATTTATAGGTAATGTCCCTAGTACTATCCCAAGTCCTGTTTGTTCCACGTTAAAATCTGCTGCAATAGAACCATTACTTGCTAAAAGACTTACTGTAGATCCGATAAACGCATCCAGTAATTGTCTAATTGGTCGTTCACGACATTCACACTCGCATCCTACATCGGTAGGTGGAAGTAATGTAATAGGTGGTCCTGGTGGTAAAAAACCTACCCCTGTTACATCAGATATATTGACCACAAAGGTTGTGGTGCCATCTGTAACTGTAACTAAAAAATCATTCACAGAAGTGATAGTAAATAGAAAGAAAAGCGGGGGCGTGTTGGGTGTGTCTGCAATAGTGCCAAGAATAACAGTTTCTCCAATAAGTTGTTGTAAAACGCTTTGCATAGGTAAAACACAGCAATCACAAAGACAACCTTCATTTCCTCCTGTTGGGCCTGTCTCTCCTGTTGGACCCGTTACTCCYGTTGGACCCGTTACTCCTGTTGGACCCGTTACTCCTGTTGGACCCGTTACTCCTGTTGGACCCGTTACTCCTGTTGGACCCGTTACTCCTGTTGGACCCGTTACTCCCGTTGGGCCTGTCCCTCCTGTTGGACCTGTGGGTAAAGTAAATGGTGGGATTGGGGGAAGTGTAGGGCCAATTAAATTTGGATTTAATGCATTAGCTTGAAGTATCCCATTTATCTTTTGTATTTCATTTTTATCAAACACATAACTACCTCCTATGAGTGTACTATACTGTAGTAATACTGTTACAAATACATAAACTTCATTGATCGTAATATAATATGTTTTTCCTATACTATTGTGCACCTTAAATTGTACTGAACCTTCCATATTTAACTTCCTAAAATTTGTAAACACCTCACCTACATCTACAAAACCATCCACGTCTTTATCCTGCCAAGATCGAGCATCATAGAAACGTAGAATGTTAACTTTAGAAACAACACGCTTTCCTACAATAGAAGAATCTACTGTACTTTTCTTACTAAACTTCACATAGGATGGATTGTTCTTAATCCATTGCTCTCCACCAAGGTTTAACCAACCAGGCTTTTCGCCCCATTCAACATAAGCTTCTGATTTATTTAGTTGACGAATCTTAGAATAGCTTGTGTCTGGTCCTTTACGTAAATTAACGTTGTAGCCTTCAATATAAGCTATACCATCGGTTACAGCTGTTGGTACTTCTGTTGGTTTAGGTGGCTTTCAGGTACAGAAACATCCACACTAGAATTATTGTATGCGCGTTGTACATCAGCACGGGATTGAGCTCCTGATCCCCATGAGATTTTAAATAATCAAGTTGATCTTCATGATCTGTACCGCCAAGGTATTTAATCACATCGTAGTGAATCCACAATCCTTTTCCTACAGATAACTTGTTATCTTTTAAGATTTCCGCTAAAAGTTTTACGTATTTTTCATATGAACGCTCGAGCTTTGTATGGTCTGCTGTTTCACATAACTCTACATGTACAAATCGTTTATTAGCAGCAGGTCCACCGCCATATGCAATGTATTTTATATTAGCGATTTGGATTGTTTCATCTCAATCAACAGCATATTGAACAAATGCGTTTCTTCATGTACGAGATTCATACTTTTGAATATTTCAGAAGTCGCTGTACTATGAGTTACTACGCCCTCATAAACACCTATGCAAAAACGATATGATTGTTTTGGTAAATTAGGGATAAAAAACGTTCTATCCGCAAAAATACTTGTAGCAAATGAACCAGCAAGTACTAGAATCATAAGGAACGAGGTAATTAGCTATATTAAAACCAGCTAAAATTGGAATGAATGTAAGTGATTGATTATTTATATCCTTAATTCCTTTCAATATTATTGTTGTATTCGGATTCATATACGCTATAAACAATCTAATAATTATTGTCAAGATAGCTGGTATTAAGAAATCAAAAGTTTTTTCTGCCTTCGTTGCAGAACGCAAATAATTCATTGAAACCTCTATCGGAAACTTATTTGCTTTCCAAAACAGATTTTCTCTTCATCCATCTCCATATTCGTATCCGCTTAACAAGCATTGTTTTATTTTGAACAGGTATTCGCTTATAAATATCGAAATATACAATAAGAAAAAACAATAAAATTGATTATTCTTTCGCTTCTTTGTCCATCCTTTTAAAAAATCTATTTTTTGGAAAAGGAGTGTTTATATGGAGAAACAGACACTTTGGAAAAAATTCAAAAAAAGCTCAGCAAACCTCGGGAAATCAAGCGTATATGAAAGTATTATTTTATACTACACAATGAGAAAAAAAGGGTTACCTACTAAAGCAAAATTCATAATATTAGCTGCTTTATCTTATTACGTATTAGCAATCGACTTCATTCCAGATATAGCTGCTATTATTGGGATCGGCTTATTAGATGATGTTTTAGCAATCGCTATAGCGCATAAATTTGTAATGCGCCATGCGGACAGTGAAATTCGAGAAAAGAGCAAAGTAAAAATGGAATCATTATTTACTTCAGTACACATTTAACGAAGAAAGATAGGCTCTTACTTGTCTTTTCTCACTGCCTAACCATCATCTATAGCTTTTAAACAAATGATTTGAACAGTGTTAATACAGAAAAAAGAACTAAAATAATCTTTTAGTTCTTTTTTGTCAACTCAATTTATTTTTGAACAATAGTTAAAAGAGCCTATTTTAATTTACCAACTAAAACAGGCTCTTTACTAATTTAAATTTACAAGATCATCATCATTTTACGCTATACTTTGCTACTTCAACAACATTTCTCTTTCATCGCTTTCATCATAGACATAGTAGTCTTCATCATTTCATCACATTCATTCATTTTCACCATCATTGCCTTATCCATTTCTACATCCATTTGCATCATGTTATTCATCATCATTTTCATACACTTCATTTCACACATCATTTTTTCCATAGACATCATCATGTTTGTTGTTTCTACCATCATAGTTTTTTCCATATTAACATCCCCCTAGAATTTTTATGTTACAAGTATAAAAATTCCTTTTCGTTTTTCTAAAACCTTCTTAGTTTACCTCATACAAATATTTATCAATATATTTCCCTCTCAATTCGTCATTGATTAACTTTATTTATTGTCACGCTGAAACGTAAATATAATAAAAAGCATCTTATTATAGATGCTTCCTTGTCTAACAATTAAATTATTAACACTATAAAACTCCATTTGTTTCGTAAACATAGGGTAAATCTATTATTTTTATAAAATTCATAAATCCAACTATAACGTATTATAGTTTTATTCATATACTGTAGTAGATCACTAGAAAGGAGGCGTATATATGGAAAGTTGTATTGTGTTCGTAAACGGCCAACCTTTTTTAGTACTCACAGTTGCTGGCATCGAAATTGCTAGATTGGAAATTACTCTTCAAGTAGCACTAGCTTTGAGAGTTCTCGGTATTCCAATCTGTGGGTAATTCATTTAAGTAAGTTTAAAAGAGAGCTTTCGCTCTCTTTTAAACTCTTGTCAAAAAATGCACTTCTATACACTTAGCAAGTGTGACTCATAGCCTTGTAGAAATTATATAATAAATATACAAGCATTTACGTTAAAAGAACTTTCTTTAACACACACATCTGCAAACAATTTAACATCCTCTTCATATCACGTTCTTTATAGTGATTCAGACATGCTATTTGAATCCAGTTATTCTTTTGTAAATATGCTGATTCATAATGAACAATATATCCTTGTAACGCTAACGCATCACCTACTGCCTTAGAACACTGCCCTTCGTTTAATTGAATGGTAAGAACAATTTGAGCGGCATGATCTTTAGGTGAAACAAGCTTTAAACCCATAGTATTAATAGCTTGTTCAATATAAGCATACGCCTCTTTTATTTTTTCAAATACCATTTCATCTTCAAATATTTTTAATGCTTCTTGCAATGCATAAATTAAATTCCATGAATGGGAGTATGGGATACTTTCATTTTTTTCGTACATACCAATGTCCATATAAGCAGGTACTGCCTCGTTTACTTTTACAATGTGGTTATGAAAAACGAAAGATAATCCTGTATATGATTTAATCGCTTTTCCGCTAACACCACTTGCAAAATATACATCCTTCAAATTTATTGGTATTGCTCCAATTGAGCTTATACAATCTACACATAGTTTCATTTGATATTTTTTACAAAGAATGTTTAGTTCTTCTAAATTATTTAACATTCCAGTAGATGTTTCATGATGAACAAACCAAAGCMATTCATAATTTCCAGTTGCCATTATTTTTTCTAATTCTGTATAAATAAACGGCTCTGCCATTTCTTTTTTATGCGTATCAAAATTTAAATGTGCACGTTTTGCCTGCTCAATTAATCTATTACCGAACTCCCCGTTCGCTAAAACTAGTCCTTTACCTTTTAATGAGCGTAACTGTAAAGCAATTGCATCATTCGCTAACGTTCCTGTTCCTAACATAAGTTGTACACGTTTTGCTTTCGTTATTTGAAGTAATCGTTTTTTTACATTTTCCATCGTCACTTGAAATGACTTAGAACGATGCGAAATAGGCTTAGTAGAAAATGCCTTTCGAACATTTTCTTCAATATCCACTGGACCAGGTAAAAACGTATATTCTTTCGTCATAATACCTCCAACACTCGACTCTTCAAACATAGCTGGGGTAACATACATTGGCTGGAAGGCTGCTTCTTCAGTACCAACTAACGTATGGAAAGATTTGAATCCCATTTGCTCATATAAAAGTAGTTCACGTGTTGTAGCAGAAATGAGTGCCAATTCATATCCATTTAGAAGCAAATAACGATGTAAAAAGCGAATTAAACCTAACAATGCTCTTCCATTTCGATATTCACGTTCTACTGAAAGTAAACGAATTTCATATACATTTTCTCCATGTTCTTGCAAATAAAAATCTAGATTTGGAATTTTATAATCTAACGAGAATGGTCGTTTTCCTCGCAATGCAACCATACCTACTAACTTATCGTCATCTAAACAAATTAAATATGTATTTTCTTCATGGAAACGATCTATACGAACACGATCTTTCGTTTCTTCATGTTGCGGAATTTCTTCTACAAATGTTTTATAATTCAATTTATGTATACTTTCAAATTCCAAAGCTTGATCAGCAACTTTATAAAATAACCCCATGTTGTATCTCCTTTATGTATTTAATAAAAATTATAAGTGGAGATTAACTCCACTTATAAAAAGTTCATTTCATTCTCGATTTACATATAAAATAAGTACAATGATAAGTGCACTTAAAATAGTCGTAACAATAGAGTAAGAATACAAAATCATGCAAACTGGTAAACAAGCGATTGTAATTAGTCCGGGCTTAGTAAATCCTTTAAAGATTAAATAAAATATAATGAAAACAGCAATAAGAGTAAGCGCTATCAAATAATCAAATGCAATTAACCCTCCAATAAATGTTGAAATGCCTTTTCCACCCTTGCCTTTAAATAAAATTGGGTAAATATGTCCAAGTATAACAGCCAGTAAAGCTAACATTACAAATGTAGAATCTTCGAAAAGGTATTTTGCAATAGAAACTACGATTGCCCCTTTGATCGCATCACCTAAAAATGTAGCGACGAAATACCCTTTTCCATATACGCGCCCCATATTTCTTGCGCCAGGATTACCACTTCCTTCTTCACGAATATCAACATTATGTTTCCATTTCGTTACTATATAAGCGGTCAATATGTTTCCAAATAAATAAGAAGCCACCAAATACAAAAATTGCATACTATTAATCATGTAATCATTCACTTTCTACATGGGAGTACTTATACAATATTCAATGACTATGTATATTGTACTTTTTCTTGCTTTACATCCCTTTGTATATTTTAACATCATATTTTTACAAATCATACAAAAATTCTCATACTTCTATTTTATAAAATATACACCCTTCATTAAATGGTATGTTCCTTTCACTGCCATTTCTGATGGTGATACGAATATAACTTCTCCCATACTTTTCTCACAGCATTTCTTAAATTCAGCATATATCTCAGGAACGAAACGCAATATACTGCCACTTACTGCAATTAAAGGTGATAAATCAAACTGCATCTTGTTGTAAATATTCACCGTAATTATCGTTAATTCCTTAGCCGCTTGCAGAATAATTTTATGTGCATCATCATTCCCATTCCTCGCTTCCTCTATAATTAATGGTGCAATTGCTGCAACTTTATCTTTTGAAGAACTATATACTAGTTTTTTTATATGAGATGATGTTAAAAGTCGAAACTCGTCTTGAATCCTTAAGCTTAATGGACAAAGTCTAACTCCTTGATCAAATTGATTTGCCATTCTCTTTAAACCTTGTAACGCAATCCAATAACCGCTTCCCTCATCCCCTAAAATATGTCCCCATCCACCGCTATACTCGTACACTTCGTCTTTCTTTCCTATACAAATTGCACCTGTACCACCTATAGTTAATATTCCATTCTTACCTTTTAAAGCAGCTGCATGTGCAATCATTGCGTCATTAAAAACTTCAATTTTCGTTTCATATTTCTTTATTAATCGTAATATTAATTCATTTGTATTCGCTCCACTTATACCCGCTAACCCTAAACAAATACAAACGCAGTGCCCATCTATTAAAGCTTTCTTGCATTGATCGATCGCCTCCATAATATGCGAAACTGCTTTTTCATAATCTATTAATATATTTCCAAACCCACTCGTACCTCTTACAACTTCGTTTCCGTCTTGATCAAATGCAATTGCTTCTGTCTTCGTGCCCCCACCATCTACTCCAATCATATACTTCATATGTTCGCCTCATTTTCATCATCTTATTGGAGGGAATGTTATATTCCCTAAAACTACAGATTGCTTTGCACCTGTTGCGCTTGGCACATTACTCGGATTACGATGATGCGTTTCGTTTGCTAATATCGCAAAGGCAATTGCTTCTTTCGCCTCTGAAGAATAGCCTATATCTTCTTGAATGAATATCGCGCACTTTTCTTCCTTCAATCCATTTCGTATCATTTCAACAAGTGTACGATTATAACTGCCCCCACCACCTAAAATTACTTCATCGATTTCATAATACGGCAGAATAAACTCCTTATAATGATGAACAATTGAACTTGCTGTAAACATCGTGACAGTCGTCAAAAGATTTTCTTTACCATGCTTTTCAAACCGCTTCAATAATTCACTTACAAACTCTTCTCCAAACTGTTCTCTACCAGTTGATTTCGGTGGATTCATTTTCAAAAATGGATGGTTCATACAATATGTCAAAATTTCATCTACAACTACTCCTTGTTTTGCAATCCTACCATTTTGATCATATGGCAACTGAAATAATCTTTGACATACATCATCGATTACCATATTTCCTGGGCCAGTATCAAAAGCAATAACACTCTTATCACTTAGATGACTTGGTACTACTGTAACATTACCGATTCCGCCAATATTTTGTAGTAATCTATTTTTAGTTTGATGACGATACAAAATGACCTCTGAATATGGCACAAGTGGTGCACCTTGTCCCCCTGCTGCCATATCCATCGTTCGAAAATTAGAGATAACCGTAGTGTTCGTTTCATATGCTATAACTGCTGGTTCTCCAATTTGCAATGTCGAAGAAATACTATTGCCTTCTTGCTTTGGCTGATGATAAATCGTTTGTCCGTGAGAACCTATTAAATCTAATTGTTCCAATGACAAATCAGCCTTTTTACAAACTTCCTCCACAGCATTGGCAAAACATAAACCAAGCTTAAAGTTCAAACTGCATATCAATTGAACATTAGATGTATCAATTGATAAAGCCTGCAGTATCTCATTTTTTATATCCTTACAAAATGGAACAGTAGTAAAATGAATGAGTTCGACTTTAGAATCTACACCGTTTCCTTCTACATGAACGAGCGCTACATCTATTCCGTCTAACGATGTACCGGACATTATCCCTGCAATATACATAATATGCATGCCCCCTATTCACTAAAAAACAATTATGTAAGTAAACAACGTACAACCTACAGAAAACAATATAAATCTAAAAAACAACTGTGCTTTCGATGCAAACGATCCATCAATGAAAGAAACAACTACCGTAAGCAAAATACTTGCCGCAAAGCTTGTAACGAGCCATATACTATGCATTTGTGATAGATTTAGCATTCTTAATAAAGGTACGAAAAGTAAATTTGCACATATCACTCCAAATAACAATAAAAATACACCTTTATAGCTAAATTTTATATTCATTCTATTTCACCCTCTCTGGACTTAATGTGAAAGAAGTGATAGACAAAATGCCTATCACTCAAAAATAAAATATAAAACTTACGGATTAACAGCTTCCCCATCACCATTTTTCTCAATTTCAAGCATGTTTTTGTCGTACATTTTAAAGAATGGTAGGTAAATAAGGAATGATATTGCTATATTTATAAAAACTAATACCACTGCACGCCAATCTCCACCTGTGGCTAAATACGCGCCAATTGGAGCTGGTAATGTCCACGGCGGCATAATATGTGTTGGCGTTACAAATCCCATCGCAGTTGCTGAATATGCAACAGTTGCTGTTACGAGTGGTGTAATGATAAACGGGATAATTAAAATTGGATTTAGTACAATCGGTAATCCGAAAATAACAGGTTCATTAATATTAAAAATACCAGGAACAATACAAGTTCTTGATAATGCTTTCGAATATTTTGATCGACCAAATACAATCATAGCTAATACAAGCCCTAACGTCGCACCAGAACCACCAATCCATATAAACCATTGGTATAACGGCTCTGGTGATATGAATGGCAACTGATCTGCTCCACTAGCAACTGCTTCACCATTTTTCCCTAAATATACTTCCCATAATGGCCGGGCAACAGTTCCAACAACCGACACACCATGGATTCCGAATGACCAAAAAAATGTAATTAAAAATACTGGAATGATTACACCGAAGTAACTATCACCAGCTTTTACTAACGGTGCCGCTAATTTATCAACTACATGATGTAAATCAATACTAAAAACGACAGTTACTAAACTCATTAAAATAATTACGAATGCAGCAGGTATAAGTGCTTCAAACGAACGTGAAACAGACGGCGGTACTTGTTCTGGCATTTTAATCATTACATTTTTCGTCTTACAAAATCTTAAAATCTCTACTGATAAAATAGATACGATCATCGTTACGAATAATCCATGCCCCCCGAGATTTGTCATCGGAAGCATAAATCCTTTTTTATCGATTAATTCGGGCGTCAATGTTAAAAGTAGTGAGCATACTGCTAACTGTGCCCCTGATAAAGCATCTAACTTATAACTTTTCGCTAAATTGTATCCTATACCAAATGCTATATATAAAGACATAATAAACATCGTTAAACGATATGGTATTAATATACTTGTTTGATTTTTCAATGCCCAAACTGATATGAAACTATCTTTCGGTAATGGTGGAAATGCTACTATTAAAAAGAAACTCCCTACGATAATAAATGGTAACGCCGAAATAACTCCATCACGGATTGCTTGTAAATGCCTCTGTTCAGAAAGCCTTGCCATCGGTCCAGATAAGTTTTTATCAAGAAACGTGACAAACTTATTCATAACGCTTCCCCCTAACTAATTAATTCATTTACAGTTTTTAATAAAGCCGGTCCACCAAGCGGCGTGTATGCTTGCGGCGGAATAATACCGCACGGAATAGATTCTTGTTCTGTAAGTTTTTTTACAGCGTCAAATCGATGTCTAACTTGAGGTGCAACCATTACAACATCCCAACCATTCTTTACTTCTTCCTCCACCTCACTTGTTCCAATAGCATGCACTTCCATGTTCATACCTTTTTTCTCTGCTTCTTTTTTTAAAGCGTTTACAACAATTGCGCTGGACATTCCTCCAGAACAAACGAATAAAACTTTCATTATTGAATCCTCCTATACTTATAAATTGTTTCTTTCAAATGAAAGAAAGTTTCACTTTACTAACAAGCATATGAAGAAATGAAACGATTTAGTTATACTGAAAGTAAATTTCACTAAAAATATTTTTCCTATTAAATTAATGTTTCAATGTGTATTTTTCTCAATTGCAGGGCCAACCTAACATCATATATTATTTTAAATAATCGTATAATAGGGAGGCGTATAAATGATTATGAAACGTTTAGTAATGATGTGCTGTATCGTCATATTGTTTACTCCTTTCTCTTTCATTTCCCCTCACTCTACTTATGCTGAAGTAAATACTACTTACAAAAAACATGAATTACGCGCTGTATGGCTAGCATCTGTTCTCAATATTGATTGGCCTTCAAAAACTGGCTTACCTATTGAAAAGCAGAAACAAGAATTTATAAGACTATTAGACGATGTAAAAAACACTGGTATGAATGCAGTCGTTGTACAAATTAAACCGACTGCTGATGCTTTCTATCCTTCAAATTACGGTCCTTGGTCTGAATACATTACGGGTACACAAGGAAAAGACCCTGGATACGATCCGCTCGCATTTATGATTGAAGAAGCACATAAAAGAAATATAGAATTCCACGCATGGATTAATCCATACCGAATAACGATGAATCACACTGATATAAATCGATTATCAAATAATCACCCTGCAAGACAACATCCCGATTGGGTTGTACCTTACGGCGGGAAGCTATATTATAACCCTGGTATTCCAGATGTGAAAAACTTTATAATGGAAGGCGCTTTAGAAATCGTAAAAAATTATGATGTTGATGCAATTCATATGGACGATTATTTTTACCCTTATAAAGTAGTTGGCGAAGAATTTCCTGATCAAAAAACATATAAAACGTATAATAATGGTCAGTTTTCAAACATAGAAGATTGGCGACGTAACAATGTAAATGAGCTTGTAAGGGGATTAAACATTGCTATTAAACAAGAAAAATCATATGTAAAGTTTGGTATAAGTCCATTTGGTGTTTGGAGAAATATTGCTGACGATTCCACCGGCTCTAACACAACTGCCGGACAAAGAAACTATGATGATTTATATGCAGACACAAGAGAATGGATACAAAAAGGCTATATTGACTACATCACACCGCAAATATATTGGAATATTGGTTTCACACCTGCTGCATATGACATATTAGTAGATTGGTGGGTAAAAGAAACAAATAACAAACCGATTCACCTATACATCGGTCAAGCGGCCTATAAAATTAATAACAACTCTGTCCCTGCTTGGTCTGATCCTGAAGAATATCCAAAACAAATCGCATTAAATCGTCAATATCCTGAAATAAAAGGAAGTATGCATTTTAGCTTAAAAGATATTAATAACAATCCACTAGGAGTTAAAAACAGACTCTCAAAAGACATATATAAGCATCCTGCATTAATCCCACCTATGCCTTGGCTTGATCAAGATCCACCAAAACAACCTACTTTAAAAGGTGCTATTCCAAGAGAAGAAGGTATTGCCGTGGGAATAATTGACAATAGAGATAATGACTCTTCTTATTACGCCATTTACCGTGTGAATGGAAAAAATGAAATGGATATACAAAACCCAAAACATTTACTTACTACTGTAAGAAAAACAAAACTTGGAGAAATTTACGTAGATAAAACGGCTATTTCTGGAGAAACGTATACGTATGTGGTAACTGCAGTTGATCGATTGCATAACGAAAGCATTCCTTCTAGTTTTACTACCGTTAAGGCAAAATAAAATCTCAAAAAAAACGCCTTAAAGCTGAGAAATACTTAGCTTTTAAGGCGCCTTTTTTATTTATTCTTAAACTTCTCAGTCGCTGCTCTCATCTTCACATTCAAATCATGATCAATGGAGTCGCGAATATCACGCTCTACTACTTCCATTTCTTTTTGGAAATTTTGCAAGTAGACTTTTAACTCTTCTTCTTTTTCTGGTCGTTGTGATGGAGGTAATTGCACCACTAAAGATAACATCGCAGTTAAATCTTTCATTAAAAACGTTTCAAGTTTATGTTGTTGTTCAAACATACGCTGCTCTTGATAGTACGGCAATGCATTTAATACTGAAATTGTAATGTCATCAACCGTTCTTTGTAGTGAAGGATTAATCGAGCGTTTATATGCTTGAATTGTATTTAATGCATCTGGATATCGATCATAGAAATACAATTTATAAAACGATAAGTCTGTCGGTTTTACAGTTTGCTGCGTTTCTTGTCTTAAGAAATCTTTCACTTTCATCGCGGCCACATCGATATCTTCATTTGTAAGCTTTTTCGTTGTTTTTGCCATTACATGCACTTTTTTCTGTTTTTCTTTCGGTAACATTGAAAATACTTGTTCTCTCGTACGTTGACCTGATGTACAGAAAAGAGTATTCAATGTATGTTGTTCTTTCTTTCCTTCCGTACGAATCCAGCGATAAAAGAGTGGATGTTGCGTAAACTCTTGTAAAAACGGTGTCGATTTGTTTGATAATTTCTCAATGGAATCTTGTGCTCTCTTATATGGTTTCGTCCATGAAAAATAAAGTTTACGTCCGAAGTATACAACTAAAACAACGACAGTAAATGCGATTAAAAGTAATGATCCTAATAGTAATAATACTCCTTGAATGAAACTCATTTTTTCACCTCCTCTAAAAGTCTGTTATTTCCTTGGACGCTGAATGAGTTTCTGCTTCATCTCATCATTAAATGTATCTAGTTCAATTACAAATTTCTTACTAGACTCAATAATACGTTCTGACGATTTCTCAGATGCTTCAATAGCGGCAAATACATTTTGGAATGATTCACGTAATTTATCCATGCTAATTGCAGGATTTTCAAGGAGTTTTGTTGTTTCTTCTGTATTTTGTTTTAATGCTTGAGAATTGCTTAATACCATTGATTCAATCGCTTCATTTGTCGCATTAACTGCATCAATTGTTTTACGTTGATTTGTTAATGCGAGCTGAATTGCAGCTGAAACCGTTATAACGTTTTGCGTCATCGTAATTGCATTACGAATTGCCTCTGATAGCTTTTCATTATTTTTCTTAATGATGTCTACAGATGCGATAGATTGTAATAATACACTTTTTGCTTGTTGCATATTACGAGTACGCACAAGTATCTTTTCTAATGCATCATTTATTAACGGAATATCCCTTTGACGTTCTGGATTTTGTTTCTCAGCTTCAAGCATACCAGCAAGTTTTCTTCCTAAGTATACTTGTTTATCAAGAGCGTGAATTTTATCGTGTGATTGCTCTTTTAACATTTCAAGACCAACCGTATCCTCTTGCAAGTTATCACGGCCAATGAGAAGTGATCTTATAATCTCCTCGATTTGCTTATCTATAGATTGATATTTATGCACGTAATTTTCAAGCGGATTTTTCTTAAACACTTTAAACATAAGTTTCTTCATACCAGTTGCTTTTAATGAGTTTGGATCAAGTTCTGATACCACTTTTCGTAATTCTAACAATGTATTTGGAATTTCTTCATTCTTTCCATTCATCATCGCTGTCACAGGACGTTTTAAAGCTGATAGCGTTTGTCCTGCCGCTTGCTGCTCTTTATCCCCTAAGTCTCCAAGCTGCGACAATACTTTTGATAAATCTGTATTTTGCTCGCTATTTAACTTTTGTACATAAAGATCTGCTTCTTTATTCAGTTCTTCAAGTTCTGCATCTTTTATTACTGTATCCACTACTACTTCTACATTATTATCTTTCACAATCGATACAGGTTCTTTTTTCTCGAGTTCAGTCAACAAAATCGCTCCTTTATTTATATGTGCGAATTTATGTGCACTATATTTCATCTAATATATCGTATTTCATATACATTTTTGCTTGCTTGAAATCGATTTTTCAAGAAATACCTGCTTATGCAGTCATTCCCTGTTTCATAGTATAAGTATACCTGTTCTCGTCATTATTTTCCTCAGACTTAAGACCTAGAGAACAACATACTGAAGACGGATTCTTCATAGCTTACCTTACTTATCACCACTGACTATTAATTTGAAATTCCATTTAGTTACCTTCTTAAATTCATACAATGCTCTATCTTTTGACATATACTATCTTTCAATGTGATAATTATATTAGGTCCACTTCTAATTATTCTTCCGCGCAACAAATGCTCCCTTTTGAAAAGCTAATAACACGGTTTCAAACGTAACGTCTTCTTCAATCATCTTTATAAATCCAGCTAATTCCCCCGCATGAGAAGTTGCATTATCAATTACAAGAAAACCTTTTGGCTCTAAAATACGTTTTATATGTTCCCACCACCACATGTATTGCGTGCGCTCTGAATCTAGGAAAATAAAATCAAATGAACGATCTACTTGCGAATCTAAAAATGCCCCAGCCTCTTGATTATGAATATCGATTCTCTGTGTAAGATTTGCCCTTTCAAAATTTCCAAGTGCCTCTCCAACCCGTTCTGAAGAAAGTTCTACAGTTATAACATTTCCATTTGTTTCTTCTACCGCATTTGCTAGCCACAATGTAGAATAGCCATTTGAAGTTCCAATTTCTAAAATTTTTTTTGCATTGCAGCCCTTTACTAATACTGATAAAAACTGCCCCATTTCACGAGAAATATTTCTTAATTTTTCTTCTCTTTTTTCTTTATGTCGATCATGCTCTTCTCCATATTGTTCAAGTTGCAATAATAATGAATCTAGAGTATTCATTTTCTCCATCGCCTTTCCAAGCAATATGATGAAAAAGTACATGATGCCCGTCTACTTTTCATTATATGCGAAATGCACACCTTTTTCCTGTTATACGACAAAGAATTAAAATTTTTTATAGCATATTGTTTCGTTTTTTGGTAAAGTTAATTTCTACGTGCAATTATTTAATTCACATTATTTTACAATCAGTTTTCAATTATAAGATAATCTAAACCCCATTTAAATGAATCGGTATTTCTAATTCAACTAAGCGCCCTTTTCGGACGCATTTTCTTTTGTTTATATATTTCTGTAAGAAAGGATGCTTACACATGAACGTGATTAACTTAGATGCTGCTAGAAGACGTAAACAGCATAAAAAACTAATGATAACTATACCGATTATTAAACGCATTTATGAAGAAGACGGGGAAATTAAATTCGAGGTAGCCGGCGAAAAAGATGTACCTCTTGAAATGTTAGAAAAATAAAAAAAAGACGCACTTCTAAAGAAATGCGTCTTTTTTATACTATTACATTTAAGTGCATAAGTTTTTCTGGATTAACCATCATATAAATGTTTGAAATTTTCTCATCCTCAAATATGAATGAAAGTACATACGTCACTTTATTATTTATTGTAACTATAACGCCTGGTGCACCATTTACTATTTTGAAATCAACACTATACTTTTCTGGCAATCGTTTTGCAATTCCAAAGAACAAACGTATAATTTTATCTGCAGAATAAATCGGATTAATTGCAGTTGTAACTTTACCACCACCATCTGCTTTAAATATCGCATCTGTTTTTAAAACTTCTAACATGCCTTGCGTATCCCCACACTGCAATGATGATACAAATTTCTCCACGTAAGCAGCCATCTTCTTCGTACTTAATGTTGACTGCTTCGGCTTATCTAAAATACTTTTTCGTGCACGTTGAAAGATTTTTCGGCAATTCACACTACTCTTTTCTACAATCGAAGCGATTTCTTCGTAGTCATAACTAAAAACCTCTCTTAATATGAAAACAACCCTCTCTACCTCAGTCAGTTGTTGTAAAAGTAATAAATATGCCGTAGAAATTGATTCTTTCATTACAAATGACTCTGATGGATCATCAATCTCTTCCACAAATGGCTCTGGCAACCACATTCCGACATATACGTTACGTTTATGTGCTGCCGAACGTAATTTGTCAATTGAGCGATTTGTTACCATTTTACATAAATAGGCTCTCATATTTTCTATAGATTGAACGTCCTCCATATTATTAAACGATATAAATACGTCATGGACGATATCTTCAGCATCCATAACACTCCCAAGGATTCTATATGCTAACGAAAATAATAATGGTTGATACGCTTCATATAACTGCTCCGTTTCCATGATGAACTGCCTCACTTTCAAATTTCTTTAAAATGTGTAACGCTGCACGTTTCCCGCTTGCTACCGCAGCATCAGCTAATATTTCATCATGCCCAGCCCAATCTCCTGCAACGTAAACACCTGGCATTTCAGGTATACTAGGGCCTGGTTTTTCAACACGGTCAATACGAGGAAAATCATGTACTACCGTAATTTTCGGTAAATATTGCTGTGCAACAACTTCTCTTTTCCAATTCGGATGTAACAATTCCATCATATTTTCTAACTGTTCTTTCTCTTCTTGAATATGATTCAGTTCTAGTACAGGGTTATGGTATTTAATTAGACTCACTACAATTGATCCATCTTCACTCAATTTAGCTGCTCTCGATTGATTCGTGAAAAATATAGGTTGATCCAATCCCAATGCAAAATGATGCAAAGGATTCGGTAATTGTTTTAAACCAATATCTAACGCTGCCACGGTCACTTGTATAGATTGTTCACTCCATTTTTGCAAACTTGTTCCTTCTGTACCTTTTATAATTTTACATGCCTCTTTCGGTGGAGTTGTTACAATAACTGCCCCAGCTTCAAATACTTCATCGTCAAAACAATGTATTCTTTGTTTTCCTTCACAATGCTCTATTTTTAAAACATGCTTTTTAGCCAGAAATTGTACACCACTAGTATTCGCTATTCCTCTTAAATTTGTTATTATCGTCTCCCAACCACCATCTACATAAAGTACTCCTTCTTTCATAGAAAGCTGTATTTGCTTTAGTACGGAAGATGCTAATTGTATTGTAGGAGCATACGTATATGTTGTTGTTCGGCATAATGCATAAAATATATTTCGAACCATTGGATCTTTAATTTCATTTTCTGCCCATGTAGTTAGGCTTATTTTCGGAACTTTTTCTAAATCTAAGTTTCCTAAATGAATCATAAGACGAGCGAACTGTACTTTTGCAGACCATGAAAGTAACGGTGTTGATAAAATAGAGCGAAAATCTGTTGGAATGGTATAAATATCCCCTTTCCATATTCCATGTGCTTTTGTAGATGGGATTCCACCTGGAAGATTTACTCCTAGCTCATTAAAAGTTATAAACGCTTCTCCACCTCTATATAAAGCATGTGCACCAAGATTCATACAAATGCCGTTTTTATTTATAGTCATCCCTCGACCACCGAAGTGACTGGACTTTTCTAATACAATAACTTTCCTTCCAGCTTTCGCTAAATATATAGATGCTGTTAATCCAGCAAGCCCACCACCAACAATTGCTACATCAAAATGTTTCATAATAAAATCCCTCCTTATCCGTTCTACATACAAGACGAACGATTAAGGAGGGATGTGACATGAAAATATATTTTTCCTTATCTATTTTATTTCATTATTTTTTTATTCTGTCATATTGCATACGAAATAACTCAATTGCAAATGGAATATCCTCTTCACTCTTTATATAATAACTTATCCATCCTGATTCAGGTAATACGTGATGTGGTTTCACCAATCCTTGGCTCACTAATTCATCCCGCTTTACCCTTGGAAATGGTAAATCAACTAACTTATCGCCATGCAAATGACCAAGTTCTTTCTTACCATAATTTATTTCAATACCACCAAATCGATGCGGTTTTTCAGAAACACCTGCCCAGCCAAGTACTTCATTTCTAATCATTTCACTAAATGACATGAACCTTCACCCCTTTTTAATGATTGATGTAATATTAAATTAACATGTTCATTACTTTTTTCCATCAATCCAAAGTATGAATGGATATACGAATATAGTTTAATCTCAATATCTTTATTTTTTTACACCCTTAAAACAATTTCAAAGGGTATTTATTCTATTATATAGAATTATTATTAAAAATAAATTTAAGGGATGGATATATATGAGCAAGGTATTATTACAAAAGGAAAATTATCTACGATCTGATGAATTAAAGCTTTTGAAAAAAGCTATACATTTTGCAGAGCAAGCACATGATGGACAATACCGTCAAACTGGAGRACCATATATTATTCACCCTTTCGCGATTACAGAAATACTGCTAAATTATAAAGCTGACATTACAACATTGATTGCTGCTTTATTACACGATGTTGTAGAAGATACCGAATACTCTCTAGAAGAAATTGAATCACATTTTGGTGCGACTATTCAATATATTGTAAATGGATTAACAAAAGGAAAAAAACTACAAGATCAAAACAAAGTATTATACGAAGCAATTAATTTCAAAAAATTACTAGTATCCTCTCAACAAGATATACGTGTTGGCATTATTAAAGTTATAGATCGCCTTCACAATATAAAAACATTGAGTGTTAAAAAACCCGCAAAACAAGTAGCTTATGCGAATGAAACATTAACACTATTTGCGCCACTTGCAAAGCGATTAGGGTTATATACAATCCAGCATGAATTAGAAAATCTTGCTTTTCAATATCTACATAAAGAAAGATATACTGAAGTACATAAATTTTTAACCGAATATGTGCCACACCTTCAAAAAAATATAACTCATTTAAGAAAAGGGATACATTCTTTTTCTAATACAAACCTTTCATTTGAAATAAACTATGAGTTTCCCCCAGTATATACTGCATACTCACAATTACAAGAAATACAAAATGTATCAGGTATTTCACAAATTTGTATTACAACTACAAGTGTGCTAGATTGCTATAAAATCCTTGGAATGATTCATCAATTATACAAACCAACTATAAACTATTTCGAAGATAATATCGCTCTTGAAAATAGCCATTTTAATAACAACTTAAAAACTAAAGTCAATATGAATGATGCTGAACAAACAATTATCATTCAAACACAAATAGCAAAAACGTTGAAAGATAACGGTATTTTTTCTTTATTGAATGATAGAACTGCAAATATTCAAGCAATATCTTATAAAATAATGGATGATACAATTGTGAATAACAATTTATTAACTACAGATCCAATCACTTTCCGTAGTTTAGTATCGTATGAACTATTTGAAAATACTATTACAGCTTATACTACAGATTTACAACCAGTTTATTTACCTGATGGTGCTACAATCATTGATTTTTCTTTCTCTGCATTTCCAAAAATTGCACATAGCATGAAAAAAGTAAAAGTAAATGGGATGCCTGTTCCACTTAAAACAAAGATATCTCATTTAGACGTAATTGAAATCCATTTTGATTTAAAACAAAACTTGGCAATAGAATGGCTAAATTACGCCAATACTGCTAAAGCACAATTAATGATTCATCAAAAACTATCTTAAATAAAAGGCCAATTCCTTTCTATAAGGCATTGGTCTTTTCATATAACGTAACCATTAAAATATACGAAATAAATTTCAATATTTTTACTCCTAACCTAACATCAATAATTCCGACTTTCATTAGTTCGCTCTAATTTTTATCCGTATTTACATTATGAGAAATAAGAAGCACAACCTATATTATTTATAAAACAGGTGAATTTATTATGATACAGACAAATGCACATAACTAACACTAGGCACATATCCTAAAGTTGTATCCATACTTACCTATAGAAAGGCGGGTAATACAATTGACTTCTAATATCGACTACACTTCCCCCTCAACTAATTTCACTCATGATTTAAGTAAAAGTAATTTTTTTAAGAAAGATGCCCAAAATTATATAAACGTACTTGGCATTAAACAATTAAATACTTTAGAAAATACTTCTTTATTAGATATTTATTTAAGTACAGGCAACGTTGTAGAACCACATATTCATCAAAATGCAGCTGAACTTGTTTACTGTATTTCAGGATCTGCTGTTGTTTCTTTACTTAATCCATTTACGAATCAAATATTAAACTTACCGATAAAACCAGGGCAAGTTGCCAACATTCCACAAGCGTGGTGGCATTATGAAATTGCTTCAGCAGATAATACTCATTTATTAGCTATATTCGACGCCCCAACCCCAGAAGTTATTTTTGGTTCTGATATTTTAAGATTAACTCCCGCTAATATGATGGCTCATACTTATTGCCTCAATGAACAACAATGGAAACAAGCAGTATCCCCAATTCAATCCACTACGGTAATTGGTCCTCCCGGAAACTGTAATCAAAACCGCGACATGATAAATCAGTCAACTCAGCCCCCTACTCAACAACAAAATCTATATTACCAAGATTCTTATTACTTCCCTCTATACTGGGGGTATTAATTAGTATCATTTTAATAGAACCACCATTTATCTCCTCGGAGAATATCGAGGAGATTTTTTATCGTAACAATTAATAGAGTACATACATATAATATTTATATATTTAATTGGAGGTGATAGTACTATGAGTAATTATAACTATCGAAAAAACTACTCTAATAATAAAAATAGTAGCTCTTCAGCATCCTCTCAATCTTCGAACTCTCAATCTTCCGATTCCCAGTCACAAAGAGATTTAGCCGAGCAAGGCTATGTAAAGAAAAAAGGATGTAACTGTAATAAAAATAAATAGTTTATTACTAATTTGAGCAATGACATTTCACCGCTCATGATTAACAATTTAACCCACTAGTATATAGTTTATTTAATGGATGAATTCTGTTTTTAATAGAATTCATCTTTTTTGTTTATATGTAATTTTTCAAACCATATAACTTATTCCATAAACAATAAAGTGTAAATCATAAATTTTGATTTTTCTTATATACCAACTTAACAAAGAGTAACTTTTCAATTGATTTATTTTTAATTTCCCACAAAAAATATAGCCCCACCTAATAAAATTAGGTGGGGCTATATACAAATGCCTGTTTAAATTTCAAACAAACATTGTAACAAGTTAGACGATATTAATACCTGCACTTACAAATCCAGCAACTGCAGCTATTGGACTAGCAGCTGTTAATGAAACATATAATAATACTTTATCCCCAGCGGCTACCGGAATTGCTTCAGGTATGATACCTGATGCTGTAGCACCAATCGCTATTACAGCAAATGCTGGTGCTAATAATAAAGGCGCGCCCTGTACTGTAAACGTATTACTTGCTGCTGGTGCAGTTAATATTTGTATCTGCACTTGAACAGGTGATAATGGAGCTAATGCAGCTGTTGCACTAAAGAAACCTGCTAATGACGTAATAGTCCCTGCACGTGGTGCTACAAATGCATAAGAACCTATCCCTAACGCTAATGTGATACTTGTTCCACCCGTTAAAGCAACTCCAGGCTGACTAAATCCAAATCCAAGAAGAGTTCCTGTATTAGCTATTAACGCGTTAACTAACGCAGATGGTGTTGTACCTGAAGCAAACGGAATAATAGCTCCGCCACCTGTTGCTCCTGTTGCTCCTGTTGCTCCTGTCGCTCCTGTTGCTCCTGTTGCTCCTGTTGCTCCTGTCGCTCCTGTCGCTCCTGTTGCTCCTGTTGCTCCTGTCGCTCCTGTTGCTCCTGTCGCTCCTGTTGCTCCTGTCGCTCCTGTCGCTCCTGTCGCTCCTGTTGCTCCGCCTCCTGTTGCTCCTGTCGCTCCTGTCGCTCCTGTTGCTCCTGTTGCTCCTGTTGCTCCTGTTGCTCCTGTTGCTCCTGTTGCTCCTGTTGGACCTGTTGGACCTGTTGCCCCTGTTGGACCTGTTGCCCCTGTTGCCCCTGGAGTAGCATTGATTAATTGAATTAATAAACCAAAAAGAACTTGTAAAGTTGCAGGATCGATATTTGAGTTGCAGGATATAGGGATAAGATCTAGAGCGAAGAAGAATTGTGCAAGAGCGCTATAAAATTGTTGCAATAATGTTGACAATTGTCCTAAATTAGGTGCTGGAGATTGTAATAAAACTATAATACTTTGAGTTAATTGTTTCAAAAAATTAACTTCTGGAGAAGGTAATAAGGAATTTAAGAAAATTAAAAATTGATTAAATAAATCGAGTAACGCTAATCTGTTTGCATTACTTGGATTTGCAAAAAATGCTGAAATAGCTGATATTAATGAATTTAGTAAAGTAATTAATTGACTTAATTGTTGGCTAGTAATAGGAACTGACTGTGGATTTTTACAACAATCTGCTGAAAAAACAATCGGATTGCAGTTATTATGACCAAAACAATTATTATTTGACATTTATTTCCTCCTTGCTTTTCTTATAGTTGAGTGTTTTCCTATTCTAAGAACTATAAAAGATGCGATTGAAAAAAGTAGTTGAGTTATATGTTTCTCTTAAAATAGGAAACATGAATTATAATCAAACTTGAAAACGTAATTTAATTATGTTCATGACTCACATATTAATTATATGTTTTTAATAATTGACTGCTTAGATTAAATACCTAAACTTAAGAGTTTATTTTATTTTTCCACGTTTATCTCCCAAATTCAATTGCCTATCAATTTAATTATCCATAGTAATCACTAAAACAATCGATAACATATGTTCCACTTATAATGGCATCACTTTTTCCATACTAGAATAATTAGTATTTTACCTATACAAAAATTGTGTTGAAACTATAATCAGGATGCCGTTTCTAATATAGAAAATTCTCATATTATATAGTGGACAAGTTATTCTAAACTTCGTTCCAATAAATTTAGAATAGGAGTGAGAATTAAATGCCTATCATTCAACCATTTATGGCATCTAGAAGATTCACCTCTACACTAGGAGCTGGAACAGGCACAGGTGCTGCTTTTGCGATTGCTGCCACAGCTTGTTTAAACGATGCGGGTACTACTGCAACTGCCTTCCCAACTTTTACGTATTACAATCTCTATATAAACGGTATTCTTCAGCCTAGTGTAAACTCCAGTGTTACTACTGGTCCTACTGGTGCTATTACAATTCCTGGCGGAGATGTATTAGACGGTGGAATTCCAATTACAATTGAATTTATCGTCACTTAATTTTAACTAACCAAATTTAGAACAAAAAGGGCAGATTTCTCTTTATAGGAAATCTGTCCTTTTTAATTGATAATAATAAATTGTAGGATAATTGAAGATCCTTGTGAGGGTGGTTCAGCATCTAATAAAATTAACTGACCAGCTATAACTTCATAAAAAGGTTGTGGTTGAAGAATTCCATTTATAAATAGATTAATATAAGAAACTTCACTTGGTGATAAGATTTGTGTTGTACCGTATTGTGCTATACCATCTGCATTAGTATATATAAGTTTTTCCCCATCTGAAAAAGTAAAATATAATAGGTTTGTTGTTGGGATTGTTCCCGGTATTCCCGTTGGGCCGGTTATTCCTGTTTCTCCGGTTGCTCCGGTTACTCCCGTTACTCCCGTTATTCCTGTTTCTCCTGTTATTCCTGTTACTCCTGTTGCTCCTGTTTCTCCGGTTGCCCCTGTTACTCCCGTTATTCCTGTTTCTCCGGTTGCTCCTGTTTCTCCGGTTGCCCCTGTTTCTCCCGTTATTCCTGTTTCTCCGGTTATTCCTGTTTCTCCGGTTGCTCCTGTTTCTCCTGTTTCTCCTGTTWCTCCTGTTTCTCCGGTTGCTCCGGTTGCCCCTGTTTCTCCCGTTATTCCTGTTTCTCCTGTTATTCCTGTTACTCCTGTTGCTCCGGTTACCCCTGTTTCTCCTGTTACTCCTGTTGCTCCGGTTGCTCCGGTTGCCCCTGTTTCTCCTGTTACTCCGGTTGCCCCTGTTTCTCCCGTTATTCCTGTTTCTCCTGTTATTCCTGTTACTCCGGTTGCTCCGGTTGCCCCTGTTTCTCCTGTTRCTCCGGTTGCCCCTGTTTCTCCTGTTACTCCTGTTGCTCCGGTTGCCCCTGTTTCTCCTGTTACTCCTGTTGCTCCGGTTGCCCCTGTTTCTCCTGTTWCTCCTGTTTCTCCTGTTTCTCCTGTTACTCCTGTTGCTCCTGTTGCTCCGGTCGCTCCGGTTGGAAAATTAATAGACGGAAGAGGTGGAAATGTAGGACCAATATTTTTAGAATCCATAACTTCCTTAGACATTGGTAATTTGTCATATCGATTCAAATTTGCATCTCCCTTCTATAGTATTTATTAAATGTTAGATGTTCCGAAATGTTAAAAGAATTATCTAAAAAAACACTATTAATCTCTCTATTAAAATCTTTGTACAAAATCAAATTTAATGTAACTTACTAAAAATGTATGTATTTTAAACAGCATGCCGTTACTATAAAAAATATTATTAATAGAATATATGAAAAGTATCTCCTTTATCATAAAAATGAGGTGATTTTAATTAAAAATAAAGATAGAGAAAACCCCAAAAATAATGACGTACAATTATCCTTCCTTATAGACTAACTAGTCCTACTGGTAGTACTGGACTCATGAGTAATACCGGACCCACGGGTAGTACCGGCATAAACGTTACAACAAATTCTATGTTTGCAAATAATACAGTGGGTGGAACAGTTTCAGTTGTACTAGGTGGTACTAACATACTACTCTCAAACAACCAAAGCCTTAATAGCTTTGCAGTCAATAGTGCGAATAATTTATTTACAGTCCCTGTAACGGGACGTTATTATCTTTCTTATCAAATTAATACTGCAACTGTACTTCTTGCGGGTTCAAGACTAATTTTAAACGGATCTACATCACTTCTGGGCTCAATTCTATCTCCTGCCTTATCTACTTCAAGTTATAATAATAATTTAATTACAATATTAAATGCAGGTAATACTATTTCTCTTCAATTATTCGGTCTCTTATCAATTGTCAATTTAGTCGGTGGTGGATCAACTGGCGCCCCTCTAACAATTATACGAGTTGATTAATAAATGATTCATTTTTTCTTCTTAGCTTTAAATGTCATTCCCCTATATAGATAGTAGAAACTATCTATACTAAATATTCCGGATAAACATTATCAATTTACTCTATACGCTATCAATGTTAAGTTATTTATGAAGACAGTTTCTCCTTTACTAATCATCTCAATATGTATTTGAGAAACATTCTCCAATCCTATACGCGAGAGAAATACTGTGTTGACACTCAAATGAGTGTCTTTTTTTGTAAATTGTAATAAATAAAACCATCTCTTATAGATGGTTTTATCAAAACATATCTCTTTATATTCTAAATAAAATAGCAAGTTTATGAAGCTGGATAATAAATGGTCATACTTAACCGAGTTAGCGTTCGTCCGGAATTATGATAAGAGTGCGGTCTATCCGCCTTAAAGCGAATTGAATCTCCGCTATTTAATGTATATTGACAATCATTTATTTCAATTGTCAATTCTCCCTCAAACACCGTTATAAATTCTTCGGTCCCTTCTTTATGGCCTTCCGAACTTAATTTTCCTTCCTTTTCAATTTCAACCGTATAGATTTCAAAGTTCCTATCATCTTGAAAAGGAAAAGAAGGATACACTTTATATCTCCCATTGTCTTCTGATAATATTTGAACATCGTTTCGTAAAACCACTTTCGTATCAGGCTGTGGATTATTAATTAAAGACGTAAAAGACACTTTTAAACCATTCGCAATTTTCCATATCGTTGTTAGTGTCGGGCTTGAATCTCCTCTTTCAATTTGTCCAATCATCGTTTTACTCACACCCGTTAATTGGGAAACCTTTTCTAAACTTAATTTTTCTTTCTCACGTATTGCTTTTATATTTTTCGCCAAAATAAGTTGAATTTCTTCCATAAAAAAACACTCCTATACTATATACAACATAACGACCGTTATGTATAATAAAAAGCACACGTTATATTGTTCTTTTCGGTCATTATAACACACGAAAAATACTTAGGGGGTTTTGAAATGCCTTTATTTTCTTTTTTATTATTTGTTTTTATTAGTAGCTTCACACCCGGTCCTAACAATTTTTTAGCTATGACATACGCAAATCAACTTGGTTTGAAAAGGAGCATGCAATTTTGCTTTGGAGTAGCTTTCGGTTTTTTCCTCCTCACTTCTTTATGTAGTTTCTTTAATATCGTACTAATTAATATTTTACCCAAAATCGAATTACCTTTAAAAATTTTAGGAGTAGCATACATGCTATATCTAGCTATTAAAATACTCATTAGTAAAGGCAGTACAGATCCCGATGAAAAAGATAATAAAAACTTATTTACAGTGGGGATTTTTCTTCAGTTTGTTAACCCTAAAGGGATATTATTCGGACTGACTGTAGTTTCTACTTTTATTCTCCCTTACTACAATTCATATTCTAGTTACCTTCTTTTTTCATTATTTTTAGGAGTAGTCGGTTTAATGAGTACATTTAGTTGGAGCCTATTCGGTTCAATGTTCCAAAAACTTTTATTAAAACATAACCAATTCTTTAACATTATTATGGCAGTTTTATTAATTTTTAGCGCTATTTCAATTGTTATCAACTAACTCCATAACCATCCCAATTCTTAATTTAACAGTCAATCCGAAATAAATAATTATCCTTACACCTATCATCTTTGTTTTTCTAGTTTTAAGGTGGGAACCTTCTAGCGATAAGATTCCCACCTTATCGTACTAAATAAGAAGTGTGCTATATAAGGAGGAGGTTTTCATTAAGACTACTTTAAGTTCTCATTTTTACAATGAAGAATATTTACTTCCATGGTGGTTAATGCATCATACAAAACTATTTGATCACGGTATTCTAATTAACCGAGGATCTACTGACCGTTCAGTGGAAATATGTAAGTTATTTGCACCTCATTGGGAAATTCGCAATTCAAAAGTAGTAGAATTTGATGCCTATCTAGTTGATCAAGAAGTTATGGAAATTGAAAAAGAAGTTACTGGATGGAAAATGGTATTAAATACGACAGAGTTTCTTTGGTGTTTTAATAAAGAACAATTCTTCACTTCACTTAACTCTAATGGAGGGAACAAGTTTTCCATTAGAGTTATAAAGATGATCGATGAACGTTATCACGGTATTTTAATCCACCCCAGTCCCAATCTGCTTTATCCCAACGGTAGATTACTTCACAATATTTTTCATGGTGACTACAGAGTCGGCAGACATGGCTCACATTATCCATATAGCATTTACATGCAGCCTGCTTTCGTTTTTAAATTTTTTTATAGTCCATGGAACAAGGCTATGAAAAAAAGAAAATTACAAATTGGACCCACTCTTTCTAAACATAGTGTACAGCGTGGTTTAGGTTCTCATCATTTAACAACACTTGAAAAATTAGAAAAAAACTATACGCACTATGTGACCTTAACTACTGATCTTCGGTTAATCCCAGAATATCAAACTGTATTTCCCGATCTATGCTTTCCTAACTATTAATATCGTAAAAAGGTTAGCTATACATTTCTTATATTTGGGTTGACTGAAACAAATTCTACAGAACATACATCTAAATTTTTTCTCTTATTCTCCTAAATAGAACTTTTTTCTACCTTGTACAAACATTTCTTACTTTTATTAAATACTATATATAGACAAATAAAAGATAGGAGATTAAAGAATGGCTGACTATTTTTATAAACATGGAAAAAAATACTATAAAAACTATTCTTATTCTCACCACAAAAAAGAGAACTGTTTCATTGAAACGCATACGATTGCCGGTTCAAATATACCTCTAGATATTGTCGTACCAGCTAACACTTCAAGAATAGTTTTCGAAGATTCTACTAATAATCACAACAAAACATTACTTCAGTTTCATGTTCCTGGCACCTCTGCACCGATTGTAATAACTATTCGTACAAGAAATGCTCGTAGACCAATTACTGCTACAATAGCTACAGGTGAAACAAGGATTTTTCAAGTAGAAAATTTTGAAAGCCTCACTGTCACAAATAATACCAATACAAGTAGCGATATTGGTATTTTTATTCAAAAAACGTTTTGCATCTGCTGCGATGACCAAAATGATTACTATGCAGAACAATCACATTCTCTTAACCAAAAGAGTAACTGTTTTATTGAGACTCATACCATAGCCGGTTCGGGAACTTCCTCAACTGGAAATGTACCTCTAGATATTATCGTACCCCCTAACTCTTCAAGAGTGGTTTTTGAAGATCTTACTATTAATCACAACAAAACATTACTTCAAATATCTGTTCCTAACGATTCCGGTCCCATTGAAGTAACTATTCGAACAAGGATTTCTAACACACCAATTATCGCTACGATAGTTCCTAATGAAACAAGGATTTTTCAAGTAGAAGATTTCCAAGAACTTACCCTCACAAATAATTCCGATTCCTTTGATTTTATCGATATATTTATCAATAAAACGTTTTGTATTTGCTGCAATGATCAGAACATCCCTTGCGATGAATGTTGCAATGAATACGACAATGATTATGATTGCTAGAATAACCGAAAAAGAAATCTCTCCTTTTACATTTTCCCATTAATACAAAAGGATGCTGTTAAAACATTTAGTGAGAGACTATTCGGATAGCGATGTTTGCAAATACAAAAAATGCGGTTTCTCTTATCACGAGAAACCGCATTACATCAATATTTTTGTTAAATTTTAAACTGACTTGTATACAAATCAAAGTAGAATCCTTTCTCTTCCATAAGAGATTCGTGATTTCCTCTTTCAAAAATACTACCATCTTTAATTACAAGTATTTGATCTGCTTTTTCAATCGTTTTCAGCCGATGAGCGATTACAAAACTTGTTCGCCCTCTCATTAAATTATTTAATCCAGATTGAATTTGTAATTCTGTTCTCGTATCAATATTAGATGTTGCTTCGTCGAGAATTAATATATCTGCATCTGCTAAAATCGCTCGTGCAATCGCAAGGAGTTGTTTTTGTCCTTGACTTAAATTCGAACCTTCTGAAGCAATTTCCGTTTCATATTGATTCGGTAGATGTTTTATAAAAGAATGTGCTGATGCTGCTTTTGCTGCTGCAACTACTTCTTCATCACTTGCATCTAAACGTCCATATCGAATATTTTCCATAATCGTTCCTGCAAATAAATACGTATCCTGTAAAACAACCCCTATTTTACTCCGCAAAGAATTAATATCATAATCCTTTATATCTTTTTCATCAATGCTAATTTGCCCTTTTTGAATGTCATAAAAGCGAGTTAACAAATTAATAATTGTTGTTTTTCCTGATCCAGTTGGACCGACTAAAGCGATTGTCTCCCCAGGATTCGCCTCGAGACTCACATCTTTTAAAATCATGTTGTCCTGTGCGTATCCAAATGAAACTTTCTCAAGCCTAACATGTCCTTGTAAATTTTGTACAAGTACTGCATCTTTTTTATTTTGAATTTCTGGTACTTCATCCATAATTTCAAAGACACGTTCTCCTCCAGCAACTGCCGCTTGAATCGTATTCATTAAAGTTGCAAATTGACTAAGTGGTCTTGAAAATTGTCGAGAATAATTAATAAAAGCTGCAATGACACCTACTGTTGTCATTCCGTTTAATACCATTACCGATCCAGTTCCAATTACAAGCCCCATTCCTAAGTTATTAATAAAGTTCATACTTGGAAAAATAAATGCTGAAAACGTTTCAGCCTTCGTTGCTGAAATTCTTAGCTGTTCGTTAATTTCATTAAAGTTATGTACGGTTTCTTTTTCTTTTCCGTATAACGTAGTTACGTCTGCGCCTGTAATAGCTTCCTCAATAAATCCATTTAATTCTCCTAAATCCTTTTGACGCTTCGCAAAGTTTTTCCCACTATAAGCAACTAGTTTTTTCGTAACGAAAAACATAATAGGTACTGTAATTAAAGTTACAATCGCTAAAATCCAATCTAATGAAAACATCGCAATTGTTACACCTATAAACGTTAACGCTGATGAAATGATTTGCACAACACTTTGTGTCAAAGCTTGATTTAAGTTATCAATATCATTTGTCACACGGCTCATTAAATCACCTTGAGAACGTACATCAAAGAATCGTAGAGAAAGTGTTTGGATTTTTTCAAAAATATCTTGTCGTATTTTTTGTATAGTCTTTAATGCAACATTAATCATTACAAATGTTTGTAACCATGTTAATAATACGGTTATCCCATATATCGCAATGAGTAGCATGCACATTCTGGCTGTCCCGCTTAAATCCTTCGGTACAATGTATTCATCAATGATGACCCCCATATAATATGGTCCAAGTAAACCTAGTAATGTCGTGATAAATACAAGAATAATAACGAACATAAGAGATGCTTTTTGATACCCCATATAGTTCCATACTCGCATTATAGTTCCTTTAGTATTCTTAGTTTTTCCCGTTTTCGGATTATTACGTCCACCTTTATTTCCAAATTGTCCTTGAAAATTACGCACGCTCTTCCCCTCCTTCTTGCTGCAGGCTACCACCTTGGGAAAGATAAATTTCCTGATACACTTCACAAGTTGCCAATAAATCCTCATGCGTACCATTTCCAACTAATTCACCGTTATTCAAAACGAGGATTTTATCCGCATCTATAATAGAAGATATTTTTGATGCAATTAAAAATGTCGTTGTGCCACTATATCTTGTCCTTAATGCTTCCTGTATTACAGCTTCTGACTTCGCATCAACTGCCGATGTAGAATCGTCTAATACAAGAATAGATGGCTTTCTCACTAGGGCTCTTGCAATAGATATACGTTGTTTTTGACCACCAGATAGATTGGTTGCACCTTGTGTTAAGTTATATTCATAAGAGTCTTCCAGCTTATTGATAAACTCAGTCGCACAAGCAGATGAAGATGCTAATTCCAATTCATCATAAGTTGCATCTTCTTTGCCATAACGTAAATTCTCTTCTATACTGCCTGAAAAAAGAAGTGCCTTTTGTGGAACGAAGCCAATGGAAGCACGAAGTTTTTGCAAATCGTATGCTTTCACATTAACATCATCTATACATATTTCACCTTGATCAACATCGTAAAGTCGTGGCAATAGTTTCGCCAATGTAGATTTACCACTTCCGGTCGATCCAATAATCCCTATTTTTTCACCTTTACGTACAGTAAAGGAAATATCTTTTAAAACATATTCATTATTTTTCGTATAACTATAGCTAACATTTTTAAACTCTACATTACCACCCACTTGTTTTGGTTCACATACGTCGCCTTCAGTTGTAATATCAACTTCAGTATGTAAGACTTGTTGTACACGATCAGCTGATGGAAAAGCACGGGCAATTTGAATAAATACCATACTAATAGACATAAGTGACATTAAAATGATATTTAAATAGTTAATAAAAGCTAAAATGGCCCCTACTTGGAGTGTACCGTTAAAAACTTTCTCGCCACCAATCCATAAAGTTGCTACAATTCCGCTATTTACAACTAGCATAATAATTGGCATCATCAATGAAATAATTTGTATTGCACGAATATTTATTTCAGTTAAACTTGTATTAACTTTCTCAAACTGTGCGATTTCATATTTTTGTCTTACATATGCTTTTATAACACGTACACCGGATAAATTTTCTTGTAGCTTTGTGTTTACTTTATCTAATGCTTCTTGTACTCGCTTAAATGAACCGCTCGATTGACCTGCAATCAATACAATTGCAACTAATAATACGGGTACCACAACAAGTAAAATTGGAAATAGGTCTCTCGCTGTTACAAAGACTATAATGATACTTCCAATAAATAATAACGGTCCACGGACAAGTACACGTAACGTCATCGTCATTGCCGATTGAATAGATGTAATATCATTTGTCACGATTGTTAATAATTTACCTGTTCCAAATGAATCACGATTTTTGCTAGAAAATGTTTCTATTTTCGCAAACAGATCTTTTCGTATGTCTGTAGCGAAATTAACAGCAGCTTTTGTAGAATACATCATACAACCAAGTCCTCCAATTAAACCGATTGCTGCTGCTCCTATCATAAGAAGCCCCATTTTTATTACATAATTCAAATCCCGGTTTGCAATTCCAACATCAATAATATGTTGCATTATTGTCGGTTGAATTAAGTCCATCGCAACCTCAAGTACCATAAATAGCGGTCCAATAATAGCGAAGAACATGTATGGTTTTAAATACTGTAACAACTTGCGAAATGATTTCATACACAATCTCCTTTTTTCATGAAATTACCATCGAATAATTTATATTCCTCCTTATTTGAGCGATATAGTCTGTAATTTCTCCATTAGTCCTATTATATTAGGCAAATTAATATTTAACATTATTAAATGATAAGTTTTAAATCATTTTTAGTCAATAAAATGGAACTTTAATCTACCAGGCATTTTCACTGCCAGTTGATGTGAATACTCTTTAACTTAATAAAAACCGCATTCTCATTTAGTAAGAATGCGGTTTTCCCATCTATATTTGTTCAATTTTAAAATCGAAAACCTCGGTCTCGAATCCATTATTTTCAGAAGGACTACACGTATAAAAACCAATTTTAACAGGCTCATTACCTATGTCCTCCATCAAATGAGCGATTCTTATTTGTTCCCATCGCTGACTCGTTTTCACATATATTGTATAATCGCCAAGTTTTCGAATAATTTGAAAACTTGATTGTTGCTTAGCAAACTCATTTGGATAGTCTTGCGTTGACCAATCAGAATAGCCATTATTCGTTACGACAGCACCTAAATGTGATGGGCCCTCAGGAATATATTCTAAAGATGTTTTTAACCAACACTTCTCAGAAATCATAACAAATAAACCCGCTTGATCGTATGTCGCATTTGGATTCATGCGCAATTGAACCTCAGCCTGAAAATCTGTCATTATCTCATCATAAAATACATGGCCATTCATTACTTCAAAACCATAATGGGTTTTCAGCCAAAAATCTGTTTCTTCTTTCGAATGGACAATGAATGTATCATTGTCTTCAAGTTTGTAAAATTTAGGTGCGTTCATTACAGTAAGTTGCTCAATATGATTTGGTATATATGATGTTTTCATAATTCCTCCATAAAAAAGCATTTAAATTAATATTTAAAACTCAGTTAATACCGGGAATTTATAACCTTTAAAATCTAATTCTTTATTACTTCGAACCATTAAATACTTACTAGTCTGTAATTCTGTATATTGTACATCATCAATTCCTAATTGATCTGGGTAGAAATAAAATTCAATCTCCGTAAATTCCCCAGAGATTTCCTCACATAATTCATCTAAAATCGGAATTACCGGCGCAAATACTCCAAATAATTTTAGTTTTTGATTTTCTACTGTAAAAACAATCAGCGCATCTAATTTCTCTGAATAATAAAGGTTTTCATTCCATGTTGAATCATACATATTTAAATAAAACGAAGAGCGGTAATTTAACGTTGAAAATTTATTAGAAAGCCTTTGGCCATTTTCAATAATCTCATGTATTAATTGTCTATCCTCTTCATTATAAAAATCTAACTTTTTAAGTTGAGAATCTTTGTAACCTTTATTTTCGCATGATACTGTCATCAAATATTCTTGCACAATTTGAAAACCAAATGGTTTATATAGTTCCGGATTTTCAGTAAACAAGACCGCACACTCGCATTGCTCATCAATTTCCTCTATCATCTTACTAAACAATTGTTTCATTAATCCTCGTCTACGATAATTCGGATGTGTCATTACTGATTGAATACCCGTTGCATTTATTTTTTCACCATTAATTAAAAGCGGAAGTGAAAATGCCGCAACATTTGCAATCGCATTATCATCTTGTAAAAATGATAATGCTTTATATGTATAATCCCAATACCCTTTCTCTGAAAAATCCTGCAATGTTTGGCTCGTAATCCCAAACACTTCTTCAAATAAAGGAAATAACTGTTCTCTTCTCGGTTCTTCTAATAGAAAGTTTGCCATTTTTTTAACATTCCCCATGTTGTCCCTCCATACGTCGATTCCATTAATTTAGATATACTTATATGACCTACTCTCAAAAAATAGGCCTTTCAAATCAATATAGTATCATAAAACTTTTAAAAATGGTTTAATTTATTTTATGTTTTGATTATTAAAAAACAAGTCGAATAAACTAGTATTAAGATTTTTGAATAATATCATGTTTATTATATAGCAAATGGTGCTTCCTACTTATCTTTCCGATAATAGAAATACACCATTTTATGCAAATATAATTCACCTATTCTTTGGTTCCCTCAAGTCGCTCCTTCGTACTAATTTCTTCTCCCTTCACTCGCTTTTCAAACGTCTTTCTCCAACTAGTAGACAGTGCATTTACTTCTAAAATCCTTTTTAATCCCTCAGAGTTTTGTTTTTCTTTATGCATTATGCGATTCGCAAACAAAATTGACACACCTTTTGGATCAGGCTTCAACAATTTTAAAGTATCTACCGGTAATATCCACCCTTCTTTTAATACTCGAAAATAAAAACCTGTGTATCCTGTATCTTGAAAATATAATGGCAACTTTGGAATATTATATTTCTTCGCTAATTTAAAACAAGGTTGTCTTGGCTGCGTTACTTGTACAATCGCTTCTCCGAGTTGAAACGTGTCACCAATACAAACATCTTCTTCACGCATTCCGCTTACTGTTATATTTTCACCGAAAGCCCCATATACAAGTTCCTGATTCAACTCTTTTTCCCAGTAAGGATAGTGGTCACCAGTATAAACACAAACCGCTTTATCTACCCCTCCATGATGAACTAAATCCGCCTGTCCATCTCCATTAAACTTTAAAAATGATAAAAAAACAGGTTCCTTTACTTGCTTTTTGTTTATCCCTGTTTGAATTAACTTCCCACCATACATAACCTCTTTTGGTAGTCCTATATTTAAGGATAGGATTTCATATACTTTAGTCATTCAAATTCCTCCTCTTACTTGCGGCACAACTTTTCAAAAGACTCATTTATTATTTCAAACCCTCTATCTATTTCTTCGTTTGAGATAACTAGAGGTGGTAAAAAGCGTAGTACATTATCAAATATCCCCGCTCCAATACTTATAAGCCCATTCTTCCAAAAATCTTCAATTAGCTTTACTGTTAGTTGTTTTGCAGGTTCTTTCGTTATGCGATTCGTTACAAGTTCCATTGCAACCATCGCACCGATTCCACGAACATCACCAATCACTTCGTACTTTAATTGCATTTGATGTAGATGTAACATTATTCTATTTCCAATTTGCTGAGCCCTTTCAACTAGATTTTCTTCTTCCATTATTTCAAATACAGCAAGACCAGCTGCACAAGATAACGGACTACCTGCAAAAGTTCCACCAATTTGTCCTCTCCCAGGAATGTCCATCAACTCCGCACGACCGACAATAGCACTTAATGGTAAACCGCCAGCAATTGATTTTGACAAAGTCATTATGTCAGGCTCTATATGAAAATGTTCTGTTGCAAACCATTTCCCTGTTCGGCCAAATCCAGTTTGCACTTCATCCATTATCATTAAAATACCGTATTGATTACAAATTTCTCGTAATCGTTTTACAAATGTAATAGAAGGAACAATAAACCCACCTTCTCCTTGTACTGGTTCCATTACGATTGCTGCTACTTTTTCAGGTGATACTTCTTCTAAAAACTTTTCAAACTGATAGATGACTTGAGAATCCACTTCTTCAGTAGAAACTCCTTCTTCAGCTCTGTAATAGTACGGATACGGCAATATATGCATGTCTGAAACGAACGGACCAAATCCTGCTTTATATGGAGTTTCTTTGGTCGATAGAGACATTGTCATTAATGTTCTCCCATGAAATCCTCGTTCAAACGAAATTACTTTACTCCTCCCTGTTACTTTACGTGCGATCTTTACAGCATTTTCAATCGCTTCCGCACCACTATTGGCAAACATCGTTTTTTTCTTACTTGTACCTGGCACTTTCTCATTAATTTTCTCCGCTAAAGTAATATAATTTTCATATGGAGTTACATGAAAACAAGGATGTATAAATGATTCTGCTTGTTTTTGTACCGCTCTTACAACTTTCGGATGACAATGTCCAACATTTTGCATACCAATTCCACCAGCAAAATCAATAAACTGATTTCCATCTACATCTGTTATTATCGCTCCCCTTGCTTCTTTTACATATAAAGGCGTTAAATGATATATTCCTGTCGGTACAGCCTCCTCATACCTTTTTTGAAGTACTTGTGAATAACTACCCGGTAATACACTAGATTTCAACAATTCTTCTTCACCTCATCTAATTTTTTAATCAATCCATTTCTGATAAAGTGATTATATATCCCACAAAACCATTGTTCAATTCAATTATTTATATAATAATGATAGGTATATCCTATGATTAAACTTGAGGTGATTTCAATCGAATTACGACAATTAGAATACTTTTTAGCTGTTTCGAAAGAATTACATTTCACAAAAGCAGCCGAGAAATTAAATATTTCACAACCTTCACTAAGCCAACAAATACGTGCATTAGAACATGAAGTAGGCATGCCACTTTTCGATCGAATTGGTAAAAAAATATCTTTAACTGAAGCAGGCAGAGTTTTATTATCGCACAGTAAAACAATCTTTCACGAAGTCGAACAAGCTCGTTCTGCCATTCAAGATTTAAATGGATTACATCATGGTTCCTTAACAATAGGATCTTTGTTAACCGTAGTAAATTATTTACTACCACCAGCTATATTAGATTTCAATAAGCAATATCCAAATATCGAACTCTCTGTGTTGGGGCTTCGTACAGGAGAAATTCGTGAAAAATTATTACAAAATGAATTAGATATTGGTATTACATTTCTCCCGGTGCAAGATAAAGAGATTGTTTCTATCCCACTATATAAAAGTGAACTTACATTAGTCGTGCCAACCAGCCATTCTTTAACTGAACGTAAGTATGTATCTATTGAAGAATTACAGGACTATCCTTTAATTCTTCTACCTAAAAATTTCTATTTAACAGAACTAATTACATCTCATTGCCAAAACTTTAACTTTAAACCAAAGCCAATTTTAGAAATTAGTACAATGGAATCTTTAATTCAAATGGTCGCACAAGGTATGGGGATTACCGTGTTACCAAAACCATATATAGACTTTTTGCAAAATGAGCACATACAAGCTATTAAAATTGAAAACCCCACTCCAACAATAGATATAGGACTTATTTATAGAAGAGATAAATATATGTGCGCTGCTACCCGGAAATTTATTGAGCAACTCAAAATAACAGTACATTCTTTACAAAAATAAGCATAAAAAGAGATTATCCTATGCAGCCGTTACACAACGACCTATTAGAATAATCTCTTTTTATTATGATATAAAACATTACATTTTATGGTTTCTTTTCTAATAACCTATTATTCATTATAAGTGCTAAATTATTATCGTATTATTAAGCTACACATCAGCGATATTTTATGTCTATTTCGTATAGGTGTTAGCAAGTCCGTTTGCAAACTTGTTAGCACATTTTTATAAAAATTATATAATGCTTCACAAAGTAGGAATCCGTTTCGATCAATCTTTTTTCAAAATGGATTCCTTTTTGTCTCTTATCAATATTCAAATGTTACAGTAGTACCATTAAAACCATCAAAACAATTAGAGCAATTAGAGCAACCACCACAACCAAAACAACTAAAGCAACCGAAGCAACCAAAACAACGGAATCCACCACAACGACCACCGCCACAACGACCACCGCCGCCACAACCACCACAACGACCACCGCCACCGCCGCCACAGCGACGAGCATCATCTGTAATATAGTAATATGGATATTGGTTTTGCTGGTCCCAATACACAATATTTCCAGGCTGATAATCATTAAGGCTTAACGCTTGTAGTTCTTGTTGAAAATTATTCATCTTCATGACCTCCGTTTATAAACTAAAACCCCATCGATACTTTCCTATATTTCTGTTCGTTAAATCTAAGTAGAAATAGCGCTATAAAGTGAAACTTTAATCAGTAGGGGTTTTGTTCATCCCCCACTGATTATTAGCCCGCACCAATCGGGCGTTTACTGGCAGCAGGGCTCCCACCTAATTTCTTTGCTCCAGTTGAATTTTGAGGTGGGAGTTTTACTGCCCACAAATAGCGGGCTAAACTAAGTTCAATACGTACACCAACAAAATATGACCTATCACTAGATGATGCACCTTGTTCATATGCCTATTTTTAGGTTATTTTTACTATGGGCTCATTTTTATAAAGTGAAACTTTAATCAGAGGGGGTTTACGGGCAGTTAATGCGGGCTAAATGGACATTATAAAATATGAATTTAAACAATAATATTTAGATTTATGTCATCATTTTCTAGTTCTATAGTCGTATATTCCATAATTTTGTTTGGTCATCTTCGTATTTCCAATATGCACTCCCATCTTTATTTTTCTTCGCTTCAATATCTGCTATATCAGAGCTAATTTTATAAGTATTTATAATTAGTGATTTCTGCTAAGAAAAGTCTATTTTTATGAATGGCAAATCAGCGATGTTTTATGTCTATTCCGCATACGTGTTAGCACTTTTTTATATGAGAAATTCCCTATGATGTGTAGTATTGATATTGAAAATAACGAGGTATTAATTAGTTCCATTTTTTTTTATAACGAAAAAGAAAATGAGTATTTTGCTATAGAAGATGTAGTGAAAAAGGTTGAGATGCCAATCTCAATTAATATTTATCTCACAATTAATGGAGAGCCTAGATTTTTAAAATTCTCTGCAAATAAAATTGATATTTATAGAAACACTATAAAAACTAACTTACATTAAATTCAAATTGAAGTTAGGAGAATACTCATTAAGTAAAAAATGGGAAACCATTATAATTAACGGTTTCCCATATATCCTCCTATTTTCAATGTTTATATAAATTTATACTAAATAATCCCCTTTTCCACCAATGTCTCTGCGATTTGAACTGAGTTCCAAGCCGCACCTTTTAATAAATTATCAGAAACAATCCAAAGATGAAATCCTTTTGGCGTATCCGGATCTTTGCGTATTCTACCTACAAATGTATCTCTTTTACCCTCTGCATATAATGGCGTTGGATAAATTTGTTCACTAGGATTATCTTGTAAAATAACACCTGGTGCATTCAGTAGTACTTCTTTAATTTCTGCAACGGTCGCTTCTTTTTCAAGTTCAATATAAACTGATTCAGAATGCCCCGATACAACTGGAACTCTGACGCAAGTAGCTGCCATTTTCAGATTTGGATCTTCTAAAATTTTCTTCGTCTCTTGAATCATCTTTACTTCTTCGAATGTGAAATCATTGTCTGTAAATATATCCACTTGCGGCAATACATTAAATGCAATTGGATAATGTTTTTTATCTTTTTTCACTGGTAATATAGTGCTCTTCACTTCTTCACCTGTAAGCATTGACTTAGCTTGTTCTTTTAATTCATGAATCGCATGAATTCCTGAGCCTGATACGGCTTGATACGTTGAAACAATAATTCGTTCTAAACCAAATGATTTTCGAATTGGCTGAAGAGCTGTTACCATCTGTAGTGCTGAGCAATTCGGAACTGCAATGATCCTTTTATGTTCCCTTAAAGTATGTGCATTTACTTCTGGAACGACAAGTGGTACATCGTGTGCCATTCGGTATTCACTTGTGTTGTCAATTACGATTGCACCACTAGAAACTGCATGATTTACATATTGTCTAGAAACTTCTCCCCCAGCGCTAAAAAAGGCAATGTCTACACCTTCAAAACTAGTTGATTTTGCCTCTTGTATTTTAATCTCTCGTCCTTTAAATTGTACTATCTTACCAGCAGATCGTTTTGACGAGAGTAATGTAATTTCTTCTATATTAAATTTCGTTACTCTCTCTAACAATGCAATGATTTTTTGCCCTACTGCACCTGTAGCTCCAACTACAGCTACATGATAGCTCTTTTCACTCATTTTTTCTCCTCCATTTTCAATTGAATGAATTTCTCCACAACTTAATTTTAAAAGAAATTTAATGATTTGAAAAATTGAAATACATGATATAATCATTCACAAATCATGATAATAAAAGAGGTATCATTTATGGAAATGAGACATGTTAAAACATTTTGTGCCATTGTTAAATATGGTAGCTTTTCTAAAGCTGCTCATGCATTAGGTTATGCGCAATCTACTGTGACAGCCCATATTAAAGCATTAGAGAACGATTTAAACATTCCCCTATTCGATCGATTAGGAAAAAAAATACTTCTTACAAAAGCAGGTCATCAATTTCATCCGTATGCATTAGAATTACTTACTATTTATGATAAAGCGCAAGAAATCCCTCAAAACAGTGACCATTTAGAAGGAACATTGGCTATTACATCTAATGAATCATTGGCAGTGTATCGGTTACCACAATTATTACGTACTTACAAACAGGAAAATCCGAAAGTAAATATCGTACTTGAGACAAATACCAATGAGCAAGCATTGAAAAAATTACATGAAGGAGAAACCGATGTTATCTTCATAATTGGAGAAAGTATAGAGCATAATGATTTTATTACGTGCAATTTATGTAATGAAACATTTGGATGGATTTTCCCTGCTCATTTCCCTTCAAACACTGATCCACTCCTTTTATTACAAAATACTCAATTTATATTTACAGAACAAAGCTGTGGCTATAGACCAATGGTAGATCGTTTTTTACGTCAAAGCGGAAGAAATCCTAATAAAACATTTGAGACTTCCAATGTTGAAGTCATTAAACAATCCGTTATGTGTGAGTTAGGAATTTCTATTCTCCCTTACATCGTTGTACAAGAAAGTAATCAAAAAGAACAACTCTGTTTTCAGCCCATCGAAACTCCAGCCGTCATTCAAAGCCACGTAATCTATCATAAATCTAGATGGATATCCCCAGTTTTGCAATCGTTTCTTACATTATTAGAGAGAATAGAAAAGTAAGCGAGTAATAACAAAAATGAGTAACTGCTCTAAAAAGCAATTACTCATTTTTATTAAAACATTTGTGTTCATAACAATACAGGTGTTTCAAAATCAATATGTATATTATTTATTAGCTTGTACCTCACCTGCAATTAATTTACTACCTGAATATGTACCTTTTTGTATAAAAACTTGATTAATTAATTCTTTTTGCTCCTTTTCTGACATTACTCCTTTCCCTTCTCCTAAATTCCCACTTTGTAATTTCCAAATCTTGTTGTGGTCTACATCAACCTTTTCATATTTTCCTTGTTTCCATCGTTCTAAAATATCCACATATGTACTTTTTTGTGCAACATCATTACTATTTATAATTTCGAGTAAACTTTCAATACGTTCTTGTGTAATAAAAATATAGCCCCATTTTTGATCAGCTTTCGTTTTTTGATGTGCCATTTCATGTAGTGCTGTCTGTATGTTCTCATCTGTCCACTTAAAATTTTTATTAAAACCACTATTCGGTAATGAATGATTGCCATTTTCTAAAAGCTTTGCATCTTCAGCTTTTACATTACTATCAGCTAGCACTTCTACTGCCGGAGCGGCTGGTGATGCCTTTTTCGCAGCTGGTTTACTATTATTCAGATAATACAGCATACCATACGTTACACCTACCCCGATTACCGCCATACCAGCTATAATTCCTATGATTTTAAATAATGTTTTCATCTTGCTTGTTTCCTCCCAAATATCTCTGTTCTTACTACCTCATTATTTCTTATATAAAACAGTTCCTTCATTCAAAATAGTTCATCCCATCCCCTATCATATTATTTATATATATTTCCTTATATTGTATTTCTTTTTTCGTGAAATTGAAAGATTATTCTGTTAAAAAATAAAGATATTCTACAAAATTTCCCTTTATATTTATATGGAAACAAAAAAACAACGAGCGCCTTCTAAAACACTCGTTGTTTTTACTTTATGCACGATTTTCTTTTAACCACTTCGTAATAACATCTAACCTCGAAACATCAAAACGTCTTTCTTCACATACTTTTAAGCTGTTTAAACTTTTCACAATTTCTAATTCATTCGACTTTATACTTTTTGCTTCAATCAATTTACAGTACCCGTCTGTGACGGTATTGAGATTTTCATAATAACGCTGAAATGCTTTAGATATATGTAAATGTTTTTCAAAGTTTCTTCTTTTTTTCGTCCCATCAGACTCTTTCCGTTTTCTAAGCTCTTCATCACTTGTATATAAATAAAAATATTGATCTGGAAAACCAATTTCTCTATTTATCATCTTTTCTTTATAAAAGTTTTCTATTAAAGATAACGGCTGATTAAATATATCAAAATGAAAACACCAATTATAACTAAGTGGCTGATATATATCCCCATCGAGTATTACTAATTCATATTGCTGCGACTTCTGCACTGCTATATTCCAGCGCTCTACTTGTTTTTCAAAATACCATGTTCTATGTTCATTTTTTGGTCTTTCAAATAAAAAATTCACTTCAGGTATAATGAATGCTCCATAATTGTTTTCTAGTTCACGGCATGTGCTACTCTTACCAACAGCACTCGCTCCCTCAAACGCTATAATCCCCATAGTTTCTCCCACTTTCATTAACTGAAATCTCGTTGTTTCACTCTTCTCCCCCATAACTGTCTCCATAAAACAATTGAAGCGATAGAAAGCATTATTGTTGTAATGATACTACCTTCAATACCAAATGAGCCTCCATGAAGCACTTCTGACCCATTTGTTACAGGTTTAAATAGCGGCGTTGAATATATCGTCATGCCACTAACTGCAAAACCATAGACGTTATATTGCGCCCAATTCCAAATGGAATGCCACGCGCATATCCCCCAAAGACTACTGTCTTTTAAAACGTAAAATGCTGCAAATACACCAACTAATATTATATTCGATATTGAAAGAATTGTAATACCAGGATTAAGTAAATGAAGAAAGCCAAATAAAAAGGACGTCACTACAATCCCAATCCATATACGACTTCTAACAGAAATAACTGGAAACAACCAGCCTCGTACAATAATTTCTTCCGTTGCACCTTGTATTAAAAAAGCAATTAAAGATCCTACAATACCAAATATGGCGGTTGCCGTAATTTGTTGCATTTGTAGTTTTACAATCCCTGTTAATACAAGTACAATTACTGGCATTGAAATGAAGACAAATCCTATTAACGCACCTCTCAAGTAATTTCTCATCCATTGCACTTTCCAAAAACCAATGGATGAAAATGACCTTTTTTCTACAAACCTAATCCATAAAAAAATAAAAAATATAGCCCCACCAAACGTTAATATCATCTCAATATTATTATAAATTGCCTTTACAAATGATGTATCCGCTTTCGGTAAAAACAGCATAAATAACATAAAAAATTCACCTAGAGTTAAAAATACAATAGCTAGTATTACAGCTAAAATAGGATGAACTTTTCTTCTTCCTTCTTTCGCAGCTTCGATTATTTTAAATTGAGTATTTCGCAATATTCTCTCCTCCTAAACAAATAAATCACAACTGTTCTTAAATATATCTATCCTTTCCCTTATACATACTTATTAATTAAAATGTTCTCAGTTTAGCATAAATCCAAATTAGGCATAATATATAAATAAAAGAGATGTCTTTGTGCCTTTTGCTATAAAACCCCCTATTTTTTCTTGATTTTCCCAACACTTGCTATTTCCCACCATTTGTTGTAAGATAGTAATTAAGGTCAATTTAGCACTATATTTTCTTTGCATATTATCAAGTATCAATCAGGAATGTTTTGTACTCCTTATGGATTTTTGATAATATGTGAACTTTTATTTTCAATCGAATAAGGCCGATCATATTGTAATCTTTTTAAATTTTAGGAGGCATTACCATGACATTAACAGGTAAAGTAAAATGGTTTAACAGCGAAAAAGGTTTCGGTTTCATCGAAGTTGCAGACGGTAGCGACGTATTCGTTCACTTCTCAGCTATCACTGGCGACGGCTTCAAATCTCTTGACGAAGGTCAAGAAGTTAGCTTCGAAGTTGAAGACGGTAACCGTGGACCTCAAGCTAAAAACGTTGTAAAGCTATAATTCAATCAATAAAAAGGTTGTTACCAGCTCGGTTAACAACCTTTTTAATATATAACTAAAAATTTTTACATAAAAGGAGTGGTTACATGTATCGCAATCGAAAGAACGATGTAGCAGAAGTACCACCAGAACAAACCCCTGTTTGGGAATGTGAATCAGAGGATTGTTTAGGATGGATGAGAAAGAACTTTTCATTTGAAGAAGAGCCTAAATGCCCTTTATGTAAAAGTAGTATGAAAAGCGGAGAACGTTTATTACCTAAAATAGGTTGATTTTTACAAGCCCCTCTTATTTTAAATAAGAGGGGCTTTTTTATTAATAATGAATATCCTCTACATCTGTTCGTACAATAGAATACATTAATGCATCGTGTTGTTTATTCCCTTGATGAATGTATCCACGTAACAGCCCTTCTTGTTGAAAACCTAATTTAGATAACATATTACACGAAGTTATATTTTCAGGATATGTAATAGCTCCAATTCTAAATAAGCCTAAATCTCGAAATCCATAAGTAATAATTTCTCGAGCAGCTTCAGAAGCATAACCATTCCCCCAATAACGAGGATGCAAATCATATCCAATCTCTGAGCGTTTACTCCAAAGTTGTAAATTATTTAATCCAATTGTTCCTACTAAATTATTTGTGTCTTTTAATACAATCCCCCAACGCATTGCCTTTTTCTCAAAGTAATTTTTTGAAAAAGATTCAATCATACGTGAAGCTTGTCCAAACTCAGTAAAAGAATTCATACCGTAATAACACGTTACCTCATCTAATGAGAATATTTCATATATTTTTTGACAATAAGATTGTTCTATTTCAACTAAGCGCAAGCGTTCTGTTTCTAACATAGGAAATACCATAGGATCACTCCTTTCTCTCTACTCATTTATTATAGCAGAAAAAGTATTTATAATTAGGAAAGTCCTTAATGTCCCACAAATCAAATATTTCTAGCGATGTTTATCCTCTTAATAATATATAACTTCGTTGTATTTATTAATTCCCCTCTAAAAACCACCCCTAATTTACACCCTCTCATGTTAAAATATAGAAAAACAGTAAATATTTCTTACGGAGGTGCTTAAACTTTATGTATATTTTCATTGGCTTATCCCTCTTGCTCATTTTACTCATTTTTTTATTCGCAAAAAAATTCACACCAAACTCATTTATGATGACAAGTTTTAAAGGAAATAGCTTTAAGACATTTTCAGTTGGTATATTAATCGCTGCCACACTCTCTCTTTCATACGGAATGTATCACGCAGCAACATATCAACCTAGATATTTAGATATTAAATTGCAAAATCAAAATTTCACTGTTTTTGGTAATGTTGGTGAGTTTGGTTATTTCTCAGAAGAATTACTAAAAAAAGATGCAGAAGTTGAACTGTATTTTGTCTCTTGGGAAACAATACAATTAAATAATCCAGAAATAATAGTAGACTACCCTTCAGGCAAACAGGAAACATGGAAGCCTAATATAACATTAATTCCTACAAATAAATTAAAAGAAAAACATAGTATTAAAGAACTTTATCGGCTCTCACCGTATTCCTTTGAAGAATCTGGAAAAATAACATTAACTATTAAAGAGAATAAAGCCAATCATAAAAAGATTGTAATTAATGTTAAATAATTATAAATAAAATGTCCCTCCATTATGTTGGAGGGACATTTTATTTACATATGTATTCAATATTATTATTTTGACTGTTCATTCAATGTCGTAATTATTTCATTGGCAGTATTCTTTCCGTTTCCAATACAAGCACCAATTCCTACACCGTAATATGAAGCACCAGCTAAGTATACATTAGGATAAAGCACGGCCAATTTTTCTTGTAATGATTGAACAGCTTGATTATGTTCTAAATGATATTTCGGCATTAAATCTTTCCAATTTGTAACTTCAATTACTTCCGGTTCACCTTTAATTCCGAGGCTCTTTTCAATATCATATAAAGCAACTCGTACTAATTCTTCTTCACTATAACTTTTGATCGTTTCATATACTGGATTAGTGCTCTTATAAAACATTCTTACTAATAGCTTTTGTTTACCAGATGTATGTTTCCACTTCCTGCTTGTCCATGTGCAAGCATCACAATGTAAATCACTGTTTTCCGTTACGATAAAACCTGTGCCGTCAGCCGGTAGTTGTTCATCTAGTATGTCAAAACCTAAGTAAATACTTATAAGCGATGAATTTTTAAATTTATTAAAATGCTCATTTAACTCATTAGACTGTAATAACATTTGTGCGATATCATGTGGAGCTGCTAAAACGACATAATCAGCTTGTATTGTCTCATGATTTGCAAAAGAAACCTCATACCGATCCCCTTTTTTACTTATCACTGTTGTTACAGCACCTTTATTAATGACAGTCTCCGTCAGCACTTCTTCTAAGCGATTAATAATCGTAGATAGTCCACTTTTAAATGATACAAACTTTTTATTTCCTGCTGACTGAAATTGTTTTTTATTCTCTTCAAAACCTTTAATAATACTTCCATATTTATTTTTATACTCAAGTAAATATGGTAACGTAGATGCCATTGTAAGCTCATTCAATTTACCAGAATATACACCTGACAGCACAGGTGCAATTTGTCTTTCCACTAATTCTTTCCCTAAAAAGCTTTCTAAAAATACAGCAAGTGATGTATCCTTTGTAAACTCCTTATTTTTCGTAATAAAATCTTTTAAAGCAACGATTTTCCCTTTTTTTGAGACTAGCGTACTGCTAAATAATGATTCAACACTCATAGGAATCCCAAATATAGTGTCAGCAGGAATTGGATGTAATATGTTATCAGAGTATATGTAAGAAATACCTGTTTCGTTATATACCATTTCATTTTCTAAATTTAAATCTTTTACAAGCGGTAAAACATGTTCATTACGAGCTACAATAGAATCTGCTCCAGATTCCATAATAAAATCATTTTCTTCCACACTGTGGATTTTACCACCTAAATACTCTTCTTTCTCAATAAGGATTAAATTTAAATCTATATTATAATCCTTCTTTAATTTTTCTAAATAAAACATAGTAGAAAGTCCAGTAATACCTCCACCGATGACAACGACTGTTTTCATATTTGCTGCGCCCCTAACCGATACAATTAATAATTCCTTTATTATTATAACCAAAAATTATCATAGTCGACTAGCAGCTTGCGCATTCTGTAAGAAATTAGACAATATATATGAATATATTTTAGGCTGATCATTATGCACTAAATGACCTGCAAACGGAATAACAGCAATATGTATATTGTTGTTTAATTGTTTAAACGTTGTAGCGGCTGTAACTTCATCTGCTGAATCTCCCCCAACAATACACAGTGTAGGTACTTGAAGATTAGCTACATCACCTGTTTCATGAAATGGGTACCACTCCTTAACTTGCCACGATTTCAGCAACCCTTTCCAATCACTTTTTACATGAATTTGATTCATATAAGTTACAACTTCTTCATTTTCCATCAACTGTTGATGACACTTTACTTCATACTCCTGAGACTCTTCCCAATTATCTCGCTCAATAGGAAAGATACCTGAAAAAGTTAATGTCCTCACTTTATCTGGATATTTTTTTGCAAATAATAAAGCGGCTATCCCCCCTAGTGAAACACCCGCTATATGACAACTATTAATTTGCAAATGTTCTAGTGTATCATTCAAATCATCAGCAGAGCAAAGAAAATAATTATCTAATGTACCTCCTGATTCTCCATGTCCCCTCAAATCAGGACGAATTACTTTATATTGTTTTTCTGTAAAAAATTCTACCTGTTCTTCAAACTCTACTAAACCTGTCATACCACCAGAATGTAAAAGCACAATCGGTTCCCCTTCACCTGAAATATGCGTATGTAGTATCATTTATCCCCCTCCTTTAAAACTGAATATTCTATTTATTGATAGTATATCGAATATATTTCTAAATTACCAATTAAAAAAGAACTATAACATATTCAACTCACGTCATAGTTCTTTCTATTTTAAAAACATAAACCAGTTTATTAATTTGTCAATTTCTTGGCTGAGTGCTATTACTTTTTCATGTTGAAGTCCATAATTTGAGACTAGATTCAATAATTCTTCTTTTTTCAATTCAATTATTTTTTCTAACTTCACTAATTCCATGTCGTCTTTATTCGCTCCAATTTCAAAATATATGTATTTTAGTATAGCCTACTTACATAATAAGTAAAAGTCTCATGCTAATGTAAAATCTTACATATTTGAACAAACAACATACTACTAACAAAAAAAGAGACTTAAACTAAGCCTATTATTACAGGTCATTATAATTTTCTACCATTTTTTATAAATATGTTAGTTTATGAATGTGTACCATTTACTATTAATTTAAAGTTAGACACTTTTACACATTAATAATACAACAGAATTTCTCAAATGTTTTATCTTTATATTCTGGAATCCTTGTTAAGTGATCAAAATAACTATATGAAAATTTAAATATGTGTCCAAAATCCCAATTAAATTCGCTGTAGTCTTTAAGCCAGAATGCATTATCTAGCGGAAGTGGATCAACTTGTTTTGCTTTTGTAAGAGGTAAACGATCTACAGTAGAATTCAATATTATTTGGGCATTCGGCATTAAATTGTGACTTTTTCTAAGTACATAAACTAGCTTTAATAGTGGTTTTATTCCTCGTTGAAATAATTCTATATGCCCTAAGTCATATAATATATTAATCGCATGTGAGAAGGTAAGCATATGACCAATTAAATCGTGATGTGATTCTGCCTTATATAACATTGAATTCAGATAATTCATTTAAAATAAATCCAGATAATTGCTTCGGGTTTTTAATTTCGCTTTGAATCTCCTCATTATTTATAATGAGCTGCTTTACTTCTTTAGTTGTAAAACCAATCCAAGATCTACCGGGAATTGTTTTTTGAAACGATAATATAAGGTTTGCTATATTATTAATATCTTGCTCACTCCCCCAATGACTTAACTCCTTAATGGCTAGTAAACTTAAAGAAGCGTAAATTACATTATGACCAACCCAATGGAGTTCATCAATCGTTTGTTCCAAAGATTTAATTATCGTTTCTTCAGCACTTTGATAATCGACACCTTGTTTATTATCAATTGTTTCGCCTAACCTTTGCTTATGGAGCATCATTTTCGCTTGAGAATAAATGTTACAGGCAGTTTTTTCATCAATGTTATTGTTTTTCGTAAAAAAATAACTAGCAATGGCAGCTGCTCCGAAATGTGCATGCCAAATATCATTTGTTTCTTTTTTACATTGAGATATAATTGAAAGCCCATCTTTTAATACACTTATATTTTCCATCTCTCTTATCCCCTCTAAACCCTAATAAAAATGGTTTTTTAGCATCTACAAAGTCGGCAAAAAGCCAGGTGAAAACTCTTGAAAGGTTTCCTCCTTTACAGTTATAAATTAAAATTGCCCCTGTCGCTCAACAAGAATTAAATTTGCTTCTAATAATATTTTGAGATGATACTTATTCATCCCTAATGCAGTCTCAATCTTCCACAATTGTGTTTGTTTTGATTATGAAATAAATAACGAACAATCTCTCGTTTTACTCCTGCCAAAGCCTTAAAAATTTTCACTCTTTTTTTATCTGAATTATTTGGTTTGATAGTCATGGAACTATCTTATTTTTTTGTCAAATCTCTCATCTTCTTAAACATACAATGTGAAAATCAAATGTGTATGTATTTATAGATAGTTGTTTTATTATACACGCGAATCTTTATGTAATTGATACTTTCTATTATGTTACCACTTAGTATGTATCCTTAAGCTACTTCCTTAGCTTAAGGAAGGTGTTAATACAAATAAGATGTGATTCATTTCATCACTCTTATTCAAAAATCTATGTTTCACGTTCGGTGGAATACGCACAACATCTCCTTCTTCTAAAAAATATTCATTCCCTTCCAATTCCACATACACTTCCCCTTTCATTACAACTGCAATTTCTTCCTTATCTTCGTGGGAATAATGACTTTCTGTTGTATTTGCATATCCGTTTAAATCCATCATTAACATTTCAATGCGAGCTTTCATAAAATCTGGTGTTAACACATCATAAACAATATGATCATTATTTTCTCGATATACTTTTTTCCGATCTTTCTTCTTAGAAATAAGTGAGTCTGTATCAATATCATTAATAAAAAGAGTAAACAGCGGTACATTTAATGCTTTCGCTATTAATTCCAATACATTTAAAGAAGGATTGGCATGTCCTCTTTCAATTTGACTAATAAGTGAAGTACTGATTCCTGCATAATCAGCAAATTCACGAATTGTCATATTATTTTTCTTACGATAACTTAAAACAGTTTGACCTAGCCGATAATGAATCATTGTTACAACTTCCTTTCGTCCATCATAATACATCTTTTGTCCCTTTTGTGCTGACATACTAAACAGTGGCAATTAATCCTTCCTTATTTCATCTTAGGCTTATATACTAACTTTTGTACATTATATTATATAAAGTTCATTATAATAAACAACCAATCGGAGGGACAAACTTTGAAATCACCTATTCTTTCATATTTCATCTTATTTTTCGGCGTGTTCGCCTTATCTACTTCAGCTATCTTCGTAAAAATAGCCGATGCCCCTGCAGCAATCACTGCTTTTTATCGATTATTGTTTGCTACGGTAATTCTTTTACCGTTTCTAATATTTAATACAAACAATCGCAGCGAACTTCGCTCATTATCAAAAAAGCAATGGGGATTTGGACTCTTATCTGGATTATTTCTAGCAGCTCATTATGTACTATGGTTTGAATCATTACAGTATACTTCCATAGCAAGTTCTACAGTTATCGTAACGTTGCAACCTTTATTTTCAATGGTCGGTGGTTATTTTTTATTTAAGGAACGGTTTACGAAAGGTGCGATTATAGGCTGCCTTATTGCAATTTCAGGAAGTATCGTGATTGGGTGGCAAGATTTTCAAATTAGTGGTGAGGCTTTATACGGCGATATTTTAGCTTTTATTGCTGCTGGCGTCATAACAGTTTACTTTTTCATCAGTCAATATGTTCGTAAAGACCTATCCCTAATACCGTACTCGGTAATTAGTTATGGCAGTAGTTCACTCTTTCTCGGTATATTTGCTTACACACAGCAGTCATCTTTCTTCAATTACACTGCACAAACATGGTGGTCCTTTATAGGTCTTGCATTCATTGCAACGATTTTAGGACAAACAATTTTCAATTGGTTATTAAAATGGATGAGCGCTACTGTTATCTCGATGAGTATTTTAGGAGAGACAATTGGAACTTGTATTTTAGCCTATTTCATTTTAGATGAAACAATTTCTTTACAGCAAGGACTAGGAATTCTACTTATTTTCATTGGATTAGCAATATTTTTATTACAACCGAAACAATTGAATCACAATTTATAAAGTGAAACTTTAATCAGTGGGGATTTTATTCATCCCCCACTGATTATTAGCCTTCACCAATCGGGCGTTTACGGGCAGCCCGACTCCCACATAACTTCTTTGCTCCAGCCAAATTTTGAGGTGGGAGTTTTACTGCCCACAAATAGCGGGATAAACAAGAAAAGCATGACATTAGTTTGCCATGCTTTTCTTGTTTATTTATTATTGCGGAGATTGTTCCACTTGCTTTTGCTTTAGCCTTTGCTCCAATACATGAATCATGAAGAGGAAATGCTCTGCCTCTCTTGTAACATGATCAGCAAGCAATGGATTTATGACATTTCGGATTTGACATGTTTGAATTAACTCTAATCCTGCTTTTTTGAAATCCCTTAACTCAACAGTGGCATTTTCACTATCTTTATTCATTTTTCCTATAATCGGGTATGTCGGTTCTTTTTGATATAACATCGATTCAACATCTCTAGCTTGGTTAAGCAAAATTTCGAAATCATCACCGAATTTCAACGCTGTATGAACAAGATTTCTTTCCGATTGATCCAGTAATGATCCAATAAAACGTGAGTGTTCCATCATAATACGCAGCCAGAAAACATTCTCACTAATAATCGCATCTTGAATAGGATCCATTTTCCCTTCGTTAAACTTTTGAAGTGTCCGCATAAAATATTCTGCTTCTCGTGCAACATGATCCACTAAAAGTGGGAAATTAAACCCTTTCACTTTACAATTGATGATTAAAATTAGTAAGTTTCTTTTATAATTACGAAAAGCATACACTAACTGAATGCTCTCTTCATTTAATTGCCTTACCGCTTGAACAGTTTGTGGAATAGTAAATGCTTTTTGCAGCTGCCTATCAAACTGATTATAAAACTGTTCTACTTGCTGAATTAAATTTTTATCGTTACGATTAAACCCCTCACCAAGAAACAAAGCATGCTCTTTCATAATACGTAACCAAAATCTATTTTCAGTTATAGATCGTTCAATAAATAATTGTTCTGTTAATGATTCAGATGGAGCTGCTTTCAATTCCGGTGGCAACAGCATAGCTCGCTGTGGGTCCATAATAAAATGTCCAGGAATAGGTTGGTCTGTCGACATTACAATCACTCCTTGTTCCTTGAATGCTCAATTATACTGTGTATGAAAATAAATAAAATTTAAATATACTTATGCAATCGTTTTTTCAAGGTTTTGAAATTTCCACATATGCATTCCCCTTGCACATAGAAATAGATTCTATTAAGTCATATGCTTTCCGGATTGAGATGATTCCTAATGCTTCATCCTTTAAAACATCCTTTAAATAAAAGTTGCTCTTTTTTTAGTTTATTAAAAAAAGTATGGCGTCCTTTTGCCATACTTTTTTCAAAACAAATCGATATTTCTGTTCAATTTACACACCTATTGTTATGTAAAAACAAAGTTGTACATTAACATTACTGTATAGCCTATTGATTAAAGATCCTTTTAAATGACATTAAAACATAGTCGTACAATAACAACTTCAATTCCAAATTACAATTTGTTTTCTTTTTAAAAGAAAGTTGTACAATACAAATTTCCAAACTATTCGTTGTGTTAAGTGACAAAAAAGTTGTTTAATTTACAATAAAGCCGTTTAAAAAATAATAAAGTTGTTTAAAAATCTAAGTTTGATTCAACAATAGCGCTCGATTGCTGAAGATCGCCCTTGAACTAAAGCACCTTTGTTTAAGTGTATTTGCTCACAAAATTCCCTCTAGCCAAAGACTGATGGAATAAATATGGTAATTTCAAAATTTGGTGTTTTATCTTATTCAAGCACTATCACTATTATACGAAGAATGTTTACACTTCAAATCCTTTGATTTTAGCGTCAGGACTTAATGTCTTTTCCGGTACAAATTCGTCTGGTTGTACTCCATCTTTCACTTTGTTTGCCCAGTCATAGTTAGCAAGAGCTCCACGACCTAAAGTGATAACATCAGCTTCACCTTTTTCGATAATTTCTTTTGCTTTTTCTGGGTCATGAAGGCTTCCATTTGCGATAACAGGTAATTTGCTGTACTTTTTAGCTAATGCTGCAAGAGTAGATCCAGTTCCAAATGCTGAATCTGTTGTGCTTGTTCCTTCGTCTTCAGAGAATGCAGGTTGCCATGCTTCAAATTCTGTTACATGGATAAAGTCTAGTCCTGCTTGTCCTAACTGACCAAAAATAATTTCAGCATCTTTTTCTTTATCAGCCCACTTATAGAAATAGTCATTTATTTTACCCTGAGAAATTCTGATACCTACTGGATACTCTTCTCCAACTGCTTCACGCACTGCCTTTGAAACTTCCACCAATAAGCGAACACGATTTTCAGTAGTGCCACCATATTTATTAATTCTATTATTAGAATAATACGTTAAAAACTGATCTAGGATGTACCCATTAGCACCGTGGATTTCAACGCCATCAAAACCAGCTTCTCTAGCATTCTTTGCAGCCTCAGCAAACCCTTTAATTACCACTTTAATATCTTCTTTTGTTGCTTCTTTAGGTACTGGGAATTTACCATTACCACCATAAACCTTCATTTGTTGTCCTTTGGGTTCAACCACTGATGGTCCGATTGTGCCCCTTACAAAACGATTTCCTTGAGATAAGGCACCAGCATGCATTAATTGAAGAAATATTTTTCCGCCCTCTTGATGAACAGCATCTGTAACCCTTTTCCAACCCTTAATTTGTTTGTCATTAATGATACCAGGTTGATCGAAATATCCTTGACTATAAGCATCATCTAGATATGTTCCTTCAGTTATGATTAAACTAAATCCTCCACGAGCAAATTTCGCATAATAATTAACCATTTCGTCAGTGACTACACCTTCTGGTGTAGCGCTTGTGCGTGCCATTGGAGCAACACCCACGCGATTGTCAACCGTAATACTACCTAATTTCACGGTTTCGAAAAGTAAATTGTTGTTTGTCATAATATAAACTCCTTCTGTACTTAAAATTTTATTTAATATTTTCGATTTTTAAATTAGCAACCATTAATTCCGCACGTCATACCCTCTGGAAAATCAGGCTGCTTTTTACTAATTTCTTCTGCAATAATATCTTCAAGAGATTCTTTGGAACGAATGCCAGATACCTTTGTATCGCCAATAATAAAAGTGGGCACTGCCGAGATATTTGCTTCTTCATATGCATGATGAAGTGCTTGTTGATGTGCTTCCTGATACTTTCTCGTTTCTAGAGCTGAACGGTACTCATCGGTATTTAAATTGACTTCGCCAGCTAGCTTAGTCAGTACATTAATATCACCAATATCTTGTTCTTCTTGGAAAAAGGCTTTTAGTATACGTTCGTTATATTCGTTTCCCTTCCCATTCTCCTTCGCATATTGATAGCCTTCAAATGCCAAATGAGTATATGGTTGCGGAGAAACTTTTGGAAGTACTATATTAATTCCCATTCTTTCTGCCATAGGATAAACAGATTGTCTCCAAGTGTTCTGTAGATAGCTACCTTCAGGCTTTAGAGTTTCATTCGGGAAAGGACGCAATTCATAAGGCATCCACTCTACTTCTACATCCTTTCCTTTAATTGCTTCCTCCAATGGCTGTTCAGCTAGAAAACAAAAAGGACAAACGAAATCAGAATATATCTTTATCTTTACCGTCATGTTTAATACCGCCTTCCTTAACATAACAAGTTTGTTACTATTGATAACAAACTTGTTATGTGCTTATAATAATATACAGTGTCCGATTAGTAAAATAGATATATTCGAACGTAACGTTCAATAAAATTGAACTAAGAAAGGAAGAAACAGTATGGAACTCAGACATCTGGTCACATTTAAAACGATTGTAGAGAAAGATGGCTTTAAAAGAGCAGCTGATCATCTGGGTTATGCTCAATCGTCCGTTACCACACATATTAAAGAACTAGAGAGAGAATTAGGAAAACCATTATTTGATCGACTAGGTAAAAAAGTAGTGCTGACTCAATATGGTCAACACTTTTTATCGTATGCGGCCAAAATCATTGATTTATATTCACAAGCTTTAAACACCAATGATGAACCGATAGGAAATCTTATTATAGGTATTTCTGAATCACTCACAATAGGCCGTATTCCCCCAATCTTACTTGAATATAAGAGATTATATTCGAAGGTTAATCTCTCTTTAAAATCAATCGATAATTATGATGTTACATCATACTTACAAAATGGAGATATTGATCTTGCATTGATACTAGAGAAAGATGATTTATCCCTTCCAGAACTTTTTACGGAAAATCTGAAAAGAGAAAAGATGGTTCTAATACGCCCTAACGACAGTGAGGACTCTAGTACAGTACTATATACCGAACGATCATGCAGTTATAAATCTGTTTTTGAACACTATATAAATTACAAGCAAATGGATGTAAAGGAGAGTCTCGACTTTCAAAGTATTGAGGCTATAAAGCAGTGTGTTAGAAGTGGACTTGGTATTTCACTCGTTCCTTATTTCTCCGTAAAAGAAGAGCTGATTGCAAGCAAATTGTCGGGTGAAGAAGTATCACCAGAGCATCCTGCCATTTCTACTTTCCTTGCTTACCACAAAGATAAATGGCTTTCACCAGCTATTGTAAAAATGATTGAATTGATAAGAGAACATGCTAAGGGATGGGAATAATTTTTTATTAGCCAAGTAACCTTTAATTGTATTCTTTATGAATACGGATTATCTAAAGCATTAATAACAACCAAAAATTAACATTGTAATAGAAATAAAAAAGGAGCTAATATGCTCCTTTTTCAATTAACAGTTTAAATAACGTTCTCAGTCATAATTTTCAATCTTATAAAATTCGCCTTCCTCATTTCTTTCATATGCACATTAAGGAGGTTCTTAGGATAAATTCTAAAATGTTATTGTCAATATTCAAGACAACTCAAATATTTTCAAATACAGCCTCGCCAATAGTTATTAAAGTGTCAAAATAATTAAACAATTTCTTCTATACTTAATTTTGCAGTTACTTGTTTGTTTGGTATTAGAAAAATTAAGGAAACTCTGCATCTCTTTCTAAACGTTGTCTAAGTACCCTGATATGCCTTAAATGGAATTTAAATAGATTTCATAACCCCCCCTTATTTCCTCTAAATTTGTAAGTGTATATCATTAATTCAATTATTTAAATCAAAAAAATTGATTTATGAGTTGTATTTCCTATATAAGTAAAATAGCATCCTTCAAATATTTGAAGGATGCTGTTACGAACAAATTAATACAATACACTCATCATTTATGAGGATCGACTTGTACAAATTCTTTTACACTTTTACCTATTCCATTATCACCATGAACCATCAACTTATAGTTAAACCATTCGTTCTCTTTCGTTACCAGTGTTGTTCTATTCTCCATATAGCCATCAACTATAGGTATCTCACCTGGTAAATCCGGCAAACGGTTTGAATTCTAGGTCTTTGTTTCTTCGATTCCTCTTGCTCCGTTATCATTTAGAAACCCTCCGTTACACATTTAATTAATTTCGTACACTAGGCTAGTATAAGTAATACATATTGATAAAAAATTGTTTCTTCAATTAGCACTATCCTCAGTATAAGCCCTTAATAAATTAGCTTACAATAAGTCAGTAAACAATTTTTTCTACTTTTCAACAAAATCGTATTAATATAAAACTTCTTTTTAAATTTCACACTTTTGTATTACCTAAACAATCTTTCTACTTTAAAACGACTTTAATTTAATAATCTCACCATAATAAAAAGCATGATACAAAAAACACCATTTTTTTGTATCATGCTTTTTATCTAACAACTATATTATTTAATGTACAACTTTCTTTTAACATGTATAACTTTCTTTTAAAGTGTACAACTTTCTTTTAAGTTCACACCTATTTATTATGTACAATCAAACCATGTGGTCTAAAACGACTCATCATGATTTCGTTAACAAATTTCCCATGAGCCTTCAAATTCCCAACCTTTACACCCTCTTCGATAAATCCAAATTTTTCATATAATACTTTAGCTCTAGGATTCGTTTCTAATACACCAAGTTCCACTCGTTCTAACATTAGCCAATTATCAGCTAAATCAAGCATTTTTGTAAGAAGTGCTTTTCCAATTCCTTTATTGTGATACTCACTATCTACTCCGATGAATAAATCTCCCGAGTGAGATCTTCGCCCTGGACTTTGGGTTAAACCGACAAATCCAACAACTTCTCCATCATATTCTGCTACAAATTCAAATTGATTCTGTGCTAAATTTCGAATTCTATTCTCCATTGCATCTACACGCATACTAGGTAAGAAAACCATATAAGGTAAAACATCATCTTGTATGCATATACGATGAATTGCTCTAGCATCTTGTGTTTCTACTGCTCTAACGTTAATCTCCATCTTTTTCCCCTCCATTCAAATATTCATATTCTAATATCCCATATTAAAATCCTGCCAACCCTTATTTCTTTGTGTTATTTTTATATAATTATTTCGATATAATATTCGCTTTTTGAACATCATCTCTTATATTCCCTCTCGTTCAAAATGAAAAAACCACTTAGAATATGCTAAGTGATTTTTTATTTAATTTTTCACCCTATTATACAACTCAAGCAGTTCTTCTACTGAAATACCATTTATTTTCATACCGGTAATATCACAATTTTCTATTTCAATATTTTTCAGATTACTACTACGTATTGTAGTACTTTCCAAATCACATCTATCAAATGAAATAGGATCTTTATCCTCTCCAAGGCTTGTATCTCTAAATTGAACTCCACCTAAAGTCACAAAATTAAATTTACTGCCAGAAATATTTAAATCTGCATATGAGGAATTTCTAAAATTAATATTTCTAAAGGTTGATTGACTTATATTACAATTACTCATATTCATATGCATTATATTACTACCAACAAATGCACTATTTTTTAAATTTACTTGATAATATTCTGTATTAACCAAATTACAGTTTTCGTATTGACCATTTTTCATATCTTTATTTTTAATTAGGTTCTCTCCAACTGCATCTACATTTTTTCTTTTTACATAGCAATACTCATCTTCAGATTTAAAAATTATTTCATAGCCCATTTTTTTATAAAAATGATGATTATTAATTTGTCTACTAGATGTTTCAAGATCCCAAATCCTTATGTTCGGAAATTTTTCTTCTATTAACTTAATAACCCGCGATCCAATTCCTTTTCCTTGAAGAAAAGGCTCTACAAAAATACGATCGATTCTTCCGTACGATTTACCAGAGATCGTAACTATAATTCCCCCGATTACTTTTTCACCCATTATCACTTTGTAAGTATCCAATTATTCAATTGAATATTTCATCATTTCAACTGAAGAATATCCTGGCGGTTGAATGTTATAATCAATTACATCACCTTGGCCGTATAACCATCGCTTTGCTTCTTCATCAAATGTTCTTTTCATTATTTCTGTTAACTTTTCAGCATCTAAAATTGTAGCTTTTTCTATAGATATTATTGTCATTTTTGTTTTCCCCTTCATTGTTATAAACCGATAACTTTTGTGAACGATATAGTTATTAATTTACTTTTGTCTTTAATATTTTTCCCATTATTACATATGGGGCATCACTTTTACTTGGGTGAAATGGCTCTAATACATCCACCCAATCCAATCTTTTATATAAAGAACGCGCTTTTTCATTGTTTATTTGTGTTGTTAAAATACTCGTTCTATTTGAAATCCCTTCTAATAATTCATTATGTAATTTCATTCCAAGACCTTCATTTCGATATTGTGGGTGAACTGCTAACTCTACAAATTCAAAACAATCTTGTAACCATTCGTCTGCTTGTTCTAGATTTAACGCTTCTCTCATTAATTGATTATAGTACTGCCCTTCTAATGAGCGATAACCATAAGTAAAACCAACTACCTCATTTTCATCATTTATTGCTACTATACCTTTAAAATCTGCATATTCTATATGTCTTTTCATTCTCTCAATCATTTCAGTAAAATTTGTTTTCTCAAATGCTTTACAATACAATTTTGCCATATTATTAATTAGGATTTCATCTTTTTCAATACGTATGAATTTCACTTTACCTTCCCCCTATTAAAACATTTGAACCCTTAAATAATTATAAAATAAAGAAATTTAAAACTAATCACTCTCTTTACTATTAAACTACAAATCAACCTATATTTTCCACTGTTACTTAATATGAATGAATAAAAAGAAGAGAACATGTAATATACATATGTTCTCTTCTTTTTATTTTAACGCTTATTCATTTTCAATTTTATATAATTAATAATTAGATATTACTTAAGCCACTCGTTACAAGTATTAGCTAGCTCCTGTAAATCCTCTATAAATCGACTCGCATGATATCCATCACAAACCGCATGATGTACTTGCAATGAAACAGGTAGCATAACCCTGCTTCCATCATTGAAATATTTCCCACAAGTAATAATTGGTAATAAAGAATCACCATCATTATTAATATTTAAATTAAATCCTGTAAAACTAGTCCAAGGTATACCAGAAATCGGAAAAATATTTGGCGGAATATTTTCTTTCGTGAAGAAACCATGAACATTAGCATAACATCTCATATCCTCTTCATAGTTTTTATAGAAAATGTGGAAATCGCTAGAATAACCCGTCCATATACTTGAAAAAGATTTATCATCTTTATGAAAGATTGTATAACTAGGTATCATTTCCTCCCAATACCCTAAAACTCCTTCATCATTAAAACATGTTCGAAATTCTGTATGTTTATTTATCACTCTAGAAATTACATAAATAAAAGTCGGATAAAATTTGATTTCCTTTTGATGTATTTCCTCTAGCATCATCGTAATATCAACATTCGCTGTCATACTAAACGAACACTTTAATTTTAAATAATGTTCAAAATACTGCTCTCTATTCCAATTTTCTCTGTCAATTACATGAAACTTCATTTTAATAGCCTCCTAAAATTTTATTTTTATTTTAGAAGGCTAACTTTCTTGTTTTCACCACACTTGTTCACTCCTTACAGTTTAAATTTAATACTAAGCTTTTTATTTAACTATATAACATCTGCAGAAATTCGTTCACATATTTCTGGAAATCCATCCACATACTATTAATAAATCAAATGACGTTTGGAGGATTCAAACATGAATGACAAAAATGTAAATAAAAAAGAAAATGTTATCGAAAATACTACATCTATTCAAAATAATAATACTGCAAATCTTAATATCGAAGAACAAGCAATGAACGGCTCATATGGAATGCCCGAAACAACCATTGAAGATGCTGATYACGTTGTAACTGATGATTTGACTTCAAAAAATTAATGAACTACATAGAAAAGAGCCAAGGAAAATATCCTTGGCACTTCTCTATTATATATCCATTTTTTTTACTTCTTCTCTCTTTTTAAAAAGTTTCCCTGGCCAAAAAGCAAAGCGTCCTAAAACGACTGTAATCGCAGGTACAAGCAGTGGTCTTACAATAAATGTATCTAGTAATACACCAATTGCAGTTACAATACCAAATTGGACAAGAACTTGAATTGGAAGTGTGCCTAACACTGCAAAAGTCCCTGCTAAAATTAAACCTGCGGATGTAATTACACTACCTGTTTGTATAACACCATTTTTAACTGATTCTAAATGATTTTGTTTCTTTTTATTCTTCCATATTTCAGAAACCATAAAGATATTATAATCCTCTCCTAAAGCAACTAAAAATACGAATGCATATAACGGTATCGCACCTTGTATCGCGGGAGCTCCCATACCGAAATGCAGTAAAATCCAGCCTGCTCCTAATGCAGAGAAGAAAGATAAAACGACAGTTACAATTAAGTAGATCATCGCAACGATTGAACGTAAATACACGAGTAAAAGTAAAGCGATGATACTAATCATAACCGGAATAATAACCGCTTCATCCCGTTCAGTAATTTGCTTTGTATCATATAAGGAAGCTGTTTCTCCGCCAATCCATAAATGATTCTCAGCTTTACTAATTCCTTCATCTTTTAATACCTTTTCTACACTATTTTTCAATTTAGGGATTTGATCTAATGCTTCAATTGAGTATGGGTTTTCCACTAAAGAAACTTCATACATTTGCAATTGATTATTTTCTTTTCCCTTCATTGGCTCTTTCACTTTATTAACAAAAGATAATTTCTCTATTTCTTGTTTAATAGGTAAATCTTTTCCCTTTGAATCAACTACAATCTTTACTGGCGCTAATTCTCCAGCTGAAAAATGATCCGTAATTAATGTAAATCCTTCGCGTGATGGCATATCTTTCGGGAATGATTCTAATAAGTCGTACGTGTATTGAATACGCGGTACAAATGAAGCCAAGCCTCCTAATAAAAATACGGTTAGCATAATAATTGTCCACGGTTTACGTACAACGATATCCCCAAGTTTTTTACTAAAGAATCCTTTAGTATTTTTTACTTTTACTACTTTCTTCTTCTTTCTTGCAAACTCTTCATTCATTTCAGCTGTTCTCGGTATGAACGGGAAAAATGCAACTCTACCGAAAATTAATAATAATGCTGGAAGAATCGTTAAAGCAGCGATTCCCATAATGAAAACAGCCACACTAAATGGAACTGCGAATCGATGAAAAGCTCCATAATGAGCAAGTAATAACGTTCCTAACCCTAATACTACAGTAAGTGCACTCATTATAATTGCTCCACCTGATGCTTTTATCGCAAGTTGCAATGCTTTATACTTACTTTCTTCTTCTAGCAAGTACTCTTTATATCTTGAAATAAGAAATAAACAATAGTCCGTTCCTGCTCCAAACAGTAAGACAGTCATAATCGATATAGCCTGTGCATCTACTTTAATCCATCCATTGTCTGCTAAAAAGCCCAGTGTCGGACTGATAATTCCGTATGCAAAACCAACAACGAGTAAAGGTAAAATTGCTAAAATTGGTGAACGGTACAGTAAAATTAATAAAACCAATACTAGTAGTACAGTAGCAACTAATAATTTCACATCAGCTTGACTAAATAAACTTACCGCATCCGTTTGAATACCTACAGGTCCAGATAATCGAACATGTAAACCAGAGTCGGTAATTTTTTGTTTGAACGGATCTTCATCCACTTTACTATTCACTATTTTTCGTAACTCTTCTAAATTACCTTTTAATATATCCGTTCCAGCAGATTTATTAAAAAATATTGGTGTGACAAATGATGTACCATCTTTTGATGCACTTTTTGATAATACTTGCTCTGGAATTGTATCAAATGGTGGTAACAATGATTGTTCTTTTAAAGGGTCCTTTTTTAACTCTTTATAAACGTCCTGTATTAATTTGTAGTCTTTTGACTCTAATCCACCATCCCGATGCCATACAACTAACAACGGGTTTCCTGCATTATTAGGAAATTCTTTTTTCATAAGTGCTTCAGCTTGCTGTGACATAGCTGTTTCAGGTAAATTTTTCGGATTCGGTTCTTTCGTACTGTTTACTTGTGGTAACGTAAATGAAAGTACTAATGTAATAAGAATCCATACCGATAAAGTTATCCATTGCGTATTCTTCCCTGCTACAAGCCTCCCTAACATATGTAACGGGTGCTTTTTCATAAAACCCCACCTTCCTTTTTTCCTCCAATATTAATTATATATACTGGTCGGTTAATTAATCAAGAATGATTAAAAAATTATGTTATAATTATCTCAATAATAAATGTCAGGAGCGAATGTATTTGGATCAAAAACAACGTCCTCTCGGAAGGCCTCGTCAAAATAAAAATACAAAGTCTACAAAAGAAATCATTTTAGAAGTTGCAACTAGGTTATTTCTCACTCAAAATTATCAAGTTGTTTCAATGGATGAGGTCGCGAAAGAATGTGGAGTTACAAAAGCAACTGTCTACTATTACTATTCAACAAAAGCTGATCTATTTACCGCTACTATGATTCAAATGATGGTGCGCATAAGAGAAAATATGGATCAAATACTCTCTACGAATAAAACTTTGGAAGAAAGATTATTGAACTTTGCTACAGTATACTTACACGCAACGATGGATATTGATATGAATAATTTTATGAAAGATGCAAAACTTTCTTTATCTGAAGAGCAATTAAAGGAATTAAAAAATGCCGAGGATAACATGTATGAAGTGTTGGAAAAAGCGCTAGATAACGCAATTCTCCTTGGAGAAATTCCTAAAGGAAATCCTAAATTTGCTGCCCATGCTTTCGTCGCTTTATTATCAATCGGGAATTTTAAAGATGAGAATCACAATCCTACTCTTGCAAATATAGATGAATTAGCAAAAGAAATCGTTTCGTTTTATTGGAATGGATTAAGTCATCAAAATTAAATTGATTATATTTAATAAAGAGCATGTTTGAAATCCCTTCAAACATGCTCTTTATTAATTTAAGGGTTTTATTTATATACTAGCAATTAAATTATACTTTAGCACCGATTAACAAAAAATTCTTATCTATAGCTCTTGAATTTGTGCATTTATATTCCCCTTACTTAATCCACCATGGTAACAAACTACAGAATCAATTTCTAGATTTAAATACTTCTTCAAAGAATTTTGCGCTTCTTTTATATCCAAAGTAGTTGGGGCATGAATTCCCCCTAAAATTCCGTTTACACTATACATTGAATCCCCAGCGATAAGAGTTTTACTTTGTCTCAAATATAAACTAATATGACCAGGAGTGTGCCCTGGGGTATGAATAATAAGAATACCACCGCAATATGGAAGTTCTTGGCCTTCAACCAAAGTATCATCCACTTTTCCTTTTGGTGGATTCTGTACTTGTGCATCCTTCAACAAAGGTAACTCCCCCTCGATATATGGCTTATCTAGATCGTGAGCATAGACTTTTATATTACTTCCACAGTTTTGTAATAGTTCAGGAAGACTACCTATATGATCTATATCTTGATGCGTCAAAATCACGGCTTTTAGTTTATCAAACGATACTCCAACCTTACCCATTTCTATTCGTATATCTTCAATTTGTCCAGGAAATCCAGTATCTATTAAAACTGCCATTTCATCATCCCATTAAAGAATTGGGTGAATAATATACTCTTGAAATTCAAGATGTAACATCTCTACCCCTTTAGCAATCTCCATAACATTATTCTCCTTTATAATGAAATTTTTGAAATCTAAAAATTGGCCTGATAAACAAGTAATTCTAAATTACAAAGCCTCGCTATCGTTTAATATGTTTCGTCATACCAATCGAAAATTCCTCAAATCCAATTGATTCATAGTAATATTTTAAATCTTCAACACACATAAGTTGTGGAATAACTCGTTTTTGTTCACAGTGCCGGATTAATCGTTCCACTATTTCCTTTCCAATGCCTTTGGACTGATATTCCGGTAATACACACACTCCGCAAATAATGCCAGTAATTACACCATCTGATATAACACGTCCCATCCCTACTAACTTTTGGTCATCAAAAACATATATTGCATACCAACTTTGCTTACACATTTGCTCTAACTCATTAACCGATAATTCAAGAGAATTCCATCCTAAAGATTCATACATAGTTAATAATTCATTGAAATCTTTAGGGGGTTCAATCGTGTAATTTAAAATAGTTTTCATGTAAATACTCCCTATCATCCTTTTTGTTTTATTCCAAAAAAATTTTGACCATCGTTAAACTGACTAGAACAATACTTCAATAAGAAAAAATGAAACTCCTTCTCTTTAAAAACATAAGGAACTTAATAAGATTGGTACCATATATATTTTTCTATTTAATATTTGTTTAATATATCAACTAATGGTGAGTATAAAATATATACATTTCAACCATCACCAAATACTGAATCTAAATTACAATTATAAGAAAAAGAAGGTATCTCATCTTTGTGAGATACCTTCTTTTATATCAATCCATCATTATATTATCAACCAAAAATCATACAGCTACATACGATAAGAACAAACAAAACTAATAAACTATTTGAGAAATAACCCATAGAATACTACCCCTTTATTTCATTATGTAAAAGATTTTACCATAAAATTATTAATAGTATAATGACTGAAAAAGACATTGGCTTCATTAGTTTTTTATGTATAAAGTAATATTTTATAATCTTTCTACTCACCGCTCATAAAAAACTTTAACTTTTCCTCTAATGCATCTCTCACGATTTAAATAACATTGATATTAGTAAATAAACAATTACTAATATCAATGTTATTATTTGATTTTAAGTAAAAATAGTAATAAAATAATTACTAAATTGATAAAGGACACGAAAAATAATGACTAATAAAGAATTAATAAACGAATACATGAATTTATTATTAAATATGTCAGGTACTTTCAAATTATTATCAGAGAAATCCACTGAATTTACACATTTAGAGCAACACATAATTGAGTATATTGCCCAGCAAAAAGTCGCTGTAAATTTAAAAATGATTGCTAGTTATTTAAACATACCTAAACAACAATTAAGTGTAACCGTTCGTAATTTAGAGCAAAACGGATACATTGTAAAAAAACAAGATACAGTAGATAAACGAGCTGTTTTAATTTCCTTAACAGATAAAGCTGAAAAAGTACATTACGAAAGATGGAAACAAATTTATAATAATTTCACTAGTAATCTTGAAAAACTCAGTGAAGAAGATCAACGTGATTTAACTTACGGACTGTATAAAACAAATAAAATGCTATCAAAAATGCTAAATAACGACTAATCATATATATATGATATTTTTTTATTATTAAATGGAGGACGTTTCATGGTTAAAGAAATAGATTTACAATCAGTTCAAAGTACTATGCTTATTCCACTATGGGGACGAGCATATGGTAGTGAGAAAAACAAGGATATTTTAGATGATACGGAAGCTATTCGGATTATTAAAGAATGCGACTTTGATTTCTCTAAAATAGCAGATACATTTGGCGAATATGGATGTATCACTTACATTACCCGTGCAAGAAAAATAGACGATACTATTAAACAATTTATTAGAAAACATCCGAATGCTACTATAGTAAATATCGGTTCTGGACTAGACACTACTTTTTCAAGAATTGATAACGGTACTATACAGTGGTATAACCTTGATTTGCCTGATGCGATCGCTTTCCGCAAAACATTAATTGAAGATACACCACGAAATATAAGCATTGCCAAATCATTTTTTGACACTTCTTGGTTCAACGATATAAAATATGATCCAAAAGACGGTATTCTTTTTATATCAGCAGGTGTGTTTTATTACTTTAAAGAAGAAGAACTGAAGGAGATATTTGTCGCTATGGTAAAACGTTTTCCTGGAGGAGAGTTATATTTTGATGCCGAATCAAAGTTCGCACTGACACTTTCGAATGCTACTGTAAAAAAATCTGGTAATAACGGCGCTATGATGTATTTTTACGTAAATAATCCAAAGACAATAGAAAAGTGGTCTTCTAACATAAAAATATTAAGCTGCTCCCCTTTCTTTAAACATATACCTACAAATAAAGATTGGGATGGAAGTACACGAATTATGATGCGGATTGTAAATTTAATAAAGATGTTGAAGTTCGTTCATATACGGTTTGAAAAATGATAAATCTATAGCTTATATATTAATCATATATAAAAGAAGACCTCGATTTTATTAAATTCATATAATAATCTATAGGATAGTTAGTCCATTATGAGGGCTAACTATCCTTTTTTATTTACATAATGAATGAAATAAGTAAACAATAAATATTTAATTTAATCAGTATAATAAAGATATATAACTTGAAACGTTCGATTGGTTTTTGGGGGAGGGCATAGCCTCGGTGCGAAGGCAACACTCCGCTTTCGAGGACATGCTTCAGTTATAGTTTGTCACTATTTGAATTATAAATCAGTTATTTTATCTTTATCTGAATTCTTGCCCAAACTAATGACCTCTTCTCCTTTTCAATAGTTTCGAGTTAGGTCCGGGATTTCTAAAGGTCGCGTACGTTCCAAACAATCTCACCGCGCTCGTCCCACGTACTGTGATGCCTCTTAAATCCTATCTTTTCTAACACCCGGAAGGACGCAACATTCCAAGCGCCTACAGTCGACCAAAGTCTGTGGCGCCCCGTAGCAATCGCAGCGTCCAGCACAACAGATGCTGCCTCAGTCGCATAGCCTTTGCCATGAGCACTGCGGAACAACTCGTATGCGATCTCCGGCTCTTCCAGTGTGGAACGACCGATAATCAAGCCACAGTATCCGATGAAATCACCTTCGTCTCGTCGGCGAATAGTGAGAAGGGAAATGCCATTTTCGCCTGCTCTCTTACGCATCTCTATAAGCATACTACGAACGGCGTCAAGGGTTGGCATATCCACACCACGTTCGCCAATTAATTTTCTCATCCAGACTGAATCGGATTCCTCCCACATACTCAGATCAAGTCGTTCAGTTTTCAGCTGGAACTCCATAGCTTTAAATAAAGCTGTCATAGTGGAAACCTCCTAGTTATGTCACTGCACTCATAATATAATGTACACCATCTTCCAACATGTACTGAATCACTTATTTTCTCTCCTTATCGCTCATTTACTACCACCTAAATGTATATGTTCTAATTATTAACACCTTTTCCTTTAAATTCTTTAGACCCTATCCTCATTTATAGTAATAGCTTTCTTATTCGAAAAAAGATTTTTAAAAATTCCTACCCCTACAATTAATAGACCTATACCAATTAATTTATTTATTTGTATAGGTACTCTCTCCATTCCAAACAATCCAAATGTATCAACACATAATGCAACAACTAATTGAGTAATAAGGCTAATGAGCACCGTATAAGCTGGACCTAAACTCTTTATTGCACCCATTATACAAATAATTAATCCGATACCAAACAATCCACTTATATAAAATAAATAATTTGCAGTATAAAAGTTAACGCTTATACTTTTCTCTGTAATGATATGAAATAAAACAGAACTTATGAGACCTATTCCAAGAACACATGCAGTTGTTAACCACTGTCCTACAATTTCATTCACTTTCGTATTAAAAACAGATTGTAAGCTAATTAATATTCCAGCTAATATAGCTAAACTAAATCCAATCATAACCCTTCTCTCCCTTTCATTACTCATATATATTATCTTTAGCAACTTCCTTCATTCTAGAAAAATCTTTAATTACAATAACTCCATTTTTCTTTTTAATTAATTTTTCACTATAAAATTTTTGTAAAACTCGAATTACATGCCTATAACTTACACCTATAAAATCTGCAATACTTGATACAGAAGTTGAATCTAAATCCTCTTTATACATATTCCCATTACTATCCGTTGAAATCGAAAGTAAATAACTAGCTACACGTACTTCTACCGGATAAAGTAAATTTAGAGCTGTAAAACGAGTCGATATTTTTAACGTGTTCGCAATGTTTTCAAGCAAGAACTTCATAAATATAGGATCATGTAATAACTTATTTCTAATAACTGTATTAGAAATGGAGATTGCTACAACATCTGAACAAGCTTCAACAACATTATGTGCTTTGCTATTTTGTATTAATTCAATATCACCAACAATTGCTAATGGATTGATAAAGCGAAGGATTAGTTTCTTTCCTTCTGGTGTAATCGTGTAAACTTTTACTTTTCCTTTAATAACAAAATATAAACGATGAATTTCATCATCTTTATCGCAAATAAGCTTGCCTTTTTCAAAATGATTTACTTGAAAATTGTCAGTACTTATTCCTGAAAAAATTTCAAGTATATTATAAGCTTTCAAATATTGAATAATTAAGTCTGATTTATTATCCACTTACAGTCCCTTCTTTCCTTACATATTAAACACAAAAATACCTAAAATCATTACTATTGTCCCCACAATATGGTATCTCTCCATTTGTATCTTTTTTATATGAAATAATCCTTTCATTTCAATAACAGTAGCAGTTAATAATTGAGCAACCATAAGTGTTCCAGCTGTTAATGTAACTCCCATTGAATATATCGCCATTGTTTCCGCACAAATAATCAACCCACCAAGTGCGCCAGCTGCTAAATATACTTTTTTTACACCCTTTAAATCCGTTACTTTCTCTTCTTTCTTTAACAAAAATATAGTTGTTGCAATAAGAAACCCAATTAAATGCGTCATAATACTCGTCGACCATATACCGATATCTGAACTAAGTTTCGCATTAAACGTACCTTGAAGTGTAATGAATACTCCTCCAAAAACTGAAAGTAAAATACCTTTCAAAAAAATCATCTCCTAATCTTCTATCTATGATTTAATTAAAAGCTACAATACTACAACGACAAAAGGACAAATGTCACATCGATATGAAAATAATTAGTAATGTACACGAAAAAACACATCTCAAAATATGTGAGATGTGTTTAAAATATTTAATCCGTATATAATATTTTAGTAATTAAAACTACGCTACATTAACACCTTTATTCTTCAAAACAAACTTTCCAAATAAGAAACGTACAAGAGGTCCCATTATTATTAATTGAAGTGGGTACGCCATAATGAAATTTTTAATGAAAATCGAGAAATAAATTGAAGCGAATGAGTCACCATGTAACCCATTATGTAAATACATCATAGCCATTCCGTAAAATGACATAAAGAATACCATTCCGATTACCATTGTTGTTGCCATCGCAATAATCATGTTTACTTTTTTTGATTTATCAAATGGTAATGCAAATACAATCTTTTTCGCACACGGTCCAACGATACATATTTCAATTAATAGCGCAATAATAAATCCAATTATTAGTTCTAATGCGATTTCCTTAATATGAATTGGTCCTCCTGCTCCATTCATTAATAAATTGTAAAACGTCATAACGATAACCATCCCGAGGCACATCATCATACCAAATTGGAGGCTTTCCTTTCTTGTTGTTGGCAATTTTCATCATCCCTTCTCTTTGAGTCTTTGTCATTATATCGATATTGGAAACTCCTTCGTAAGTGAACATTTTGTGAACATTTTTAAAGCGTTTACGTGCATTTCTTCCACTCTTCACTCCAATCCTCCCACTTTATAACTTTTTACTTACAAAGGTTTTATATATTTTGATGTTGAATTATTAAATTTAATATTGAATTATATGATAATTACTACTAGGAGGATAACCATGAATAAAGCAGAATTTTACGCATATCACATCGTTACAAGGAAAACAATGAGTATCGGACAAATCATTCACTTTGACAAAAATCAAACTAATACCCTCTATCACTTCTTTTTTGAAAGAGAACAATTAAATTCTAATGATGAAGACTCCATTCAAATTTTAAAAAGGCATTATATCAATAAGGAATTACATATAAATAATGAAAATGCTAAAGTAGTTCTGAATTATATAGATCAAACAATTAGAGCGGTTAGAGAAACGATTGTAGAAATGGTTAGACTGCAAGAATTTCCTGAATATCCCTCAAGGTTGTCTTGCTTATATGCTTCCAAAAGCTATGAGGATGCTTTGAAATGGAAAGCGCTATTTGATTCTTATAATCGAGAAGTTTTGCAGATTGTTAAACTACGAGTAATCGGAAGTTCTTTTGAAGGTGATGGAAACCTTTTGCCGAAAGAAGATGGTATTCCTTTCGCTCAAAAAATGGAACAAGCTAGAGAGTATTGGAAAGGAAACGTTAGAAATGAACTTCCTGAGTTACTGATTAATGGGAGAATTGAAGTGGTGGAAATTATTGATGATTTTTCATCAATTAAAATTTAATTCCTGGTTAAATTTTAAAGAATGGAGATTAAAATGATGAAAAAAGTGTACTTCAATCATGATGGTGGTGTAGATGATTTAATATCACTATTTTTACTACTCCAGATGGAAAATATAGAACTTACAGGTGTTTCAGTTATTCCTGCAGATTGTTATTTAGAACCAGCAATGTCTGCCAGTCGTAAAATTATAGATCGCTTCGGCAAAAATAATATTGAGGTAGCAGCGTCCAACTCTCGTGGAAAAAACCCATTTCCAAAAGAATGGCGGATGCATGCATTTTATGTAGATGCTTTACCAATTTTAAATGAGTTTGGGAAAGTTGTTACACCTGCATCAAAAAAACCTGCACATCATCATATAATAGAGACTCTTCTACAAACTGATGGAAAAACAACTTTATTATTTACAGGGCCCCTGACTGACCTTGCTCGTGCACTATATGAATCTCCAATAATCGAAGATAAAATTGAACGTCTCGTTTGGATGGGCGGTACATTTCGTACTGCAGGCAATGTACATGAGCCAGAACATGACGGAACAGCCGAGTGGAATTCATTTTGGGATCCCGAAGCAGTAGCTCGTGTTTGGAATGCTAATATAATCATTGATTTAGTAACTCTAGAAAGTACAAACCAGGTTCCGCTAACTATAGACATACGTGAACAGTGGGCAAAAGAGCGTAAGTATATTGGTGTTGATTTCCTTGGTCAATGCTATGCAATGGTCCCCCCTCTCGTTCACTTTTCAACTAACTCTACCTACTATTTGTGGGATGTATTAACTGCTGCGTTTGTTGGGAAAGCTGATCTTGCAAAAACAAAAACGATTGCTAGTATCGTTCATACATACGGACCCAGCCAAGGACGTACAGTGGAAACTGCTAACGGAAGACCAGTAAATGTCATTTATGATGTAAAACGTGATGCATTCTTTGAATATATTACTGAATTAGCTAAAAAAGCTGCTAATCACAACCAGTGTTGAAGGCCGTATAAACCCAGTTGATGAGCCAGCAAAAAAATTTAGAAATTGGTTGGGACTAAATATTTAATTATTAAAAAGAGTATTGAATTAATTTTCAATACTCTTTTTGTGCAGTTACATTGCATTTGGTCAGAACAAGCATCAATTGATTTAGAGTTAGGTTTTACAGATTAACCATTTCATAACCATTTACAAAGTACGTTATTGTTTCTAGCTCATCTTCATTTAATTCTCTATCTAGTTCTTGTTTATATGCTGCCTTTATCTTCTCTTCATCGCCTTTATGAGTTTCCGTATAAGTTCCTACTGTTTTTAATAAACGAATCTCTCGCAAAAATTCATTTCGATCTATAGCTTCCCCATGTGAAAGAATATAGGTCTCGGCATCAAATGCCACTAACTCTTCTACTAATTTAAACGTTCGTTTCGTCGTATAGTTCCACTTAGAAGAAAAAATATTTGCATAAATACAATCTCCTAAAAACAATATCTTTTCTTCTTTAATATAAATGACAACAGAGTCATGTGAATGGTCTCCGCCCACATGCTTTAACACACATGTCACATCACCAAGGTCTAATTCAAGTTGCTTCTGAAAGGTTAAGGTCGGCGGAATAATTTGAATATTTCTTGGTTGTTCACTGAACTCTTTTTTTATACAGTCCGCACAAAATTCAATTTCTGTGCCTTCTTTTACTCGTGTGTCCAACGCGTCATCTGTCCATTTATAAGAAACTAGTTTCTGCATCTCTCTTTTCGTTTCAGAATGCGCAATAGATAATGCACCTTGTAGTACAGGTAATCCAAAAATATGATCCCAGTGCCAATGCGTTAATGCTACAAAATCAGGATTTGAGATATTTTGCTCTTTTAGCATTTCTAAAAACAATTGTGCATGTGCTTCTGAATTACCTGCATCTATCATCAAAGTCTTTTCTTTTCCAACTACCATTCCTAAGATAGGTCTATCGGTCTCGGAAACAGGTGTCATATACCAAAATGAGTTTCCTATTTTTTTAATTTGCTGCATAACTATTGCCTCCATTTTATGAATGTGTAAAAATTTCCAGCCGAGAAAATTCTTTATTTTGTATTTTGATTACTATTAAATAACAATGTCAGAAATGAAATCATTCTACATTTTTTATTATCTAGTGAAATACAAATACTAATTTTAACAAGGGAATCCTTTCTCAACATTTGTTACTTTTAATCTATTTTACGCTACGAATTTACATGTAAATTATATTACAATTTGTATAAATGAGATACATTTTACAATATCGAAGGGGTGTTGAACCTGGAATGCAAAGGAAACAATCATTCCCTATTTCGGTAATGTGTTAACAGGTAAAGAGTTGATCAATCAATGAATTTAATGAGGATGGCTACCATGTTATCAGCTGAATAAAAAGCAGCAACTATACAGTTGCTGCTTCCAACATTTCTTTTTGTATTTCAACACGTTTGATTTGGTGAGGGTCTTTAGAAAGAATTTTAAATGCATATCCTTCGCTATTTACTGTTTGCCCTTCCTGGATATCATAATTCTGCATCAGAATCCAACCACCAATCGTGTCAACATCACTATCATTCATATGTAATCCTAGTAAATCATTTAATTCGCTAATTAATACTTTACCTTCTACGACAAGATGCCCTTCATTCATTTGCTGGATGGGCGGACGCTCATCTTCATCATATTCATCACGGATTTCTCCTACAATCTCTTCCAGAATATCCTCAATGGTTACAATACCAGCCGTACCGCCGTATTCATCATATAACACAGCCAACGGAATACGTTTCTTTTGCATTTGTAGTAAAAGATTATGTATTGGTATGGTCTCAATTACTTCAATTACTGGACGCGTATACGATTGAATAGAATTGAATTCTTTTGTTTCCTTATTCATATAACGAATAAAGAAGTCTTTCACATTCACCATGCCAATGATTTCATCTTTATCTTCCCCAAATACTGGGTAACGTGTATACTTTTCATCACGGATTATTTTCATATGGTCTGCTAAAGAATTATCTACATGTAGCCCTATAATTTCTGTACGAGGGACCATGATTTCTTTCGCAATACGATTATCAAATTCAAAAATATTATTTACATATTTGTATTCAGCTTGATTAATTTCTCCACGTTCATAACTTTCAGAAAGAATCAATCGTAATTCTTCTTCTGTATGTGCTACATCATGCTCTGATGCAGGTTTTAAGCCGAACATTCCTGTTATCATCCTTGCAGAGCCATTTAACAAGCGAATAAACGGATACATGATTTTGTAGAACCAGATAAGCGGAGCCGAAAGTAATAAAGTAACCTTCTCAGCCTTTTGAATCGCGAATGTTTTTGGTGCTAATTCACCAACTACAACATGTAAGTACGTCATAATAGTAAAAGCAATTCCTAAAGATAATACACCTGCAATGGAAGGATTGATGTTCCACTTATCAAATAAAGGATGTAAAAGTCTCTCAATCGTTGGTTCACCTAGTGCCCCGAGTCCCATTGCTGTAACTGTAATCCCTAATTGACAAGCTGACAAATATTCATCCAAGTTTGATGTCACTTTCTTAGCTGCCAGCGCACCCTTCTTTCCTTCTAATACAAATTGATCAATCTTTGATCCTCTTACTTTTACAATAGCAAACTCAATTGCCACGAAAAATGCAGTACATGCGATTAAAACCGCTACCATGATTAAATTAAATATGTCCAACTAATTCCCTTAGCTTCCTTGAAACTAAAGGATTCACCTCCTGATATATTTTCTCTTTCCATACCTACAATTTCATACACATTAACATGAGATTGTATACAATCTACATTCTCAAAATGATGAGGGGTACTCTGAGAAAATCGAGGTCATTTAGCCACCTATCCGAGTCAACATCTGAGTCCAATATATTTCCACCGCCTTGATTAAATTATCTATATGTTAGCATGAGAAATAAATCCCAGTCAATGTTTACATTTGAAATACCCTGAAAATTAAACAAAGAACTTCTCTCCCCTGTTTCCTAAAATTTCTTAATGCGTGCACCAAACACTATAACATACCCTTCGCTTCCACTAACTATATTATTTTTTATTCATTATTTACATTCCTTCTCACAGCAAAAAACAAAGCTCAGTAATTTTTATCAGACTTTTCGAAAACATTTTGACACACATATTAGCCAATGCTAATATGAATAAAGAATAAACATATTAGTTATTACTAATACGAATGGAGAGGATACGATTGTGTAACTCAAATGACTTAGATATAAAAGCCAAATTTATTCGAGGCTTTGCTGATAAAACTAGACTTCAGATTCTTCAATGTATGTTAGATGGTGAAAAAACGGTATCCGAAATTGTAGAAATCACTAAAGGAAATCAGTCAAATATCTCACAACACCTAAACTGTTTAAAAGGATGCGGCATCATCCTAGGTAGACAAGAAGGAAAGTATGTCTACTATTCTTTACGCAGTACACAAATTGAACAGTTACTTACAATGTTCGATGTTGTCTTTCATGAGGTGCAAAATGAAGTAGCATCATGTGATAAAAACGATGGTTGTTTATCTCAAAAAGGAGAGAACTGATATGACAGATAAAAAGGAGAGCGAAAAACAAACAAATTGCTGTGAAAATTCTTCCATAGCATCCACAAAAGAAGAATTAGCAACGGAAACTGCATCTTGTTGCTCTTCCAAAAAAGAGATTCCTATTGTGCCAATTGTTAAAAACACTTCTTGTTGTAATGGTGAAACCAAAACTGAAAAAGAAAAAACTACAAAAGAAACATCGTCATGTTGCTCTTCTAAAACAGAGATTCCAATTATCCCTATTACTAAGGAAACCTCTTGCTGTAGTAGTAACAACAATTCTATTAAAACTGAAACTTGTTGTTCAGCTGAATTAGCCCTACAAAAAGAATCAATGACATCAAAATCTTCTTGCTGTAGTGATAGCTCATGTGAAGATCCATCACCTCTTCTTAATACTCAGAAAATATCAGGAGATGGCGTACAAACTTATCTTGTAGAAGGTATGGATTGCGGTGCATGCGCTTTAACAATCGAAAAGCATCTACACAACGTTTCTGGCGTAGAGGAAGTTCGAGTAAACTTCGCTACTGGAAAAATGCATATTCGTCATGACCGAAATGTGGATGACATTATAAAAGAAGTATCTAACGCAGGCTTTGAAGCCACTTTAGCTGGAGCTCGTAGAGGATCAACACCTGTTTCAAAATCAAAAAATACAACTTTGATTCTCTCAGGATTATTTTTAGCTTTAGGATTTGGAGGAAACTTTACAAACATATCCCCTCTTCTTATTACACTTCTCTATGCGGTGAGCATTGGTATTAGTGGTTATAAACCTGCTAAAAGTGCCTTTTATGCAATTAGAAGTAAATCACTCGATATGAACGTTCTCATGATATCAGCCGCTATTGGTGCTGCATTAATTGGTCAATGGCTAGAAGGCGCAACAGTTGTTTGGCTATTTGCATTAGGGGCAACGCTACAAAATAAATCTATTGAACGCACAAGAGAATCTATTCGTGGATTAATTGATTTAGCCCCATCAGAAGCTTGGGTAAAAATTGGAACTGAACTTATAAAAAAATCTGTTGATGATATTGCAGTGAATACAACGATTGTTGTAAAGCCAGGTGAAAAAATCCCATTAGACGGCACAGTTATAGGAGGTACTTCTACTGTAAACCAAGCGCCAATAACTGGTGAATCTATCCCAATCGATAAACAAATTGGCGATTCCGTATATGCAGGAACAATCAATGAAGAAGGTTCGATTGAGATTACAGTAACTAAACTTGTTGAGGATACTACATTATCTCGAATTATTCATCTTGTAGAGGAAGCACAGGAAAATAAAGCACCGACAGAAGCATTTGTAGATCGTTTCGCAAAAATCTATACACCTATCGTTTTTGTATTAGCAATTGGTGTCATGATTATCCCACCCCTTCTTGGTATGGGCGAATGGATGGAATGGATTTATAAAGGTTTAGAACTTCTTGTTGTTGCGTGTCCTTGCGCTTTAGTTATCTCAACTCCTGTTGCTATTGTATCTGCAATTGGAAATGCAGCAAGAAACGGTGTACTCATTAAAGGTGGTACAGCTTTAGAAATTGCAGGTTCTTTAAATGCTATTGCGTTTGATAAAACAGGAACATTGACTGAAGGAAAACCAAAAGTAATGCATGTACGAAGCGTAGATTGTACTGAAGATGAGTTATTATCCATCGCAGCAACAATTGAAGAATACTCTAATCATCCCATTGCAAAAGCCATTACAGCATATGCGAAAGAACACCAAACTTCTATTCAAAGTGGAACCGACTTGCGCGCCATTGTAGGAAAAGGTGCGCAAGTCACGATAGATGGCGAAACATACTACGCTGGAAATAAAGTATTATATGAAGATTTTGGAGTTTCGCTTCAAATGTGGAACGAACCAATTCAGGAAATGCAAAGAATTGGTCAAACCGTGATACTTGTCGGAACGAACAAAGTCATTTTAGGTATGATTTCAGTAGCAGATTCCATTCGTTCTACTACTTATGGAACAATTCAAGAATTAAAACGATCAGGTATTCAGGAAACTATTATGTTAACAGGAGACAATGAAGGAACAGCTGAACATATTGCACAGAAAGCAAAAATAGATCGTTATTTTGCTAACTTACTTCCAGAAGATAAAGTTCATTCTGTCAAACAACTTCAATCTGAAGGAAAAACAGTGGCTATGATTGGGGACGGCATAAATGATGCCCCTGCCCTCGCTACTGCAAACCTAGGGATTGCAATGGGCGGTGCAGGAACTGATACCGCAATGGAAACGGCAGATATTGTATTAATGGCAGATAATCTTGAAAAACTTCCTTATACAATGAAACTAAGTCGGAAAGCATTGCACATCATAAAACAAAATATTTGGTTCTCATTGATTATTAAATTTATCGCCCTTGCCTTTATCTTCCCAGGTTGGCTCACTCTTTGGATGGCTGTCCTAAGTGATACAGGCGCTGCACTTATTGTAATCCTTAACAGTATGYGTTTATTACGGAACAAATAATAAGATAAGAAGCTACTGAGTAGCTCCTTATCTTATATACAAATTGAATTAGGATGTAGAAATGTTATCATTTAGTGGGCGTTTACAAAAATAAGCGTTACTGCGAGAACAGCTGAGTTACTATGAACCTATGCCAACACACTCTATCTTTTCCTCATCTTCTGATTTAAAGGTCATCCTCTTCTTGTTTTTCAAAATCACTCCATGTCCAATTGGTCCAATCATTATTTACTTTCCCTACAGTTATCAAATTCACATTATTTAATTCAATCGCTTTAGCTAAAATTTGAAAGAATATGCTCTCACTCGGTTTTTGATCATCACTAATATTAGGATGTTCCCATTCTTCTGTTTGATAAAATAGATTTGGTTTAAATTCTGCATTGATTTCATCTAATATGTCCGAGGGCTGTATCCAGAATTTCTCCTTATATATAGAAGTTAAAAAACGAATAAGTTTGGTAGGATGAAATGAATCTGTTTCAATTCCTAAACGCTTATACTCTTCTACCATTGGTGTTAAAGTAATATGTTCTCCTTTCAAAAGTAGCTCCATATGAAAAGGATCTACAAGGAAACAATCTTCATCATCGTACCAATACTCTTCATTTACCAGCGTTAAGATTTCATCGAAACATGAAAAGAATCCTTTTTGTTTGCAATCTTATTCCCCATTTCACATCTTCTGTTAAATTCGATATATAGATTATAACGAATTGATAGATTTTTCTCCATAATCAAACACTATCATTTGGACTAATCTGCCTCGCCTGTTAGTAAGCTAAAAACAAGGGTATAGAATCGGAGTGTGATAATATGGAACGTTTATGGATTCCAATAATCGTTACGTTTTTTTCGTTCGGCGGATTACTATTAGGAGGTGCTGTTGGAGTAGCAACACGCCAACTAATTGAAGAAAAGATGCATCGCTTATACGCATTATGTGGTGGGATTTTGCTTGGGCTTTTATCACTTGAAATTATTCCTGAAACATTTTCAAGCTATGAAATAATTGGGCCTATGCTCGGTATAGCTATCGGTATTTTAGTTATGAGCTTATTAGATAACTATTGTCATCATCCGATTATACATAAGAAAGATCAACAAGCATGGCAAACCTTCCTTTTTCTTTCTTTTGCTATATTCATTCATAATATGCCGAGTGGGTTTGCGTTAGGTACAGCGTTTATAAATCATAATGACTCTGCTATTCCTTTCTTACTTGCGCTTGTCATTCACCATATTCCAGAAGGATTAGCTTTAATTATTCCATTTCTTTTTACAAAACATAAATATATTTCATTTTTATTAACAACTTTATTACTTTCTCTCATCCTAGGGACCGGTACTGTTTTTGGCATTTTGATGGACGGGAAAGCTCTCCATTTACAAGGACTTATTATGGGAAGCGCAATTGGTTCTCTTGGCTATGTCACAATTCACGAAATGCTTTGGAAAGCAAAGAAACAGCTCTCTTTCCTTACATTTCTCATGTGGGCAACTAGTGGTTTTTTACTAATAACAGTGTTTACTTTATTCGCTGGTCATCATTAAAGCGAAAAAATTTATTATTTGTATATTTTTCCTTTTTCTCCAAAACATAATGTTATCTACCTATTATAAGGAGGAACGATTATGTTTGGAAAAACAGCCGGTGAAGCATTAGTGGATCTTTTAATTGACTGGGGTGTAGAACACATATATGGTATGCCTGGAGATTCCATTAATTCTATTATTGAAGCTTTAAGAAAAAAACAAGATAAAATTAAATTTATTCAAGTTCGCCATGAAGAAGCTGGTGCGTTAGCAGCGGCAGCCTATGCGAAATTAACAGGAAAACTTGGTGTTTGTATGGCTATTGCAGGACCTGGAGCGATTCATTTATTAAATGGTTTATACGATGCAAAACTCGATCAAGCTCCTGTACTAGCAATTTCAGGACAAGTAGAAAGCGATTTACTCGGAACGGATTTTTTCCAAGAAGTAAACTTAGAAAGAATGTTTGATGACGTTGCGGTTTATAACCAACGAATAATGTCAGCTGAACAGTTACCTGCTGTAGTGAATCAAGCGATTCGAATGGCATATACGAAAAAAGGTGTCTCTGTTCTTACAATTCCAGATGATGTTCCGAAATTTGAAATAAAAAATGGTGCACGTATTACAAACTCTTCCTTTACATTACCAGAAATATTTCCGCAAGAAGAAGATTTAGCTGTAGCGAAACTCGCACTTAATGAAGCGAAAAAACCTGTTATTTTAGCCGGGAAAGGAGCTAAACATGCGAGAGAGTCTTTACTTGCATTTGCAGAACATATCGGTGCTCCAATCGTACTTACATTACCAGCTAAAGGGATTGTTCCTGATGAACACCCTCTTTGTATCGGTGGATTAGGATTAATCGGGACGAAACCTTCTTATGAAGCAATGAAGCATGCAGATACTTTAATTATGGTTGGTACTTCTTATCCGTTCACTGGTTTCTTACCCGAAAAAGCAAAAACACTTCATATTGATACAGACCCCGCACAAATTGGGAAACGTTATACGACAGATATCGGCTTAGCTGGTGATGCTGATAAAACATTAAAATGGTTAATTGAAAATGTAGAAAAACACGAGGACCATTCCTTCTTAGAGCATCATCAAGAAATGATGAAAAAGTGGGAAGAAAAATTACACAATCAAGAAGAAGATTCTTCGACTCCAATTAAACCACAGCGAGTTATGCACGCTCTGCAACAAGTAGCAGAAGATGACGCAATTCTTTCGGTCGATGTTGGAAATGTAACAGTATGGACAGCAAGGCACTTCCGCATGACAAACCAGCAATTTATCATTTCTAGTTGGCTTGCAACACTTGGCTGCGGTTTACCTGGTGCACTCGCTGGACAAATTGCTTTCCCGGATAAACAAGTGTTTGCAGTTTGTGGTGACGGCGGATTCGGAATGRCAATGAATGACTTCGTAACAGCTGTTAAATATAAACTGCCAATCGTTGTCGTTGTATTAAACAATAATAAAATTGCTATGATTAAATTTGAACAAGAAGTTATGGGAAATATTGAATTTGGTACAGACTTAACGAATCCTGATTTCGCAAAATATGCTGAGGCGTGCGGTGGTATTGGATACCGTGTAGAACAGTTAGATGACTTACTTCCCGCCTTTGAAAATGCAGTAAAACAAAGTAAACCATGCATTATTGATGTAGTTGTAGATGTAAATGAAGCACCAATGCCAGCAAAAATCACATTTGGTCAAGCAGCCGGTTATACGAAACATATGATAAAAGAATTATTTGAAGAAGGTAAGATTGATTTACCACCACTTTAAAGAAAAAAAGATAGCTGAAAACAATTTGTCTTCAGCTATCTTTTTTTATTTTTGCACCTCACTATGAAATGAAAAATCATTCATGGTAGGCTGTATTTGTTTCTCTACTTTCACTTCTTCCTTCTTCCGATTCGCTCTTCTAACATTCCCTAGCTTAATCGCATCTTGCATACTATTACTAACTAGATTTCCCGCTAAAATTGTCATGCTATAAAAAGCAATTGGTATAAGTACAATCCATGTATGTGTGGTTAAATGACGGAAGTTTTGACCAATTAGGCCAGTCCATTCTTTTGTTACACTATCTGCTTCTGTACCAAAAATTATTGTTCCGCCAAAAAATAATTCTAACAAACCAAGATGCAAGAGGAGTAATAAAGTACTTACAAATTGCTGGGCTACTAATAAAAGAAATGATGGTAACATATGCGGCCATACATGGCGTTTCAACCTCTGCCACTTACTTCCGCCGAGCACAGTGGCCGCCAACATAAATTCTTCTTTCTTAATACGCTTGACTTCTTGCGCTACATACAACATAACTGTCGGTACTGCAAGACATGCAAGAACTATAATTTGAAACGCAACTCGCAAATGAAACGGAGCAGCTGCCTCTCCACTGTCGAACATTAAAACTCCCCTTAATATAAAATAGGAAATCATAACCATTGGTACAATGCTGAATGGGTCAAAAAAGGACGAAATAATTGGAAAAGAACGCCGACTATACATACCGAGAAGTAAGCCTATGCCCCCTCCAATAATTACTCGTAAAATCGCTATAATTAAACTCGCACCAACCGTCCATTTCGCTCCCTCTATTATTAGTTGAAAAAGATCGCGGCCTTTCGCATCACTTCCGAACCAAAATTTACTCGATGGTGAAAATGGAGCAACCTCTAATTCTCCTTTTGCGTTATACATCATCGTTAGTTCACGAATATTCCCATCGAAAAACAACGTATTACCAATACTAACAATCATAAGGACACTTAAAAAGGTTACACCAAACCAAAACCTTACATCTTTTTTAACAACTTGCCACATATTACGCACGCTCCTTTATAACATTTTGCAAAAGCGTATGTAATAAACGAAACAAGATAAAAATCGGTACATATAATATAATTAAACTTACTGTGAAAATTTCTATGTTCGAATGTTCTTTTACAAATACAAACATTCCATATGTGTTAAAAATCCATTCAATAATATATAAATTGGATAGCATAAATAAAATATTTGTTTTCGCATAATAAACTGTCGTCAATAAAACATTTCTTGAAATATGATGTGTCAAAATATGCCGTAAGCTTAACCCTTTACTCTTGGCAAACATACTATAATCTTTCTCTAATTCTTCTCTGAACCTTAATAACAAAAGTTTAATAAACAATAACGTTGTTGGTATTGTAAGACATATAATCGGTAACAAACGTACTCTTTCTTCCCCTAATCCAGCCAGTTTGATTGGCATAAACCCTGTTTTTTGAAAAATAATTACGACAAGAAGTTGCGATAATAAAATAAGTAAAATATCTGGTATGCTCTCAAGGGTAAGAAAAATCCCATTCCATATTCTTTGTTTCATATGAGTTCGCTGCAGTACAAAAACAACAAGTACATACGCTATACATAAAGAAAGTAAAAATGCTGAAAGAAATACTATCATCGTTTCAATATAATGGATCCAAATTTGCGGAAATAATTTTCTCGGCGCTTGAAAACCATATGTAATTTCAGTTGGGTGAAGTACTTTCTCACCAACATATATAATTGCATTCCAAAAACCGATTAAATCAATTTGTAATCCCTTAAATAACCGAGGGAGCGCACCTAGACAGATTATACATAAGATTGCAGCAAATAATTGTAAACAAGTAACCCCACACCACTTACCAATTCGAATGAACATAACTATTACCCCTTCTATTTAAATGAATATTCAGAAACTAAAACTATGTATAGTACCTATATCTTTTAATAAAATAACTCCTCTCTCGACAAAACATATCGATTCTCGTCATTTCTCTGAAGTTGTATTATATCTTTCGACTATTATCCAACATTTTCCTTCTTGATCGATTATATACTATAAAAAAACACTTATTTTTAAAATAAGTGCTTTTTTATTTAATTTCATTTTACGAATGTATCACACAACCACTCATAAAACTTTTCCTTCTCTTCAAATTGAGGGTAATGTGCTGAGTTTTCAAAAGCTATAAATTCTTTTTGATTCGCTTCAATCCTATCAAAATACTGTTTAGCTGCATGAAATGAAGTATTATAGTCATATTTACCCATAAGAAAATAAAGCGGTAACTTCAGTTTAGTTACTTTAGTAGGTAATGGATTCTTTAAATCTTTTTCTAATAAAACTGTTTGAGAATAGGATAATCCATAGTTATAACGAATTACGTCAAACAAGTTATATTCATTACTGAATAACATCCCTATGTTATCACCATCTGGATTTTCAATAAGTCTTGAAGTTCCACCATATTTCGCAACATAATTTCGTGGGGTATATGTATCGCCATTTTTAATTTGTTCAGTTAACCCTTTTAAATGTGAAACCTCATCCGCATTCCCAGCATTTTGTGCCTGTTCAATAACGTAGTTTAAACTATCCATCTCACTTTCTACTGTATCGCTCATCTGTCCAATGCCAATATATGCTTCATATTTTTCAGGAGCTTTGTTGGCAGCCTGTATTCCAATATATGTACCATAAGAATGGCCTATTAAAATTACTTTTTCTTTGCCTAGACGTTTTGAAACGTAATCCGTCATAGCTAATAAATCCTCCACGAGTAGATCTGATGAAAGGTTAGAATAGTCTTCAAAGAAATGATACGATTTTCCACTTGCTCTTTGATCGTAATTGACAACCGTGAATTTCTCTTCCAATAAGTCTTGGTATTTTTGAGCATATGGTATTTCCGAAGAACCTGGTCCACCATGAACAAAGATAATAACTGGATTACTCTTATCTTTGCCTCGTATCATAATTTCATGACCAGTTCCATTTATCTCTACTTGTTCTAATGTACTTATACTGTTTTTGACCTTTATTTGTGAGGTCCATGTAGGAAATACCAACGCCATAATTATTAATAGTATAATAGTGACTGCAATACGTTTTACTAATTTTTTTATCTTCTTCATAAAACGTTTCCTTTCTTTTAAATTTATAAGAATATCAATATACATCAATTGCACTTTCCAATTTCATCTTGATTTTTTGTACATTCTTAATATCCCATACACTTCTTAACTTTCCGCTATATAAACCCTTAATATTTTCTTAATTTTCAATACATTAATCATAGGAAGGCTTGGTCACAATGTATTACAAATAAAAAGAGTCCTTGTTTTCAAAACAAGGACTCTTTTCTTAAACTATTTCGCTACTTCCTCTTTCGGCATTACCATACCTTTATAAAGTTGGACAGTAATCCAATAATAAATGAAATAAATTACTATGAAGATTCCTATTGGCATCCACACTTTTACAAACGGGTCAACTAATATAAAGCTGAATAAGTTAAGCCCTACTAACACGTGGGAAATTCCAATAATTGCTGGGAATATAAATAAATATGAGATTTCTTTATATATACTTTTTGTTAACATACTACGTCTCACACCGATTTTTCGTAGCATTTCATAACGGCGTACATCACGAGAAGCTCCTGTTAATATTTTGAACATAAGAGAACTTGCCATCATTGCTAAAAACGCAATTCCAAGGAAAAATCCCATAAACATTGTTCCGCTCATGAAACTGTTCATAAACTGATAAATTGTCATTTTCGTATATAATTCTACTTTTGTATCTGTTGTTTTTTCAATTTGTTCTTTTTGCCTCTTATCAATTTCTGTCAATAACGGTTTATATTTTTTCATATCATCTACTTTTGCTAATGTTACAGTATGTTCTGTTCCTTGAATTCCTTTGTAATGCTCTTCATCTGCAATTCTTACCGGTTTTCCGTTAAATTGATTATGTGTAATTTGTATCTCTCTTACAACCGCATCTTCCCAATCTTTTGGCATACGAGGAAGCTTATTCGCTACTTCAGGAGCTTCCAAAGCAGAATAGACAGGTTCAGTTAAAGGTGTAGCCACACGTTTACGAGCAGGTTCTTTTAAAGTCTTTGTATCAAAATGATCTGAAATAAGTGGTGGTTTTTCAGTTAAGTCGTTACGTAAATAATAAACCGCTTCTCCATCTACTTTATACTTATACTTGCTTTCTTCAACAATTTCCATTTCTTTTAATGCCGCTTTATCTTGTTCATTTGGATCATGAATTACGACATCATATACACGTGAGAAGTCTGTCATAATGCCTACATTCTTTTGAAACGCCATACCTGCTGTCATTGCACCTGCACCTAATGCAATTAACATCGCTACAGTGCCTAGTACCCTCGATAAACTAGTTACTCGAAAACGTAACTGTGCATAAGTAAAACTATTTAATCCCGTTTCATTTCGTTTTTTATTTCCCTTAATTTTTATTACAAAAAGTGGGAGCAACGAGCTAAAAATGAAATACGTTCCTACTGTCGTAACAATTGTCGCTATTATAAATCCTAGTTCAGCAAACATTTTTATATTCACCATAAAATAGTATCCTGTACTTACTAGCAATACACCTAGTACTGTCATAATAACAGTGCGAGTCTTACTTTTCTTCACCTCATCTTGCGTTTCATCTTCACGTATTAACTCTAATTCTGTTTTACGTAATAATCGGAAACTATTCATTAAACCAGTAATGAAAAATAATATTAAGAAGAAAATAGATGTAACTAATATAGCTGGTGTGTACACAGATGCGTAATTACCTTTTGCTGAAATTTCCATTCCATTCATTAAAAAATTTCCTGCTACACTAGCAAGTACTATTCCTACTAAAATACCGATAATAATACTGACAATCCCCATACCAAAAGTCTCAATAAATAATAATTGCGCTACTTTTTTCTTTTTCGCTCCAAGCATCATGTACATACCGAGTTCTTTTCTTCTTAATGTAAGTAAAAAAGAATTGGCATATATGATGTAAAAAACTGTAATGAAAGAAAGCAATATTGCACCAACCCAAAAGACGAGCCTAATACTACTAATGAGACTATTATCTTTTGTAAATTCACTATTCATCGCCATCGTTTGGAACATGTAAAAAATACTAATACTAATGACTAGACCAATAAGTAAAACCATATAATCCTTTAACATTTTTTTCATACTATGACGTGATAATTTGAATAACATAGTCTCGCCCCCCTTACTTCGACTCAGTTGCTGAGCCCATTTGGGCAAGCACACCTAAAATATCTTGATAGAAATTTTCTCGTGTTCCTTGACGTTTTAACTCTTTATAAAGAAGTCCATCCTGTATAAATAAAATACGTTCACAATAGCTCGCACTAAATGCATCGTGTGTTACCATCAAAATACTTACATTGTGATTTTCATGTAAATCTTGCATCGCTTCTAATAAACTTTTTGCATTTTTACTATCAAGTGCTCCTGTCGGTTCATCTGCTAATACGATTGCCGGATTATGTACTAAAGCTCGTGCTGCCGCTGTTCTTTGTTTTTGTCCACCAGAAACAGCAGTCGGATATTTTGTTAAAATTTCAGTAATCCCTAATTTCGTCGCAACCCCATTTACTTTTCCAGTAATCTCACTTGACGGTACGCCTTGCAGGGAAAGTGGTAAAGCGATATTTTCATAAATTGATAAATTTTCTAGTAGATTAAAGTCTTGAAAAATAAATCCTAGTTTTTGAGAACGAAAATCTGATAATGCATTCCCCTTCATAGAAGTAATATTTGTGCCAGCTATTGTTACACTACCACCTGTCGCTTGATCAAGTGTACTAATCACATTTAATAATGTCGTTTTACCAGATCCAGAAGGACCCATAATCCCTACAAACTCTCCTTCTTTAATACTTAATGAAACACCCCTTAATGCTTTTGACTGATTCTCATTTCTTTTCCCATACGTTTTTTCTACACCTTCTACAGTAACTACATTTGTTGACATCTCTTTCACTCCATCCCTTTTGTATAGTATAAATTTCCCATATATTTCTTATATTTTTCTCATAAAAATTCTTAAGAATTTTTAAATTTTCCAAATGCAGATTGAGATACATAAGAAATACAAACGATTTCTCTGCTTAATATTCTCACTTTTCTAAAATCCTTTCATTMGATTTCCCTTACATTTACCTTACATTTTTGTAAGGTTAAAAAAAACAAACCACTTCATAAGAGCATTTCTTTGGAATGAGAAATGCTTTTTATTGTTATCAAAATTTAAAAGATATTTCAATAAAAATAATAACACAATAAAAAACAATACATTTTTATTGCAAAACGATAAATCGCATGATAAAATCATGTTGTTATTACATAAGTGAGGTGCTTTTTATGAAACAAGTTACGACACTCTTTTTAAAGCTAGCTATTATTTTTATAGGATTCCCAGTTCTTGCATTGTGCATATTTTTGGTGCCTAAGATTGGGAATTTCGCTGGAGAATTGTATCCAGATATTGCTTATATGAAATCTCTCGTTTTAATCGATATGTACGCGGCAGCGATACCTTTTTACTTTGCTCTGTATCAAGCTTTTAAACTTTTAAGCTATATTGATAAGAACCAAGCGTTCTCGGAATTATCGGTAAAGGCTTTAAAGAATATAAAATACTGTGCCATCACGATCAGTACCTTGTACTTGCTAGGTATGCCACTCTACTATCTCATGGCGAAAAAAATTGATCCTCCAAGTTTCATACCAATCGGATTGACCATCATTTTCGCCTCTATGGTGATTGCCGTTTTTGCTGCTGTTCTCCAAAGGCTTTTACAAGAAGCTATTAATATAAAATCAGAAAATGATTTAACGGTCTGAGGTGGAGAATATGACAATTATTATTAATATTGATGTGATGTTAGCAAAACGAAAAATGAGCGTAACGGAGCTTTCGGAGAGGGTTGGGATTACGATGGCGAATCTTTCCATTCTGAAAAATGGGAAAGCAAAAGCGGTTCGTTTTTCAACATTGGAAGCGATATGTAAGACTTTAGATTGTCAACCGGGTGATATTTTGGAGTACAAAAGCGACGAATACACTCAATAAAAACAAATAACAACTTTCTTCAACCAATGGGATTAGATTGTGAAATTTAGATGAAGGGATAGCAATTAAGCTATCCCTTCTCTGCGTTTATTATTGTTATTTAATATATCTTTAATTACTTTAACTTCAGTATTACATATTAATGGTGTGTTTTATTATCAATCTCTATTTCCTATTTTTAATTTCCTCTTTCATACTTTCCACAAACGCATCTAGTTCAACAACTTCTGACTTCTCTTCACCATATTTCCGTACATTTACAGCTTCGCTTTCCATTTCCTTATCCCCAATAACAAGAACATACGGAACTTTTTGCATTTGCGCTTCTCTAATTTTATATCCTAACTTTTCATCTCGTATATCTCGTTCGACACGAATTCCGGCTTGTGCTAATTTATCTGCAATCCTATTTACATATTGTTCATGCACTGCATTTGAAACTGGAATTACTTTCACTTGAACTGGTGCCACCCATGCTGGGAACGCGCCTCCAAAGTGCTCAATTAATATTGCTAAAAAACGGTCTAAAGATCCTAAAACTGCTCGGTGAATGACAACTGGTCTTCTTTTTTCATTATTTTCATCTATATAATTTAATTCAAATTTTTCTGGCATTTGGAAATCAAGTTGGACTGTTCCGCACTGATGACTTCTATTTAAAGCATCTTTAATATGGAAATCAATTTTCGGACCGTAGAATGCACCGTCACCTTCATTTAATCTATATTTATAATTTAATGACTGTAATACATTTTCTAATGCCAATTCTGCTTGCTCCCATAATTTATCATCACCCATTGAATCTTCTGGACGAATAGAAAGCTCTACTTCATACTCGAAACCAAAAGTTTTATACACATAGTCAATTTGCACCAACACTGATTTGATTTCATCTTCAATTTGTTCTGGTGTTACAAATAAATGAGCATCATCTTGGCAGAAAGTACGAACTCTTAATAATCCGTTTAAAGCGCCACTAAATTCATGTCGATGCACTTGACCGAACTCACACATACGAATCGGTAATTCCCGATAAGAATGTAATTTATTTTTAAACATAAGCATATGGCCTGGGCAATTCATCGGTTTTAACGCAAAACTTTTATGATCTACTTCTGAGAAATACATATTGTCTTTGTAATGTCCCCAGTGTCCTGACTTCTCCCATAATTCTTGATTCATCATAAATGGAGTACGCACTTCTTGATAATTGTACTCATTTTGAATTCCTCTTAAAAATGCTTCTAATTCATTGCGAATAATCTGTCCTTTTGGCAAGTAAAAAGGCATTCCCGGAGCCTCTTCCGAAAACATAAACAATTCAAGTTCACTACCTAATTTCCGATGATTTCTCTTTGCGGCCTCCTCAACAAAATGTAAATACTCTTCTAATTTTTGTTGAGAAGAGAAAGCAACACCATATATACGCTGAAGCACTTGATTGTTACTATCACCTCGCCAATATGCACCAGAAACATGAGTTAATTGAAATGCTTTCAAATAACCAGTAGATGGCAAATGTGGTCCTCTACATAAATCTACAAATTCACCTTGTTTATACAGTGTTACACTTTCTCCATTAGGAATTGCTTCTAAAAGCTCTAATTTCAAACTATCATTCATTTCTTGAAACAATTCTTTTGCTTCTTCTCGAGAAACCTCAACTCGCTCTATCTTTACATTTTCATTTATAATATTTTTCATTTCTTTTTCTATTTTCGGTAAATCTTCTACGTTTACACTACTTGGAAGATCCATGTCATAATAAAATCCATTTTCAATGACTGGCCCTACACCAAGGTTTACATCACCATAAATTCTTTTTACAGCTTGCGCTAATATATGTGCCGCAGAGTGTCTTGCAATTTTTACCCCTTCATCTGAATCCATAGTAATGATTTCAACTTTCGCACTTTCTTCAATGTTTCGTCGTAAATCAAAAGACTGATCATTAACTTTTCCTGCGACTGCTTTCTTTTTCAAGCTACTACTAATTGCCCCAGCAATTTCTTCTAAAGTAATGCCTTTCACAAATTCTTTAACGCTACCATCTGGAAATTTAATTTCGATCATCTGTTCTTTCATTTTTCATCTCTCCATTTCATAATAAAAAGCACACTCATCCCTAAAATAGGGACGAGTGTGCTTTTACCCGTGGTTCCACCCAGATTCCCATCGCAAATATACAATGGCTTCTTTTACGGTAACGTCGTTTACACGGCACTAGATACTTGATTTCCCCAGTGCAGCTCTAAGGTGGTAAGTTATTTTTCTGCGTTAGGAAGTTCTCAGCTTTTCTTCCTTCTCTGTATAACCGTTTAAAATAACTCGTGTCCTTTTCTTCGCTTATTATGAAATTAAATATAAAAAAGCATATTCATCCCTAGTAAATAGGGACGAATATGCTTATATTCGTGGTTCCACCCAGATTCCCATCACAAAAAACATAATGGCTTCTTTTGCGGGTAACGTCGCTTACACGGCACTAGATACTTGATTTCCCCAGTGCAGCTCTAAGGTGGTAAGTTATTTTACTGCGTTAGGAAGTTCTCAGCTTTTCTTCCTTCTCTGTATAACCGTTTAAAATAACTCGTGTCCTTTTCTTCGCTTATTATGAAATAAAATATAAAAAAGCATATTCATCCCTAGTAAATAGGGACGAATATGCTTTTATTCGTGGTTCCACCCAGATTCCCATCACAAAAAACATAATGGCTTCTTTTGCGATAACGTCGCTTACACGGCACTAGATACTTGATTTCCCCAGTGCAGCTCTAAGGTGGTAAGTTATTTTACTGCGTTAGGAAGTTCTCAGCTTTCCTTCCTTCTCTGTATAACCGTTTAAAATAACTCGTGTCCTTTTCTTTGCTTTTGTAACAAATACATTTATTGTTATTTAATATATCCTATTCATTTTATTTTTACAAGTGTTAAAAATATATCTTTTATTCAAAAAAAAGAAACCAAAAACATTTTTTGGTCTCCCCTTCTCTTTTTTACCAATCTTGTGGTTCGTAATTTAAGTCTGAAAATAGGCGTTTTTTCTCTTTTTTCGATAAATCTCTCCACTGTCCGACTGGTAAATTATTCAACTCAATATTCATAATTCTCGTACGTTTTAACGTGTATACTTGATAACCCAAAGCTTCACACATACGGCGAATTTGACGATTTAGCCCCTGTGTTAAAATAATTTCAAACTCATATTTTGATAACTGTGTTACTTCACAAGGAAGTGTTTTTGTATCTAAAATTTTAACACCTGCTGCCATTTTTTCTAAAAACTCCGGTGTAATCGGCTTATCTACTGAAACGATATATTCTTTCTCATGTTTGTTTTCAGCACGTAAAATCTCATTAACGATATCGCCATCATTCGTTAACAAAATTAAACCGTCTGAGTCTTTGTCGAGACGTCCGATGTGATTAATTCGTAAAGGATGATTCACTAAATCGATAATGTTACCTTTTACGGCTTTTTCACTTGTACATGTAATACCTACTGGTTTATTTAAAGCGATATACACATGGTCTCGAGCAATACGAAGTTGCTCTCCATTTACTCGTACGTCATCACCTGGATTTACTTGGTCACCAATTTTTGCAACCTTACCGTTAATAATTACTTTTCTCTCGTTAATTAACTTATCTGCTCCACGTCGAGACGCTTTTCCAGCTTCACTAATAAATTTATTGATACGCAAGTTAGGCACATCCTTTTCATAAAAAATTTCAAGCTCACACTGCTTCTACCGTACAATACAAAAGGGTAAGCCTCCTATTATAACTTAAATATATTAACATGAAAGGGTATATGACGTCTTCACTTAATTACATGTTTACAAGAAAATAAGTGGTCCTCTTTTCCTTTTCACCTCAAACTGTTTAGCAGTCAATAGATTAACCCTTGAATATAACATCATTTATTTACTTTTTTCATAGATAATATACCGATATAAGTTTGATTAATCATGCCTAAATAACTCACAATATGTGAAAAACAAAAAAGAACCCTTTTGAAAATAATCAAAATGGATCCTTCTTCAACTAAACGAATACTAGTTTTTATACAAAAGTGTTCAATAATTATAATCTTTGATAGAAAACATCGTTCAACAAACAAAATAATCTCGAACTCCCCTAATTTTTTACGCTTCACTATTTTCTTCACATACTCCAAAAAGAAGCCCTTGATTATCTATACAATAAGCAAAGTAACCCATATTAGGAATAGCAGTTTTAGGTACAACTACTTGTCCACCATTTTCAATAACTTTATTTATGTACTCATCAACTGAAGGTACTTCAATCGAATTAGTTGTCCTAGTAGCACCATCAGGTGATTTCATTAATCCACCATCGATACCAGGTCTATCACTCTCACCTGTAATTATGAACCAATAGTCATGTGGCCCAGGCATTTTTTCAAACTTCCATCCAAAACTATTTGTATAAAATTGAATAGCTTCTTCAGGGTTTGGGACTTGCAATTCAAATCTTAAAACTCTACTCATTTAAATATCTCCCCTCTTATTCTTGTACAAAGTAATTATACAAGAACTAATGTTCTGCATCAAATTTTTCGAAACTAGCTACTTTAATAAGTTCTAACTTTATTTAGAAGCGGCAACAGACCATTCTTCCTTCCGAATAACTCTCTTCCCATTTATATTTTCAACATACTCATTTACATTTGCTAACTGATATAACTCTGGGAAAATTTCTTTCATATAGAGTTCATGTGCTATTTCATCTTGCCAATACGTTAATACTATGTAACGATTTTCAGTCTTTAAAGACTTCCCAACAACTCCACCTAACATTCCTTTTGCATTTTCCATTCCTTTATTCCAAATTGTTTCTTGCGTATGTAAAAAATCCTTTTCTTTTCCTTCTTTCACATCGCAAATTGCAACTCTTACAAATGACCCTTGTGCAGTTACGTCTTTCAAAGGAGTTTCTGTTATATCATACAACGTTTGAAACATTTCAATATTACAGGAAGTATATGTGCCTTCTTGATTACTATTTAAAAAAATTGTATCATGATCATCATTCATGAATGATTGATATGCATTTCTATCTTCCCATAAAGTATATACACATGCTTCCCCTTCATTCCACCCACCAAATTGTCCATAGAATCCGTCTAAATACTGTAAAACACGCCATTTTTCTTGCGCATCAGAAAACAATTGCCTTTTCTCTTCTTCCACCTTGCAAAATATTGTTTTTAATAGCATTTCTAATCCCCCTTATGATACGGTCCATTTCCCACTTGCAATACTTTCTATTTTTCCACCAATGCAAACATTAATTTTACTCTCAATCACCTCTGCTTGTATGTGTATTAGAGAATGGCGATTTATCTCATACCCTTGTTCAACATGCATATTTATCTTTTCCGTTCCAAGATAACGATATTTTATAAGATACGCCGCTAAACATCCATTTGAGCTTCCTGTTGCCACATCCTCTGTGATTCCATAATAATCTGCAAAATCACGGACATTAAGATCATTGATCTCCTAACTAGAAAATTCCTAATTTTCCACAAATAACACAAGTTGATTACCTGAATACTTGCCTTGCGAGAATACATCCACAATGTAAAAATCCCAATATCTCTCCTCTCTTCTATTCTTCAATACAATTTGTTTACATAATGAAATTATAGTTTATTAAATTTGTATATTTTTCAAAGAATCCTCTGCTTTTTCTATCAACCAATCACCAAACGTATCTAAAAATGATAAGATTTCTTCTATATCTTTTATCGGTTCAATTACATATTGTAGTGCTTTCCTCATATTTTTTTCTTGTTCGGGAAAATGCTTACTAAATAACTCATATGCTGGATATAAGTCCCTGGAATACAGCCCTTCTCTATCAATTGTTAATGCTAGACCTGCCCTGACTACAATCTTCATGATCCAACGACAACAATCCTCTATATCATCTACGTCCTTATTATGAATTAACTCTTCGTGTGTTTGTTCAATTTGTTTCCGCAAATGAATGAGATGTTCATACACTATCTCCTGACTTACTTTATATTTAGGTAAATATAATTTTACGTCTTCACCTAATATACATACACTATGTGTCTGAATCATAAATCCTATAAAAGAAAAATCCTCTGAGTTTATTACTTCTTTTTCACTATAAAAACTTAACTCCACTCCTGATATACAATTAAACTGCTGTGTAATTTGGACTTCTAGCTCCTTTCTCCAGCTTAAGTCAATTACTTGAGGATTCTTTCGAACTAATATAATCATATCTACATCTGCAACCCCTTCTATCCCAATCCCTCTTGGAATAGAACCCCTTATATAAACACTGTGCAAATCATCCCGCAAAAATTGACAACAAGTATCCTTTATTTCTTGTATTACCTCCAAAAACACAGGCTGAATTTTATTAAAATGTGCATCGTTTATAATAAATCCTTCATCATCCACAGGACAAAAACGCCCTATTTTTTTTATTCTTGGCAATTTATCAACTCATTTCCCTATAAAATATTGGTTTATTCCACACATACAACAATTATAATTCAAATAATTCAGAATTGAAAATTTGAAAGTAAGACATAAAGAATCCTACATTGTTACGTCCTATCTCTTTTATCACCATTCATTTTTCGAATATATAATAAGTAATCTCTCCTGAGATCATAAAATAGAAGATAAATTAGGAATACCAAAAAAATAAGTTTATTTACTATTTCAAAATAAAAAATGATTGCATTTCATTAATTGTATATCTATAATGTTTTTATTGATTCTATACAGAATCAATGCGTTTAAGTTTTTAATTTTATAATTCGGATGAACCATTCAGGAGAAGGTCTATTGATCTACCGACGGGGCAAAAAGTTGCTGAACCAACTTTGAAACTCTCAGGTCTTGTTTACAAGTAGAACTGCATGGGGACGAATCTCTGGAGAGACTCCCTCTCGCTTAATATAGCGCGGAGGAAAACGAGCACCGAAGGAGCAAATCCGCTAATCTAGCGGATAATCTCTCAGGTAAAAGGACAGAGACAAGCGAAAGAAAATGCCGATTTGTATCGGTTTATTTTTCTATCCCTTGTTTCTCCAGAGACCATTTCATTTCCTTGAAGTGGTTTTTATTTTTTCTAAAAAAGGAGAATACAGATGGAGACAGTAAGTAAAGTATTAGAACAAATTAATCAGTATGTGTGGGGGTTACCAACTTTGTTGCTACTCGTTGGAACTGGTATCATTCTCACAGTGCGCTTAAAAGGTTTACAGTTTAGTAAACTAATATACGCTCACAAGCTAGCTTTTAAAAAATCAGAGGATACATCATCTTCTGGAGATATTAGTCACTTCCAAGCACTGATGACAGCTATGGCTGCAACGATTGGTATGGGAAATATAGCAGGTGTCGCAACTGCTGTGACAATCGGTGGACCCGGCGCAATCTTTTGGATGTGGATTACTGCTTTATTTGGAATGGCAACAAAGTATGCCGAAGCAATCCTTGCGGTGAAATACCGTGTTAGTAATGAAAATGGTGAATACTCCGGTGGACCAATGTATTATTTAGAACGTGGTTTAGGGAAAAAATGGCTGGCTGTTTTATTCGCTATATTCGGCACAGCTGCTTCTTTCGGTATCGGTAATATGGTTCAATCTAATTCAGTTGCAGAGGCAATGCGAATCAATTTTTCTTTCCCTCCTGCATTAACTGGTATACTCATGTCATTCTTAATCGCTATCGTTATTTTGGGCGGTGTAAAAAAGATTGGTAGAGTTACTGGATATATCGTTCCTATTAAAGCATTCTTTTATATAATCGCTGGTCTTATTATTATTTTCTATCACTTTGATCAAATTCCAGAAGCATTTTCACTTATTTTTTCTGGTGCATTTCAAGGTACTGCAGCCGCTGGTGGTTTTATCGGAGCAACAGTTGCATCTGCAATTCAAATAGGAATGGCACGTGGTGTATTTGCTAACGAGGCTGGTTTAGGGAGTGCTCCTATTGCTGCGGCTGCTGCCAAAACAGATTCACCTGCAAAACAAGCTTTAGTTTCTATGACTGGTACTTTTCTAGATACATTTATTGTATGTACAATTACGGGGCTAGTATTAATTACTACAGGCGCATGGAAATCAGGTAAAACTGGTGTTGAAGCTACAACATTAGCATTCCAATCCGTATTCGGTACTGCTGGTAGTATGATTCTCGGTATCGCCATTATATTATTCGCCTACTCTACTATTTTAGGTTGGTCGTATTACGGAGAGAAGTGTGTAGCTTATTTATTCGGACAAGGTGCTGTACGATATTATAAAGCAATCTTTATCGTTATGATTGCAATAGGTGCTAATTTAAAGCTAGGTGTCGTATGGACATTTGCCGATATTGCAAATGGACTTATGGCGATTCCAAACTTAATTGGTCTAATCGGATTAAGTGGTATTGTTGTCGCTGAAACGAATCGCTTTTTACAAGCAGAGAAATTGAAAGAAAGTCATAAAAAACAGGCAAGTTAATCACTAAAAAAAGGAATGGCTCATTTATAATAAGCCATTCCTTTTTTCTCTATTTCAATTCCTTTCCCTCCTGAACCATATGTAAATAAAGTACAAAATCCATCATTGTAGATGAATAACCAAGTTGTCGGATCATTGCTGTTATATTCCCTCTATGATATGTACCATGATTTACGACGTGTTGCACTAACTCTAAAATGGAAGTGTCTAATGCACCTGCATATGGGTTCTCAATAACAAATACAGTATTTACGTCTTGTATTCTACTTAAAAATTCTTTATATTGATTTGCCATGTTTTCAAACATTTTTTCTAATTCATGTAACGATTTAGTTTCGATTTGTTTTCGTAATTTTTCTCGGTCTTGTATTACTTCATTCATACTTTTACCATTCAATATGTGTAACCACACTTGATCTGTAATATAAATATGTACAAAAGTATCCTTAATTGATGGGAATACACTCTGTATCTGTTCATTAAAAATTGTCTCATAGTTTGGTAACTCTTTTAGTCGGTTGAATAATCGTGTATTAGCCCAAGTATGGTAATCAAACTGTTTTAACATGTAATCTTTCAATCTAAATCTCCTCCTTATTGTATGAAACGAATGTTTTGCTTCTTCATTTCCGATTCTCTATCAGCTTTTACAATCCCTTTTTCTTTAACTTCATGTTTATTTATAGTTTTATATTTTACATATGTATAAAATTCCGTTTTAAATGGAAACGATGTAATTTGAATTGTTTCTTCATCCACCCATTCAGCTTGAATAGGCTTCTCCCCCTTACTATTAAACATTTCTGTTCCTTCAAAACCCTCTTTAAATAAATCAATTTCATCTTTCTTTTTTACACCAGGTTTATTCATACATACATATAAAGAAAGTTCATCACAAAACTTTAATAATCTATAATGTTTATCAAACATCGCATATTGTTCTTTTGTTAACGTTTTCAAAATTCTTTTTTGTCGTTCCAATTCATTTTTATAAAAAGACATCATCTCTTCATCTTCCTCATTTAATGAAAATGATAAAAAGTGCTTACTACAAAGTAGCGCCCCGTATGGATTTGACTCTTCAATTGCATTCAAACCAATCGTATAAAAAACAAAGCGTAATGAACTTGGACAATCCATAAATGTATATGGAATATTTTTAGTATCATTCAAAATTGGTACTTTATCAAGCTCTATCCATCCTCTATCATGCTCATATATAGCATCAATTGTCTCTTTTAAGTATATTTTATCTTCAAAAAAATCTTCTATTATATGTCTTGCAATTTCACCAGCTAAAAAACCATGATCATGTTGACGAATTAATATACTTTCTTTCTCATTCTTTTCACGAAAAATCATCCGTATATTCCCCCTCATCCTCATATTACAGCTTGTTGTATGAATCAATTCTTAATTAATCCCTAAATATTAGCAGGGATTCAGTTTCTTTCAACGAAATTAACATAAATATACAGCATTCTTTCTAATCACAAAGTTAGCTTTATCTTTACTAACCATTATACTAAAACATTCATTCTAAAAAATTTTTTATGAGGTGAAAACATGAACAAAACAGAATTAGTTAAAAATGTAGCACAATCAGCTGATATTTCTCAAAAAGATGCTTCTGCAGCTGTACAATCCGTATTTGACACAATTGCTAATGCATTACAATCTGGCGATAAAGTGCAACTAATCGGCTTTGGAACTTTTGAAGTGCGTGAAAGATCTGCTCGTACAGGGCGTAATCCGCAAACTGGAGAAGAAATTCAGATTGCTGCTGGTAAAGTTCCAGCATTTAAAGCAGGAAAAGAATTAAAAGAAGCTGTTAAATAAACAAGAAACCAGCCATTTTATAGGCTGGTTTCTTGTTTATTGTTTAGTTCTTATTTAAGCAGTTCCTTTATATTCTCTGCATGATACACTTCACAAATATAAAATACACATTTGCAGTTACTTACAATTTGATATTTTCTAGTTGGATAAACATTCGCCGCAACAGAACATCCATCAAACAATTCGATAATATTTCCAGATGGCTGATATCCTTCATATAATACATTTCTTCTTACTTCCATCTTTTCTATAAGGTTTTCAACAGGAATATTTCCACTCTCTAATTCACTCTTTATTGTATCCGGTAAAAACGAAGTGTCTGCAAAAATTAGATTTTCAGATAACACCTTACCTTTATAACTAACATTAGATACGCGATAAAGAAATGTTCCGTTTTTATCAAAGAAATTCTGTGCTTCTTTCGGAATGTATTGTCTATCGAGCGCTTCCTGTTCAAGTACATCAAATTGAACTGTATCTTTTACAAGTTTTTCTAAAGCTAGAATAGATGACGTATTTCTAGAAAACAACATATCTTTAATTGCCTGTACATTATAAGTTAATTCAGTTTTTCTATTTTCCGCTACTAACATGAGGAACACCTCTTCTATAAGAAATTTTATTAAAAATTAACGATGATTTAATAGCAATCCCGCGTCTAACTGCATAATTTCAGTTACTTCTTTACTAAATATTGCAATGGAAGCCATATAATCTAAACTAGGTCTTACATCTTCCATCATTGTATTTTCTGCTAACTCTTGTCTATCTTTAAAAATCAACAATTTTGGAGGGTCATTTGGAGCTGATACTGTAATTTCTACTGGTGGGATCAATAGTCCTTCACCTGTCGCTTTCAGCACTGCTTCTTTTCGAGTCCAATATGTTAAAAATCCTTCTAGTCGCTGCTCATCAGGTAACTTCATAACTTGTGCTATTTCAATGTCTGTTAATACGCCCTCTGCCATTTTCATAACATCTACATTTGGATTCATTTGCTCAACATCAACACCAACAGGTGCAGATTTAGTAAATGCAACAACAACCCACTCACCCGAATGTGAGACTGATATTTGCGGCATACCTTCTGGTAACTGTGGTCTGCCATGTTGTAATTTACATACTGGGCACATTCGATCAATTGGCACTTGGACTGGCGACATAGAAAGTACCTTTCCAAGTACTAATCTACTAATTACACACCCTATTATAAAACGCGCACGGTCTGCCGAATGATGATATGAATTTGCTTTCTCTCGCTCTACATCATTTAGTAAATTGTAATGCCATGATTGTAAATCTGAAATTCTTGCCCACCATATTTGACAACTATTCTCATTAAGAGTTGGTACAGAATCTACAACTTTACTCTCTATCATGTAAACTCTCTCCTTTTAAATGCCAATATTACTTTATTTCAAAAGAGTATTAGCATGCTGCAACTCATTCATTTACAACTTCTTTCTCTTTTTGTAATACAGATAACAGCTTTTTATTCTTCTTTGACATTACCTCTTTATCAGAAATACGTAAAGAAAATAGTAATGCTATGAGTAAAAATATTGCTGATCCAATTAATGCTGCTTGATATGGTAAGAAATCTGACTGTGCATTATTCTGTACGTTATTACTTCCAAAACCAGATAGTATACTAGCTAAAACAGCAACTCCTATTGCTGATCCTAATCGGTTTTGCACATTGAATATAGTAGTTGCTCTACCCATAGAAGGTGGTGCAATATTGTTAAAAGCAGAAAATTGAACCGCACCGACAGATTGGCCTAAGAAAATACCAATGCCAAACAATAGTGCCCGAATTTGCCATGGATTCGTATCATGATTTACAAAACTTAATAAAATAAAGATAACCGCCGTACTTACTAATCCAATAGAGATTACCTTTCGAGCTCCTAATTTCTTATATGACCATGGTACAATCTGCGAAGAAATCATTAATCCAATCGCCTCTGGGAATGTAGTAAGACCCGACTCCAGCGCGGAAACTCCTATTACATTTTGATACATAAGCGGAAAAATAAATAACATTCCTAGTAAACCAGCTGATGAAAACAACGAAATAAGACTCATTTTTCTAAAGACCGGTTCTTTTAATAAGCGTAAATCTAACATCGGTTGCTTTACTTTAAGTTCTACAATAATAAACAATGTAAGTAATACAATCCCAGCTATCCCAATACTAATTATTTCTGGAGAAACCCAACCTTTTGACGGGCCTTGACTGAGTGCATAGATGAGCATCGCAAAACCTGGTGCTGAAAGAACAAAACCGAGAGAATCAAAACGACCAGCCGATTTTTCAATATGCTCTGCTAAAAATAGAAGTCCAAATAGCAACGCAATGATGCCAAACGGCAGATTAATATAAAATGCCCAGCGCCAAGACATTTGATCTACAAAGAAACCACCAATAATTGGTCCGATCGCTGGTGCTACAGCAATTGGAAGTACAATAAATCGAGAAATTTTTGGTCTTTCCTCTGGTGAAAATGTTCGGAATAACATCGCCATCCCGACTGGTGTTAAAAGTCCGCCACCAGCACCTTGAATGATACGAAAAATGTTTAATGAAGTAATATCATTAGCAATTCCACATAGTGCAGATGCAATTGTAAAAACGAAAAGGGCAGTTAAAAATACTTTTTTCGTACCAAAGCGATCTCCTAACCAACCAGAAATCGGAAGGAAAATAGCTAAGCTAACTAAATACCCAACATTTACAGTCCCCATTGCAGATGGGGGCACTTGCAGTTCTTTGCTTATCGTTTGCAGTGCTACATTCACAATCGTTGCATCCATCGCAGCCATAAACATCGCTGTTATATAAACGATGCTTACAACTACTTTTGGATTTATTTTTACTTTCATTATTGTTTTCCTACTAATATTTTTTCGCTAATTTGATTTTTTTTCGGCTCTAAATCATTCCAGTTAACTTCAACGTATTCTAAGCAAACTTGTCTGCTAGCTTCTTCATGTACGACATTCCATCCAATTGGTACATCGAGAAAGGCAGGCCAGAGAGAATACTGGCCCTCCTCATTCATTAATACTTTATATGTGTAATTATCATTTTCAAATGGATTCGTCATACTTTACTTACCCCTTTCTTATTCTGCAAATATTTCGCTAGCACTTGTCCAATTTCTGTAAGTGGACCTGGCTGACATAAATCTTTATGTCTACAATCAATGTCATGCTGCACGATTTCCCCGTCTAAATAATTTAGCCACGTATTTGGAGAAATAGGATTAAACCAGTCTGGTATAACAGTAGATCTAAAGAATAAAATATCCCCGTTATAAACTTTTGGCACGTATTTCCCTAACAACCCTACTGAATTTACATATGTTTCTTTCAAGTTTAAAATAGTCTCTTCCTCAAGACTTGCTAATGCACTTCCATCTTTGCGAAGTATTGCAACCGCACTTTCCATAGTAAGTGGTTTACCATCCATGTTATCTGGATCATATCCACCTAAAGCAAGTAATGCGATTAACGCTTCTTCTTCAGTAGGTGCTTCCGTATTCGGTAAGAAGTGACCAGGATACGAATCAAGCATAACGAGTAATTCTACTTCTTCCCCTTCATTTTGAAGTTGCGCCGCCATTGCATGAACAACATTTCCTCCAAGCGACCATCCGAGTAAACGATATGGTCCGTGAGGCTGTATTCCACGAACGTGTTTTAAATAATCCGCCGCCATCTCCTCTAAGCTTTTTGGAAGTTCTTCATTTTCAGCGATACCACGTGCTTGTACACCATAGATTGGATAATCTGTTCCTAAAGATTTCATAAGTCCTGCATAGCACCAACTTAATCCACCTGCTGGATGTACGCAAAATAATGGTAATTGATCTCCGCTTGCTCGTAATGGAAGCAACACATCAAGTGCACTTTGACCATTCCCCATTTCAAGTCTTTCAGCAAGCCCTGCAACAGTAGGTGCTGCAAATAAAGTTCCGATATTTAGTTCAACTCCAAGTGCCTCTTTAATGCGACTCATCAGCTGCACTGCAAGAAGTGAATGACCACCAAGATCAAAGAATCCATCATCAATTCCAATTTGAGACACACTTAAAACTTCTGTAAACAAGTCACATAACATTTCTTCTTGCGGTGTTCTCGGTCCGCGGCTAGAAGATGATACAATAAATTCTGGAGCTGGCAATGCCTTTCTATCTAATTTACCGTTTGGAGTTAAAGGTAACTCATTTACTACTACAAAAGCGTATGGAACCATATAACCTGGCAAACTACCTCCAACATACTGACGCATTTCATTCGTATCGATCGTTTCATTATTTGATGCGACGATATAAGAAACTAATCGTTTATCCCCTGGTTGATCTTCCCGTACAATAACAGCTACTTGTTCAACTTTAGGATGTTTCATTATTACCGCTTCTATTTCCCCTAATTCAATTCGGAATCCACGAATTTTAATTTGATGATCTGCACGTCCTATATAATCTAACGTCCCATCTTGACGCCAGCGCGCTAGGTCTCCTGTACGATACATTCTTGTACCTGGCTTACCAAATGGATCTGCGATAAAACGTTCAGCAGTTAATCCTGCTCTTCCTAAATATCCACGAGCGAGCCCTGCACCTGCAACATATATTTCTCCAACTACTCCAGGTGGCATCGGTTGTAAATAGTTATCTAATACGTATACTTTAAGATCCGGTATACTGCACCCGATTAAACTATTTGCTCGTAAAGATACGATACTTTCATCTAATTCAATATAACTAACATGTACCGTCGTCTCCGTTATTCCGTACATATTAATAAGCTTCGGTGCGTTATAAGGATGACGACTATACCAATCTTCTAATCGACTTAGTTCAAGTGCTTCTCCGCCAAAAACAACATATCGTAAAGATAATTTTTGACCAACCTCTTCATTTTCACGATCTGCTTGCATCAATTGATAGAACGCTGATGGAGTTTGGTTTAAAACAGTAACCTTTTCCTTAACAAGAAGCTGTAAAAATTCTTTCGGCGAGCGACTTACAGTATGTGGTACTACAACTAAACGCCCTCCATATAATAAAGGTCCCCAAATTTCCCAAACCGAGAAATCAAAAGCGTATGAATGGAACATCGTCCACACATCGTCTGCGTCAAATTGGAACCAATGATCAGTTGCGCCTAAAAGTCTTACTACATTTTGATGAGGTATCATAACCCCTTTCGGTCTACCTGTTGAGCCTGACGTATAAATAACGTAAGCAATATGTGAAGGAGATAACGGCTTCATGCGCTCCATTTCATCTATATTGTCTTCACTATATTTCTCAATTTCTTCTATTACGTTCACATCATCAACTAAAATCTTTAGTGCCTCATCACATTCAATTTCCACATCTGAATTTGTTAAAACACATGATGGTTTCGCATCGTGTAGCATAAATGAGATACGATCTGACGGATAATCTGGATCTAACGGAAGGTATCCCGCACCAGCTTTAAGAACAGCAAGTAAGCTTACAACCATATTTAAAGATCTCGGCATCGCTAAAGCAACAAGTTGATCAGGACCGATTCCTTTCGCTATTAACAAACGAGCTATTTTATTCGCTTTTCTATTTAACTCTTCATAAGTTAGCTTTTCATCTTCAAAGACAACAGCAATAGAATTTTGATTTACATGAGCCTGCTTTTCAAATAATTGCGGCAATGTCATTTCAGGTACAATTTGAAAACCACCATTCCACTTTTCTAAAACTGTATTTCGCTCTGCTAAAGTTAATATTTCTAATCTACCAATTGATTGATCCGGATGTTTCTCTGCATCATCTAATAATAGAATGAATCGTTCTATTAGTTTTTGAACCGTTTCACGTTTATATAAATCGGTACTAAACTCTAACAATCCGTGTAAGCCGTTTGGAGTACCATCAACTCTGTTACTCTCGCTAATTTCAAATGTTAAATCAAATTTTGCAGAACCAACACTTTGAATTTCAAGGCTCGCTTCTAAATCCGGTACATTAAACGTTGCTTCTGGCGTATTTTGGAAAGCTAACATAACTTGAAACAGCGGATGACTATTTCGAGTTCGTACTGGGTTTAACACTTCAACAAGTCGTTCAAATGGAACATCTTGATTTTCATAAGCTGCAAGGTTTACCTGTTTCACTCTATTTAATAATTCTTTAAAACTTGGATCTCCTGATGTATTTGTGCGTAACACTAATGTATTTACAAATAAACCAACTATATCCGTGAGTACATCGTCGTTTCTCCCAGCAATCGGACTACCTAATGGTATATCAGTTCCAGCACCTAATCTTGTAAATAAGGCACTTAGTCCTGCTTGCAACACCATAAACAAACTAACTCCATTTTTACGAGCGAGCTCCACTAACCTACTATGCATACCTTCATCTAAATGAAAATGAATTGTTTCCCCGCGATAACTAGTTTCAATTGGGCGCTGGTAATCTGTAGGTAACTCCATTTGATCTGGTAAACCTTTTAACTCTTCTTTCCAAAAATCTAATTGTGTTGAAATAATACTGTCTGGTTTTGTTTCATCACCTAATAGCTGTTGTTGCCATAGTGAATAATCTGCGTATTGAACTGGAAGGGTTTCTAGTTGAACACTATCACCTTGACATCGTGCTTTATAAGCCGCTGTAAAGTCTCTCGTTAACGCTTGTAATGACCATCCATCTCCTACAATATGATGCAAAAGAATTAGTAAAACATGTTCGTTTTCACTCACTTTAAAAAGTTGCAAACGAATTGCTGGTTCGATATCAAGATTAAAGCTATATCTTACAGCTTCAGACAGTGTACTTTCTAATTCATCCTTACATGTATTTGTTATAATCATTTTTAAATTCAATTTATCCATTTCTAGAATTCTTTGATATGAACTGCCAAGTGAATTCGGGAAAATCGTTCTAAGTGTTTCATGTTTCTCAACTACATCATAAAAGGCACCTTGCAGTGCTTCCTCATTCAATTTTCCAGACATACGAATGACTAACGGAATATTATAAGTAGGACTTGGACCTTCTAAACAATTTAAGAACCATAACCTGCGCTGTGCAAATGAAAGTGGAACTTCATTTGGCCTACTTACTTTCTTAATAGCTGGCCTTGCGCTTTTTGCACGATCCAACTGGTTCGCTAATTCAGCAACAGTTGGTGATTCAAATAGCTTTCCGATTCCTAATTCTACACTTAACGTTTCACGAATTCTTGCCATTAAACGAGATGCAAGAAGCGAATGGCCACCCATTTCAAAGAAATTATCATCTATACTAATTCGCGAAACACCAAGTACTTCAGCAAATAAATCACATAATATTTCTTCTTTCGGATTTCTAGCAACTCTCTCATTGTTCATTCCATTAAAATCAGGAGCAGGTAATTTCTTTCTATCAACCTTACTATTTGGTGTTAATGGTAATTCTTCTAGCACAACAAATGCCGATGGCACCATATAATTCGCTAAACTTTCTGAAACATAAGAACGAATTTCCGAAAGATTAATTGGTTCCTTCTCTTCGGCAACGATATACGCAATGATTCGTTTATCATTTGGACGATCTTCTCGTACCATTACCACTGCTTGTTGTATATTTTCATGTCGTTGTAATACCGTTTCAATTTCAGCTAATTCAATTCGGAAACCGCGAATTTTAATTTGATGATCTGCGCGACTAATGTACTCTAACACACCATCGTTACGCCATTTCACAAGATCACCTGTGCGGTACATACGTGCTCCATCTTTTCCATAAGGGTTTGCAACAAACCGTTCAGCCGTTAACGCTGGTTTTCCTAAATATCCGTTCGCAAGTCCTTCTCCTGCAATATATAATTCACCGATAACTCCAGGTGGAACAGGCTGTAACCCTGCATCCAAAACGTACACTTCTGTATTCCAAATTGGTCTTCCAATAGGAGGGATACCATTTTCACTGTCATCAATGTTCATGAAAGTAGACCAAATAGTCGTTTCAGTTGGTCCATATAAGTTAGTTATAGAGCAACCTAATTCTTTTAATTTATTTGCTAAATGTGCCGGAAGAGCTTCACCGCCAACGAGTACGTTTAGCCTTTGTAACCTCTCTGGATATTCAGTTATTAACGCCTGCCAGAGCGTCGGTGTAGCTTGCATAATTGTCGCTCTTTCTTCTTGTAACAATGTCGTTAACGCAGAAGGCTCTTGGATTACCTCTTTTTGTGCAATTGTTAAACTTGCACCACTAATAAGAGGTAAATAAATTTCTAGAGCAGAAATATCAAACGCAAACGTTGTAACTGCTAATAAATGATCGTTTTCATTTAATGAAAACATATCTTTCATAGCTAATAAGAAGTTACTTAAACCTTTCATAGTAACAATTACACCTTTTGGATTTCCAGTTGATCCTGAAGTGTAAATTGTATAAGCTTGGTTTAAAAGTGATTCATCATTTTTAAATGGTAGATTCATATGAGAATATGTTTTTAACGCTATTTTCGTTTCTTCGCTATCTAATATGATTTTTTTAATATCATTTTCTATAACTAAAGTAGATGAAACAGATGAATGTGTTATGATACAAACTGGATTTGCATCATTTACTATATAATGAATTCGCTCGGCTGGGTATTCTGGATCTATCGGTAAATACGCTGCACCAGCCTTTAGAACTGCTAGCATACTAACTACCATTTCTATTGATCTTGGAAATACTAAGGCTACAAACTGATTTACTTCTATTCCTTCTTCTAATAAATAGTGTGCTAGTTCATTCGCTCGTTCATTTAGCTCTTTATACGTAAGTTTTATCCCGTTACAAGTAACTGCTATTTTATTTGGATTTTTTTGTACTTGTTTTTCAAATAATATAGGTAGATTAATTAGTTCTTCAGCTTTCTTCGTTTCATTCCATTCCAATAAAACTTTATGATTTTCTTCAGGAAGAGTAATGTTTATTTTTCCAATCGGCTCGTCTTTATGATAATTATTTATCACTAATTCTAATAGACTCATAAATCTTTCTTTATGCAATGCTAGTTCCGCGCCGTTATATACTTCCGGATTCGCATCAAAATGAATCATTAACTCATTTTCATCGAAGCGCTTATATACATTAATCGATAAGTCATCGACAGGTCCTGCTGATAAATTATGTGTAATACCACGATTTCCAGCAAAGATAAGCCCGTAATCAAAAGGCATAACATTCACTAACGGCCCAAACAACCTTTGATTTTCACCTAGTAACTTTAAGTCTCTTCTTAATTCCTCATGACGATATTTATGATGACGACGTACGTCTCGAATTTCTTTAGAAACTTGCTGTATTAATTCTGCAAAAGTTATATTTGGAGTTAACTTTAGACGAAGTGGAACTAAATTCATTACCATGCTAGGTGTATGAATAGATACAGAACCAAGACGCCCCATCATCGGTAAACCTAAAACAATATCATTTGCACCTGTTAATTTATGCATATAAATACTTGTTACAGCTACAACAAATTCGGGCCAACTCGTTAACGAAATATTAATATCTTCTAGTAAAGTTTTCGAACTAGCATTTGATAAATAAGCAGTTTCTCGTAAAAATCCATTTGATGTTCTCGGCGCTCGTTCTGCTAAACTTATAACTTCCGGTTCATCTGCAAACTTTTCTAGCCAAAAAGTACGATTTTCCTGAAATTGTTTAGATTCACGATACTCATTATCTTCTTGTACAATTTTGGCAAGGGAACCAAATGGCTTTTCATTCTTATTTGTTTCTTCTATAAGTGATGTATACTCATTCGCTACCTTTTGGCTAAGAAGTGAAAATCCATAGCCATCCATCACAATGTGATGGATGCGCTGATACCAAAAGAAACGATTATTTTCAACTTGAATAAGTGCTTCAGTAAATAATTTATCTTCTTTTAAATCTATCGGTACAGATAAATCATTTTTCATCCATACTTTAGCAGCTTCTTCAGGATTTCCCTCTTTACGAACGTCAATAAAATGCATATGAAACGTTGACGATTCCTCAATAACTTGCCATGGGCCAATTTCATCCTCTTCGAAACGAACATGAAGTGCTTCTGCTTCTTTTACCACTTTACGTACAGCTAACTCGAAAATTTCATGATTAATATTTCCGTTTATTTCTATATATTCCCCAGTATTATAAATCGGATTAAGCGGATCTAATTGTTGCGCAAACCACATACCAGACTGCGCAGATGATAACGAATGACGAATCTTTTGACTATTAGGCATTCTTTACTACCCCTTTATTATGTAGACTATTTGTTACAGCACTTGTGCTGCTTGTGAAGATAGTAAACGGTACCAATCATCAACAGTTGGACGTTCTGCTAAATCTGCAAAAGTGATTTCTTTCCCTTCGCGGCGCCACTTCTCTACTAAACTCATAATTCTGACCGAATCAAGTCCTCTATTTAATAAGTCTTCATCAACTTCAATACTCTCTACTGGCTCACGGAGTAGTTGTGCAACTAGTTCATGTACTTTCTGTAAAGTGATTCCTTCACTCTCATCGCTTTTTACACTTTGTAAATCTTTTAATAGTAAGTTTGTTGATGTCGTTACTGCACATCTATTAGATGCATACTGCAATGCTTGTTTATGATGCTCTAGCGAAAAATCAGCAACTGCATCTGCTACAAAAAATGGCTCTATACCATCCATAAATGCTTCACAAGCTGTTAAAAGGCAGCCAATATGCGCATAAATACCGCAAATAATAAGTTGATCTCTTCCCTGCTCATTTAAAATTTCTAATAGATTCGTCTTTTTAAATGCACTATATCTCCATTTGGTTAGGTATATATCATCCTCATCTGGAGTAAGCTCATCGACAATTTTCTTTTTATCTGGTCCAGCAGGAATACCGTCACCCCAAAAGTCTTGTAATAACCCTCGTTGTTCTAACGTTTGTCCACCAGGTTGTGCTGTATAAACAACTGGTATACCAAGTTCCTTGCATCTTTCTCTTATCACCTTAATATTTGAAATTAGTTCTACTTTTGGCGATTCTTTATCGCTATATGCATCAAGAAAATATTCTTGCATGTCATGGATTAGAAGAACCGCACGTTTCGGATCTGGCGTCCAATTCACTTTATTTTTTGGTAGTTCTGATTCAATTGGCATTTTATATACTGAAATAGATGGGATAGCCATCTAATCACTTCCTTCCGATTTTTATTATTGTTTTACTGTAATAAGTTTTTCAGCAATGACTTTACGTAATTCTTTTTTGCTTACTTTTCCAACACCTGTTTGTGGGAATGATTCAATAAATTCAATTCGATCTGGAATCTTATAAGCTGCTATACCACGTTCTCTTAAGAACATTTTTAATTCGTTTGCAGTTAGGACTTGTCCACGAGCGATAACAAAAGCGCAAGTGCGTTCTCCTAAATAATCGTCAGGCATAGATACAATTGCTACATCATGTACTGCATCATGTGCTAATAGATGATTTTCAACCTCTTCCGCAGCAACCTTCTCACCACCACGGTTAATTTGATCTTTATCTCTTCCTTCTACAATGATGTAACCTTGTTCATTTACTTTTACAAGATCACCTGTGCGATAAAAACCATCTTCTGTAAATGATCTTACATTATGCTCTTCCGCTTTATAATAACCACGAATTGTATATGGCCCTCTTGTTAATAAACTTCCTACTTCACCGGGTTTTACATCGTTATCATTTTCATCAACAACCCTTACTTCATCGAATGTAGACATCGGTCTACCTTGCGTATGAATAATGATTTCTTCAGGATCATTTAATCTTGTGTAATTTACTAACCCTTCTGCCATACCGAACACTTGCTGTAACGTACATCCAAATGTAGGGCGAATACGCTTCGCAACTTCGGCACTAAATTTCGCACCTCCTACTTGAATAACTTGCAGGCTCGATAAATCGTCGTTACGGGAAGATGCTGCATCAAGCCAAATCATTGCTAATGGTGGAACGAGCGCTGTAATCGTAACTTTTTCTTTTTCTATAAGAGCAAATGCCTCATCTGGACTGCCTCCAGTTGCCAATACTACTTTTCCACCCGCATAGAAAGTTCCAAATGTCCCTGGAGAACTCATCGGGTAATTGTGTGCTACTGGAAGAACTGCCATATAGACACTTTCTGCATTTAAATTACAAATGTCAGCGCTAACACGTAAACTATAAATATAGTCATCATGTGTTCTAGGAATTAATTTAGAAAGTCCTGTCGTCCCTCCTGATAATTGGAGAAACGCAACATCACTTGGCTGAACTTCTGGTAACGGAATCGGATCCATATAAAGATCAGTTATGTTCACGAATTCTTCTTCTTCCCCCACTACGATTACATGTTGTAAAGCGGGAACTTTCTCTTTCACTTCTCTTGCTAGTTTTCGATAATCAAAGCCGAGAGCCTTATCTGAAATAACGTAAGCACTCGCTTCACCAAACTCGCAAAAATAACTAATTTCACTACTGCGATGAGAAGGTAGTGCAAAAACAGGGAGTGCTCCAATGCGAAATAGCGCAAAGCATATTTCGAAAAACTCTATAATATTAGGCAACTGGATTACAACTCGGTCCTCTTTCTTTATTCCTAAATTCAGTAAACCTGAAGCTAAGCGATCTACCTTTTTATCAAGTTCACTATATGTTATTTGTGAATTACCACTTACAATCGCAATTTGATCCCCATGTTTTTCAGCGCGTTCTTTTAACATCGAACCAAATGTTTCTCCAAGCCAACACCCTTCTTCTCGATAGCGATTGGCAAATTCTTTTGGCCATTCCGTATAACCTATTAACATTCTTTCTTCCCCCTATTTTTCATTCAGCGAATTATCTCTTAACCCTAAAGCCTTCAACATTGTTTGGAACTTAGCTGATGTTTCTGCTAACTCATCTTCTGGCTTTGATTCAGCAACAACTCCAGCACCTGCATATAAGCGAAGTGTATTCTCTTGCACTTCAGCACATCGAATTGTAACAATCCATTCGCCATCTCCATTTAAATCGCTCCACCCTAACATTCCTGTAAAGAATTCACGGTCAAATGGCTCAATTTTTTGAATAGCCTCTCTCGCTTCTTCCATTGGAGTTCCGCAAACTGCTGGCGTAGGATGAAGAGCAATTGCTAATTCTAAAGAAGACGTATTTGGGTCCTTTAGTTCACCTTTCACTTCCGTAGACAAATGCCACATTGCTTCACTATGAATAACTGAGGGTTTTTCTGGAACATGTAATATATGACAGTAAGGGCGAAGCGCAGCGGCAACCGCTTCAACTACTACCGCATGTTCATGTAAATCTTTTGGAGAAGAAAGTAATTCTTCTGCCCTTCTTTTATCTTCTACTGGATCCTCACTTCGTGGTCTTGAGCCAGCCAACGGATTAGAAATTACTTGCATACCATGACGTGAAACAAGTAATTCAGGACTTGCTCCAATTAACGTCTTACTGTACTCGTTTTCATCTTTCGGCAAATTAACAGCAAATGTGTAGCCGTGCTTATTATGTTCCGCTAATTCACGAAGTAGTTTTTGTTGATCAATTTTCTCGGAAGACTTAACATCCAGCGATCTAGATAGAACGATTTTCCTTAAATCTCCGTCCTGAATTTTTGCTATTCCTTGCTTCACACCATCCATATAAACTTCAGGAGCTGGAACCGGTGTCATTTCAAATGTCAGTTTCTCATTTCGTTTTATCTCATTTGTTGTCTCTAACTGTAAACGCTCAGTAATTCTACTATGTTCTGGTACGATAAGTTGAACTTCTTTTCTACGATCAAAAGGCAAAGCACCAACAACGATAGGATTCGGATTTCCAGCTTGTTTTGCATTACTTAATACCGCTTGTACAAGTTCTGGAAAGCTTTCAATTTCACGATGTTTTACTGTAGTAAACTCTCCTTCTGCTAATATTGTTCGAGTTGGTGAAGCGAAAAAGAATGAAGATTCTGTCTTATAATCTTCTAAAAGTTTTTCTGACAGTTCCTTTACGGCTGTAAGTTCATTCATAGTACAATAACCTCCTGAATTTTTTATTAAGCTCCTAATGTAGCTCCGCCATCGACACATAAATTGTGCATTGTAATATGACTTGCTTTATCAGAAGCTAAAAACAATACTGCTTCAGCAATTTCTGAAGGTTGTGCAATTTTTTGTAACGGAATACCGAGTCTATATGTATTTTGAGAACCAGCAATTATATTTTCAGCTCCATTCTCATCAGCCCATAGTAATCTTTGCATTTCAGTTTCAGTAGAACCAGGAGAAACTAAGTTGCAGCGAATATTGTATGCTGCAAGCTCTAATCCTAAACACTTCATAAACATTGTAGTTGCGGCTTTTGATGCAGCGTACGCAGCCATTTCCATTCTCGGAGTATTTGCCGCATTTGAACCAACTGTAACAATTGCCCCTGACTTTCTTTGCATCATATGTTTACTTACTGCTCGAGACATATAGAAAACTCCTGTAGAATTTACAGAGAAGGTTTTATTCCAATCTTCATCACTTAAAGAGTGAATTGGTCCCATACGTAATACCCCTGCAACATTTATTAATATATCTATTGGTGCTATATCATTTTCAATACCGTTTACCATATCTTCAACAGCGGTACTATCACTCACATCTAAATGAAATATTTTCATACGTGTTTCATTTAATTCATTTTCATTTAAGAGTACGTTTAACCCCTCTTCATTTTGATCAACCGCAATAACTGTAGCTCCTCTTTCTAAAAACATTTTGGCAACAACACTGCCTATACCTTGAGCTGCACCTGTTACTAAAACCGTTTTTCCATCAAATTCCCCTAAGTTCATTTCCTCTATCCTTTCATTTGAAAATTAATCTAATTAAACAAATAGCAATAATGATAACGATTATCACTATCAATGTAAAAAATAATACACTTACTAAACTAATTGGTCAAGTGTACTTTTCATCAAAACATTATTCATTGATAATGTTTTTCATTTAATATTCTTACATCGAAATGATAATCTTTCTCAATAAACTTGTCAACCTATTTTTATTTTTCAGATAAAATATTTTAGTACTTCTCAATACAATTACATCTAAAAGCATTAATAAGTACTTACATTAAAAAATTTAATTCGTACTCCTCTTTTTAAAATTGAAGAAGATAAACTGTAGATACCTTCATTTACAAAGCCTTACCAAAAACTCAAGTATATATTTTCTCAACATTTTTCTGAAAATATCAAGAAAGTATATCTTGCAATTACCGATGCATGTCGTGTTTATAATTTAAGATTTAATAAGTATTTCGAATATAATATATCAATTTATGATATTCCAATATAATCCAAACGGATACTTTACTCATTTTTTTGCCTCTAGAAAATTCCACATGTTGTAATTCATAAAAAAGCACCCTATTAAATAGGGTGCTTTTTAGTAAACATAGTGTTAAAGAAGATTTATATACTTACGCTACACTGCGATACTCTTCTTCTTTTTCTTTTTTCTGCTTAGGCACTTGGATTAAAAGTGCGATAATAAATGATACGACACATAATACGCCGATCACCATGAAAGTTGGTTTGAATCCACCTAGAACTGCACCGATAAAGGAACCAGCGAGCGCTCCAAATCCAAATCCTTGATACACAATTCCGTAGTTCTTACTATGGTTTTTCATACCGTAGAAATCACCAACGATAGCTGGGAAAATAGTGATATTTCCACCAAAGCAAAACGCTACACTTGCTACACATACGAAGTAGATACCATAATTTAAATCTACGAAACTTAAAACCAAGACTGAAGCTGCCATAACAACAAATGTACCAGTAACGATTTTTAAACGGCCGATTTTATCTGATAACGGCCCTAAAATAATACGACCTAATGTATTGAAGATTGCAACCATAGCCACCGCATTAGCTGCTGTCGCTGCGCTAAGCCCTACAAGTTGAACACCAATGTCTTTTACCATACCAATTAAGTATAAGCCACTCATACATGATGTAAATAACATAATAAATAATAAGTATACTTGTTTTGTGCCTAACATTTCTTTCGTTGTATATTCCTGAGTTTTTGTTTCATGAACTGCTCCTTGATCTGCAGCTTGATGGATTAAACAAGCGCCAAGGACAATCATAGCTGTAACAATTAAACCCCAGTATATAAACGCTTGTGATACACCAACTGATTCAATTAACTGTGCGTTAATATATTTAAAAATTAAGCTACCTGAACCATATGCAGAGACAGAAATACCAGCAATTAAACCTTTACGCTTTGGAAACCACTTTATTAAATTGGATAATGAAGTGATATATGCTGTACCATCTGCATAACCTACAACAACCCCTGCTAGTACATAAAGCAATATTAATGAGGAAGCTTGTGAACTAAGTATTAATCCAATTCCTAATGCTAGTCCAGCTATCATAATAAGTTTACGAAGTCCCCATTTTTCTTGCAATTTACTCGCAAACAAAGTTGAAAACGCTAAAGACAGGCTAGTAATTGAGAAAGTTATAGCAACAGCGTTAAGACTCCAACCGTATTTACTCACTAAGGGCTGATTGAATAAACTCCATGTATATATCGTACCAAGCCCCATTTGTACTATGACTGTTCCAAGGACAACAAGCCATGGATTAACCGATGATTTTTTCATACCATCTCTCCTCCTCTTTCTATTTCAATGCTATTCGCTAAATATGCTTTTTTTATTTTTATTTTCGCCACCTCATTCGACTTAACAACTTCATTGTATAGGATGTTTTCGCTTATGTAAGCACTTACAAGATGGAGCGTCAAAAATATGGAATCAGTTACAGAAAACGAAGGGTGAAATACAAAAAACTACTTGTTAAATACGTAGTAGTTTTTATAATGTTTTACATCAATACGACTTATGTGTGTTTTCATATCCTCTTTTATACAAAGTTATGCGCCCTGTTACACCATGGCTGGACTTCAAAATTTTGATTATCCTATATAAACAAAAAAACACCATATTCTTTTTAACTCCCCAGCTTTATAACATGTTGCGTCTATATTTCTTAATACAAATCATTTAATAGTCTTGTAATCTGGCTTCTCGTTACAATGCTTTTAATCAAAAATCCCACCATTTCCACTTCCGTATATCTTGTTTTTCTAACGAAACATACAAAAGTACAACGTTTTTTACAATTTTCTACATAAAAACAGAAAATATATAATTCATTTACATAATTTTGCACTTTAATTTTTATTAAACAACAAATATTTTATTGATAAATAAAACTAAACATTCACTAATATATCTATACGTGGTTTAATATATATAATAAACAAACATTTCTGACTTTTATAAGGAGGTACTATGAAAGCAAACGTAGGCGATACTATACTATTTCAACGAAATAACTTAAAGATCACAGCATCTGTACTAAAACTATACACTGAATCGGTCTTAGTTGAAGTCACAGATGTAAGCGGTGGTACTTTTGAATTTGACCGAACAATTGTAAATCATAAAAACTATAAAATTTTAAATGCAAATAAATAAAACAATACAATACAAAATAGCCCCTGCTTAACAGCGGAGGCTATTTTGTATAATAACAATTCATTAATTTACATATCCTAAAACACTAACAATCTTGCTTGCTTTTAAATTATTAATATAATAATAAATTTCTAACCCTCTTCTCTCAGCTCTTAGCACTTTACCTTTCATTTTTGATAAATGCTGCGAAACAGTCGATTGAGGAATATTTAATATTTCTGTTAATTGTGTTACATTACAAGTTTTGCGTGCACTTAATTCATTTACAATTTGTAATCGTATTGGATGTGCCATTATTTTTAAAATATCCACATCTTCTTCAGTTACTAAACTTTTTTTTATCTCGCTCGTATATGTTGTCATAAGACATTCCCCTTTTATTTGAATTCCTTTTTATTAAAATCTGCTTCTAAATAAAATATTATCTCTAATATACAATTAAGACCCTTATATAGAAATAATAGGATTTCGATTATTTAAAAACAGCAATACTATACAATTTCATCTATTTGGTACATATACATAATACAATTTCAATTTGTGCTCTATGTGAAGTTAGCATAAATTTATAATGAAGATTTTTCAAACAATTCACATCTAACTATATACTTCCTCATAATACTATCCAGTGATTTTAACATATTTTAGGCATTTGTATATACTATTGCAAAACACATTCTTATTGAGGGGGAATTTATATGCCAACACCGTTACAAGAACAAGTTGAAGAAGCTCGTGAAACATATGTCAGTCGTATTATTTTAGTTGGTGGTTCAGCTTTATTTTTAACAGGTGGTGTTATATCTGCAATTTCAGCTTTTAAAAGTTATAACCGTTTGGCAAATACGCCACCTTCTTCAAATGATTCATAATTGCATCATTCATTCCTTTAAATAATAAAGATGCCGCCTCTACTATAGAGACGGCTTTATATAAAAACATTATTAAATTCATTTGAACTTAATTGAAAAAACGTTATAACAATTTGGTACAATGTTCAAAGTAAGGATAGATACTTTCAATTTGACAAGCTTATTTCACCACAAACCTCGTCTGACTACACCCATCCTTCTGCTTCGTTACTTCTAATACAGCTGGCATTGCATTTTTCAGTTCTTGAACGTGTGAAATTACACCGATAAAGCGACCTGATTTTTGCAAGTCGATTAGGGCGTCAACTGCTTTCGTTAATGACTCTTCATCTAATGAGCCGAATCCTTCATCGATAAACATCGTTTCGATGGAAATACCACCCTCATACGCTTGAATTACATCTGCCATTCCAAGTGCTAAGCAAAGTGATGCGTTAAATTTCTCACCGCCAGATAATGTTTTTACATCTCGGGTTTGACCTGTATATGCATCATATACATCTAATCCTAATCCACTTTGTCGATTCCTCTTTTCAACTCGTTCGCTTCGTTTTAAATAAAATTGTCCATTTGATAATTTACGTAGTCGTTCGTTCGCAATTTGAACAATTTGTTCTAAATACTCAATTAAGATGTAACGTTCAAAGGATATACGACTATCGTTATCCCCTTTCATTACTTCATATAAATCAACAAGTTCTTGGAATGCTTTTTCTTCCTCATGAATTTGTTCATCAATTCGTTTAATATTTTCATGTAAATCCGTAATATATGATACGGCGTTTTGAGCACGTTGTCGTTTTTCTTTAATAATATCAAGGCTAATTTCCAATTCTTTCACTTGCTCATCTAATGAAGAAATGTCCATATACTCTTTATCTTTTAAGTCTGCTTTTAATTCTTCAATTTGTTTTGTAAGTACTTCTAGAGATGAGTAATAACTTTGGATTTCTTGTTGTAACTTATCCATCTCAGCATCATTTAATTTGGATTCTTTATATTTTAATTGATCTGTAAATCCGCTTTGTTCTAGCTCTTTCATAAAGCGTGTGAACGTCTCTTCTTTCTTCTCTTTTGCACTATTAAATTGATTAGAAGCATTATCATGTTCTGCTTGAATACGTATATTTTCATTTTGCCAATGTTGATACGCCTCTTGTACTTTCTCCCATTCATCTTCCATTAACCTAAGTTCTTGCAGAGCTTGGTCAAACTGTACTTTCCAAGCTTGTACCGTTTGCAAGCTTTCCGGAATATTTTGCTTATCATGTTCATATGACGTACGAAGCTGCATAGACTCCATTTCAGTACGGTGCTGCACAGTTTCTACTTCACGCTTTTGTTTCTGGAGTTCTTCTACTTTTTCTTCTACGCTTTTTATATTCACAGCAATTTGCTTACGCGTTTCTTCACTTGCTTTTAACTCATTAACTTCTGCTGCTAATTGCTTTCCTTTTTGAACGAGCGCACTATATGTTTCTACTAATTCTTCTGAGCGATAGCCTCGCTTTAGCACTTCTTCTATCACTTGTTCATATTGAACTCGATAGAAATTCCACTTTTCTTCTAATTGAACATGTAATTTTTCCGCAATAGTTTTCTTTTCTCTTAGCTCATTTAACTCTTTTTCATCAATTGCATTACTTTGCTCTGTAGCCTTTTTCGGGTGGTCCATACTACCACATACTGGACAAGATTCACCATCATGTAAATGAAGAGCTAATATACCAGCTTGTTCACTTAACCAGCGGCATTCCATATTTTCATATGTACTAACTGCCTGTTGCATCTTATGAAACGCACTTTCTTTTTCTAGCTCGTATTTTTGTTTTTCTTGCCATACATCATATGCCTGCTTTAATACTTTTGCATCTTCTCGCATATTCGTTAGTTCTTCTACTTTAGCTACATATTGTTCAAGCGCTGCTTCTAATTGCTGTAATTCGCCAGACATTCTTTGTTTTTCATTTTTATGCGCTTCTAGTTGTTCATCTAACTTTTGCATACCTTCTTTTAATTTTCCTATGTGAATTTCAGCATTTTGCAAATTTAACTTTTTCTCAGCTAATGATGCAATAATTGGCTGTAACTCTTCTAGTCTTTGAACTTGTTTTTTAGCATTTTCTCGCTCGGATGCCTTATTCTTTAATGCTTCATATTTCTCCTGAGCAAGTGCAAAACTGTTCATTATATGCTCTTTTTTTGCGATTATCTGTTTTAACAAACTTTCAGACTGCTGTTCATATTGCATCGCTTCCTCATGCCATTGCTCAAATGGTAATAATCGCTTCGCCTGTTCCGCATGTTTAAAAGATTTTTCTTTCATTTCGATTACGGCACGGTTTTCTTGTAAAATACTGTACTTCTCATTCTTTTGTTCTAAATCTTTGAATTTCTCATTTACAGCTTTTGCTGCATGAAAACGTGCCTCTGCTTCTTTTAATTGTTTCGTTTTGTCATTTTGTTCTAAGTGTAATTGCTCAACCTCTGCATTGTACCAAATTGTTTCTTGTTCTAATGCCTCTACTACTTGATGTGTATTTACATGCTCTTGCTCCACTAATGTCTCTAATAATGCCCCATCACGTATTGGTAATTTAAATACATTACGGAAATATAGCTCACGTTCTTTTTGTTTTTCTTGTAAGACGTCTTTCCATTGTTTACGCTTTTGATCTAATATCTCACGCATTAATTTATAACGATCTGTTTTAAAAATGCGGCGTAGTATTTCTTCTTTATTTTCCGTTTCAGATGTTAATAATTTTCGGAACTCTCCTTGCGGTAACATGACAATTTGGCTAAATTGATGTTTACTTAATCCAATTAAATCTTCAACTTTTTTATTTACATCCGTTACATGAAAACGATTGACACATGGAACTTTCTCCTCATCAATTACTTCATATAATTCGACTGCATGTCCTGTAATTGTTTTATTTCCTTGTTTTTTATGGCCCAGTTGTCGTTTAATTTCATAACTTTTTCCTTTTAATTGAAAAGTTAATTCCACACTTGTATAAACATCATCATCAGCAAATTGGCTACGAAGCATGTTAGTATCACTGCGCTCTTCTCCACTAGCTTCTCCATATAATACATAACAAATTGCATCAAAAATCGTTGTCTTTCCAGCTCCTGTATTTCCAGAAATAGCGAAAATACGATGCTCACCAAGATCTTTAAAATCGATTACTTCTTTCTGTTTATATGGACCAAACGCGGTCATTATAAGCTGAATCGGTCTCATCCTCGCTCACCTTCCCGTTCTTGCACTGTTTGCAAAACATCTAAAAATAGACGTTCTTTCTCTTCTGATAAATCTAGCCCTTTCATTTCTTTATAAAATGCTTTTAAAAGAGATAAATCATCCGTTTTATGTCTTGAAACAGTTACTTCATTTTCATCTGTGAACTCTCGTCTTTGAATAGATCTTTCAACATGCATTGCATTTGGGTATACAGAACGTATTTTTTCCATTGGCTGCAAGACAGGATTTTCATCTAATAATTTCACAAATACATAATCTTCACTCACTGGATGAAGCAATAAATCGTCTATTTTCGCTTCTACTGTACGCATTTTACGACGTGGTGTAAGTAAACGTTTTTCAATTGTTGTTTCACCTTTTTCATCCAGTTCCACAATATAATATCCTTTTTTATGCTTTTCTTCAGAAATAGAATATGCAATTGGTGAACCTGAATAACGAATTGTCTCATTACGTACAAAATGCGCTTGATGTAAATGGCCAAGCGCCGTGTAATGAAACTTATCAAAATAATGGCTATTTACATATTCAGCACCACCAATTGAAAGTGGTCGTTCCGCATCACTCGTATTTTCCTCTGCCTCTCCTGAAGAAGTTACAAATGCATGTCCTACAAATATGTGTCTCGCTTCTTTATCCATCGTTTCAGAGAGTTCGTTCATAAAAATACGCATCGCATCATCATGAGAACGAACATCTTCATTTTTCAATATATGTCTAACAATACTTGGATCTGCATACGGAACGAGATGGAAATGAACCTCTCCGTATTCATCATTTAAAACAACAGGATTGTATGGAAACTGGAATTGTCCAACAATATGTAATCCTTGTTTTTTCATTAAATTACTACCAAAATGTATGCGGTCCGGACTATCGTGGTTTCCTGCAACTGCGATTATTGGTGTTTGTAAATCAATAACTATCTTTTGTAATACATCATTTAATAAGTCTACTGCTTCTGTAGGTGGAATTGCTCGGTCATATAAATCTCCTGCAATAATTACAGCATCCGGTTTTTCCTCTTCAACAGCTTGTACAAACTGATCTAACACAATTTTTTGATCTTCAGTCATATATACACCATGAACAAGCTTACCTAAATGCCAATCCGCTGTATGAAAAAACTTCATATTACCCTTCTCCTTTTAGTTTACTGATTGTAGTGAAACAAGCTGATAGTTTAGTGTAGTTTTTCCGTTCTCCCATTCTAACTTTTGGACAATTGCACTACCGATTCTTTCTTCGTTTGATTTATATAAAGGCAATATTTCTTGAATAGTAAATAGATGATAACCATCTAAAATTAATTGAAATAAATTATCTTCTATATGTAATCTTACTTCTTTTTCATTTGAAATAATTTTTGTATGCATCTCAAATTTCATGCTAGATACAACCCCTTTTTTCTAATCTCTACATTTTAATAGTATAGTGGTCATGCAAGATTGACAAGTAAATACACCGCGATGTACATACTTTTTTAATTATAAATATTTTATGTTTTTTTATATGAAATACGGTATGTGAAATTATTAATCTACAAAAATAAAAATGCCCTTTCAGGCATCCTTATTTTTGTAAGTACTCTTTCATAACGTAGTACAATACAGTTATTAAGACAATCGCTACAAAAAACGCAAATACGGCCACAACATACCCATCTTTATTTAATAAAAAGCATATGGAAATAGATATTATAAAAATCGGAAACACGAGACGTACCTTAGCCTTCACTTCTTCTGTCGTATCTGTATGATGAAAATACTGTGTAATTCCTACCATAAGAGATGACAAAATAATAACCGACAATAGTAAAGGTCCTGGCATTCCGATCTCTCCTTTCTCTATTTCTAATTATATACAAACCCCGCGCTCTTTAAAAGTTAGATAATTCAGCCTTTTAACTTTTTCTACATCCACTCTTTAATTTACGCCACGTATACTAACTCAATATAAGTTATACATATAATAGCGCCTTCAACACGACATTTTCAAATAATAGCACTTACAGTAATGTTGTAATATTCCTCTTCATTCTCTGAAATCCTGCAAATATAACTCGTCAAAATATGCGATAAATACTAACACTAAGCACCTAATTTAGACAAAAATTATAGAGGACATTTCAGCATGTATCAAGAAATAAGAATAGAAAGATAAGTAAGGGAGGATTTATAATGACTGAACACGTTTTATTTTCTGTTAGCGAAAACGGCGTTGCATCTATTACTTTAAACCGTCCAAAAGCACTTAATTCTTTATCCTATGACATGTTACAACCAATTGGGCAAAAACTTAAAGAATGGGAGCAAGATGAGCGTATTGAACTCATCGTTTTAAAAGGAGCTGGGACGAAAGGTTTTTGTGCAGGTGGTGATATTAAAACGCTATACGAAGCACGTTCTAACGAAGTTGCATTACAACATGCAGAGCAGTTTTTTGAAGAAGAATATGAAATTGATACATTTATTTATCAATACAAAAAACCAATTATCGCTTGTTTAGATGGAATTGTAATGGGCGGTGGTGTCGGTCTGACAAATGGAGCGACGTATCGAATTGTAACAGAGCGTACGAAGTGGGCAATGCCTGAAATGAACATCGGTTTCTTCCCGGATGTCGGTGCTGCTTATTTCTTAAATAAAGCGCCTGGATATACTGGTCGATATGTTGCTTTAACGGCATCTATTTTAAAAGCTCCTGATGTATTATATATTAACGCTGCTGATTACTTTATGACATCAGATTCATTACCAAATTTCCTTACCGCACTTGAAAATGTAAATTGGAAAAAAGAAGATGTACATACTCATTTAAAAGAAGTTATTCGTACATTTGCAACTGCTCCAAACTTAGATGGCAATCTTTCTTCCTCAGTAGAAGAAATTAATTCGCATTTTGCATTCGATACAATTGAGGGAATCATTCAATCGTTAGAGAAAGATCAAAGTCCATTTGCCCAAACAACGAAAGAAAAGCTATTATCCAAATCCCCTGTTTCATTAAAGGTAACATTAAAACAGTTTATTGATGGCCAAGAAAAGTCAGTTGAAGAATGTTTCGCGACAGATCTTATACTCGCTAAAAACTTCATGCGACATGAAGATTTCTTTGAAGGAGTACGCTCCGTTGTAGTTGATAAAGACCAAAATCCAAATTATAAATATAAACAATTAAGTGATGTTTCAGAAGAAGATGTAAATCGATTCTTTAACTTACTTAACGCTTAAACAAAGAGGCCATATATTGTAGCACACTCTCAGCTACTCTATATGGCCTCTTCTTTTTAGTTAAATAATTTTAAATATAATTTAATTTTATTTAACTAAAATGTATGTTAAACTAACGTTAATCGAATTTTCTAAAAACAAAAAAGGAAGGCGGATAACATTATGGAAAATTTTTTTCTGTTTATTATTATGTCTATATGTCTTATTATTCTACCCGGTCCTGATACAGCAATGGCTACGAAAAACACATTGATTGCCGGCAAAATCGGCGGCGTAAAAACTGTTTTTGGTACTTGTGTTGCGCTTTTAATTCACACTTTAGCTGCTGTAATTGGTCTTTCAGCACTTATTGTAAAGTCTGCTCTTTTATTTTCTATTTTTAAATATGTTGGTGCTGTATATTTAGTCTATATTGGTATTAAAGCCCTTTTAGCAGTAAGAAACACAGAAGACTTAAATACAAATGACGTTCCAATAAATAATGACAATAAACATACTTCTTGCTTTCGCCAAGGGTTTCTTACAAATTTACTAAACCCTAAGATTGCAGTCTTCTTTTTAACTTTTTTACCACAGTTTTTAAATCCAAATCATAATACATTTATACAACTTCTCGTTATGGGACTTACTTATCTCATTTTAACCGTCATTTGGTTTGCTTTTTATATATTTTTAATTGATAAAATTAGTGCTTTTATGAAAAAACCGAAGACACAGCGTTATATTCAAGGGATTACAGGAATCGTCTTAATTGGGTTTGGTATTAAATTAGCCTTTGAAAGAAATAGTTAACACAATACAAACGAAAATACACTACTCATAATGGAGTAGTGTATTTTCGTTTGTATTATTTTTATAATGAGTGGGAATGCACCCCACTCATTATCATTTCACTTTATTAAAACCAGCGCTCAGTTACAACTTTTTTACGTGTATAAAATTGAACGCCATCCGTACCATTTGTACCAAGATCTCCAAAGAATGAAGCTTTGTTTCCTGCAAATGCGAAGAATGCCATTGGTGCTGGAACGTTAACGTTTACACCAATCATACCAGCATCAATATTGTCTCGGAATGTTTGTGCATGTTTTCCATTTGATGTATAAATAACAGCACCATTCGCAAATTTCGATTGATTTGTCAGCTTAATACCTTCTTCTAAATCTTTTACTCTTACAATACTTAATACCGGAGCGAAAATTTCATCTTGCCAAATTTTCATTTCTTGATTTACACCATCAAAGATCGTTGCACCAACAAAGTAACCTTCTCCAACTTCTTCATTGATTTTACGGCCATCTACTAGTAAAGTTGCTCCATCTGCTACACCACTATTAATATAGCCTAAAACACGTTCTTTATGAGATTCACGGATTAATGGTCCAACATAATTATCTTCGTTGAAACCGTCACCTACTTTTAACTTCTTCGTTTCCGCTACTAATACATCAATGAATTCATCAGCAATTTCATCAACTACTGCTACTACTGAACATGCCATGCAGCGCTCTCCACTACTTGCAAACGCAGATCCAATTACACCTTGTACTGTTTTTTCAAGATTGCAATCTGGCATTACAATCGCATGGTTTTTCGCACCTGCTAACGCTTGTACACGTTTACCATTTTTTGTACCAGTTTCATATACGTAGCGTGCCACTGGCTCAGAGCCAACAAACGAAACTGCTTGAATATCTTTATTTTCTAAAATACTATTTACAACATCTTTTCCGCCTTGTACTAAATTTAATACCCCTTTTGGAAAACCAGCTTCATAGAATAACTCTACAAGTCGCTCAGCTAAAAGTGGCGTTCTTTCAGATGTTTTTAATACGAATGTATTACCGCAAGCAATTGCAAGTGGGAACATCCATAATGGAATCATCATCGGGAAGTTAAACGGTGTAATACCAGCAACAACTCCGATTGGGTAGCGCCAAATCGATCCATCAATTCCACTAGCAATATTCGGAAGAGCTTGTCCCATCATTAAATTTGGTGCTGATGTTGCAAGTTCTACCGCTTCAATACCACGCTGTACTTCACCAGTTGCATCCGTTAGCGTTTTACCGTTTTCTAGCGTAATGATTTTTGCAAGCTCATCTTTATTTTCTTGTAACAGTTGTAGATATTTGTATAGTTGTCTTGAACGATTTGGAACTGGCACTTTAGACCATGTTTTGTATGCCGCTTTTGCCGCTTCAACAGCTTTTTCAACATCTTCTTTTGGAGAAAGTGGAACGTAAGCGATGATTTTTCCAGTTGCCGGATTCGGAACCGCTTCTACTTCCGTACCAGTAGATTCTACCCATTCGCCATTAATATGATTTTTCACTCGTTTAATTTCAGTTGTAATCATTATATTCTCTCCTTTTTTATCATGGTTTTTATAAGTGCACTATTTTTGATTAGAAATTAACTGTTCGCTAACTTTCTTATATAAAGCAGCCATATCGTTTTCACCATATCCTGCCTCACTCGCTTCTTCATATACGTTTAATAGCATCTCACTTACTGGTAAGTGAAGTTCACTTTCTTTAGCTAACTCTATCGCAAATCCCAAATCTTTCTTTAATAAATTTACAGTAAAGCCTGGCTCATAATTTTCTGATGCAATGAAACTTTTATAATTACGCTCATAAATTCTACTTTGACCGTAACTTACATTTAAAATATCAAACATTTTATCTAAATCCATATTGTTCTTTTTCGCTAATGTTAAAGCTTCACTCACACCAGCTGTATAAAAACCAATTAATAGATTATTAATTAATTTAACAGTTGTACCACTATCAATCTGCTCACTAACGTGGAAAACATTTGCTCCAAGTACTTCCATGACAGATTCAGTTTTCTCATATACTTCTTTCGATCCACCAACCATAAACGTTAATGTACGGTTTTCTGCACCAATTACCCCACCGCTAACAGGTGCTGCTAAAAAGTCTACTTTCTTTTCCTTCGCCGATTCCTCTAATTGTTTGTTTAATTGTGGAGATACTGTACTTGTATCAATTAAAGCTACATTCGAGTGGCTATTTTCAAATAATCCTTCTTCCCCAAAATATACCGCTTCCACAGCACGAGGTGAAGGCAAACTTGTAAAAATCACATCGCATGTCTCTGCTAGTTTTGAGATTGATAGGCCGATAATTCCCCCTTCTTTTTCAAAGGAAGCTTCCGCCTCTTTATTCAAGTCCACTCCATATACTGTGTAGCTAGATTTAACTAAATTTTTAGACATTGGAAGACCCATGTTACCTAAACCGATAAAACCAATCTTTTTCATATCGCTTTCCTCCTATTTACACAATATATTTCCCGCGATTTATAATAACTTTCGCAATATCTCTCTTTTTCGTAAATAAGTTTGAGTATAAAGGCACTAATAATTGACGGATTTCAGCTAATATTTCTTGCCTATTTTGTTCTTCTGTGACAGCTGCTGAAAGAATGGAAATCGCAGCTTCTTCTACTTTACGATATCCTTCTTCACAAATAACACCTGTTATCATTTGCTTCGTACGCTCTTTTTCCTCACCATTTTTACTAACTGCTTTCCTCGTACGTAAAAATGCTGATTCCATGACGTACACGTCCGTCAACATATTTGATAATACGCGTGAATATTCTTGCTCTTGCTCAATTTTTAAACCTGGAGTTTTAGAGAGCGTTTTCAAAGATTGTTTCAACAATTTTTTCGCTAATAAAATGTAACGATGGTTTCTTTCTACATTTGCCACATCAATTTCTACTTCAGCATCTTCTATTTGCTCGATTTGCTTCATTAACATTTTTGCAACTGTTAATCTATTAATTTCATTCGTTCCTTCAAAAATACGACTAATCCTAGCATCACGATATAATCGTTCTACTTCGTATTCTTGCATATAACCGTAACCACCATGAATTTGTACAGCTTCATCTACGATATAAGCAAGTGTTTCAGAAGCGTTTACTTTATTCAGTGCACATTCAATTGCAAATTGGGACATTTTTTTCATAAGATCTTCATCACTCTCATGAATTGCTTCATCAATTACACCCGCTGTACGGTAAGCTGCACTTTCTGCTCCATATGTAGAAATAATCATATTGGCAATTTTCTCTTGAATCATCGTAAAATCTACTAATTCCGTTTGGAACTGTTTTCGCTCTTTTCCATATTGAACTGACAAACCGATTGCTTGTTTTGCTGTTCCAATATTTCCAAAAGCAAGTTTTAGTCTAGCGAAGTTAAGGATATTAAGAGCTACGTGATGCCCTTTCCCAACTTCCCCTAAAATATTTTCAGCGGGGATGACAACATCTTCTAAAATAAGCGTCGCTGTTGAAGATCCTTTAATCCCCATCTTCTTTTCTTCTAATCCTATTGATACACCTTCACATGTTCTTTCGACAATAAACGCTGTCATTCCTTTATTTGTCTTCGCAAAAACAACGTATACATCTGCCATATGAGCATTTGTAATCCACTGCTTCTCACCATTCAACTTCCAAGCAGTACCATCTTCATTCAATACTGCACTCGTTTTTGCACTTAAAGCATCAGAACCAGCATTTGGCTCAGTTAAAGCATAAGCCCCAATCCATTCTCCAGACGCAATTTTCGGCAAATATTTTTCTTTCTGTTCTTTCGTTCCATAATATATGTAAGGCAACGTACCTACACCGGCGTGTATATTAAAAGAAACGCTAAATGCACCAGCGTAACCCATTTTCTCTGCTACAAGACCTGAGACAGCCTTTCCTAACTCGAATCCGCCATAATCTTCTGGTACCTCAATGCCTAATAATCCAAGTTCCCCAGCTTTCTCAAATAATTGACGAGAAACTTTATAGTTATGTTGTTCAATATTCTCAATTTGCGGGACAATTTCTTGTTTAACGAATTGTTCTGTCGTTTTTGCAATTAAATCTTCATCCCCTGAAAAATCTTCTGGTGTAAAGAAAGTATTATTCACATCTTTATTGAGTGAAAAAAATTCATCCCATGGTAACTTCGTTTTCTCCATCTGAATCCCCCTATCATTTCGGCCTTCGTTGATCTTTGCATATGCTCGTCTACGATGAGTGGAATATCTTATTATTGAAAACAGAAGGCGATGATTTTTCACATCAAGCAGTTCGTTTTGCCAAAGATGTATTTTCATCGCCTAAATCCTTCTACCTATTGATCTTCAGATAATACTGTTTTTGCAATTCCAGTATCTAACTCTTCAAAGTCATGATATGAAATTGTTTCATATAATTCACTTCTCGTTTGCATATTAGAAAGTGCATCTTTTTGAGAACCTGTTTCCTTAATTAGCGTAAACACATTCTCATATGCTTTTGCAGCAACACGAAGTGAAGTTACAGGATAAATTACCATTTGGAAGCCCATATTCGCAAATTCCTCTGCACTATAATATGGTGTTTTTCCGAACTCAGTCATATTTGCTAGTAAAGGTGCATTCACTTTGCTAGTAAATAAACGGAATTCTTCTTCCGATTGAAGCGCTTCTGGGAATATTGCATCTGCCCCTGCTTTTACATATGCATTCGCTCTTTCAATCGCTGCATCTAATCCTTCCACGCCGCGAGCATCTGTGCGTGCTACAATATATAAACTTGGCGCAACTTCTTTAATCGCTTTAATTTTTTGAACTAATTCTTCTGTAGTAACAAGTTTCTTACCATTTAAATGTCCACATTTCTTTGGTAATTGTTGATCTTCAATCTGAACAGCCACAACTTTCGCTTCCACCATTTCTACAGCTGTTCTCGCTACGTTTAGTACTCCACCAAATCCTGTATCAATATCAACAAGAACTGGTAAATCTGTAGCTCTAACTAGATCCCTTGCTCTCTCTGCTACTTCAGTAGACGTCACGATTCCTAAATCTGGTAGTCCTTTACTTGCAGTGTAAGCAGCTCCCGATAAATATAGAGCTGAAAAACCTGTGTTTTTCGCAACAAGAGCCGCCATTGCATCATGAGCACCTGGAATTTGCAAAATTTCATTTGCTTCTACTAAAGCTCGGAAGCGATTCGCAAGCTCCTCTTGTGTTGACTGTTTATTCACAACCCAAGCCATTCTAAATTCCCCCTATTATTAAATTAAGAATAGATCTACAAATTCGTTTACATTCATATTTTCTAGTTTTTCTTCATTTAGACAAGCTTCATGGATTTTTTCTTGTTGCTTACTAGAATAATGACCTGCCATATTTGCAGTGAATTTTCGAACAACTTTTGGAATTGCTTCGTCTCTACGGAAACGGTGGCCAAGCGGGTATTCACATTCCACATTTTCTGTTACAGTACCATCTTTAAAATGAACTTGAACAGCGTTGGCGATTGAGCGCTTGTTCGGGTCAAGGTAATCTAAACTGTACTGTTTGTTTTCAACAACAACCATCTTATTACGTAATTCATCTACACGTAGATCATTCGCTACTACATCCTCATAATCATCCGCAACGATATCTCCTTTTAATAAACCTATTGCCGTAATGTATTGTAAGCAGTGATCGCGATCAGCTGGGTTATTTAATGGACCTTCTTTATCGATAATACGAATTGCTGACTCATGAGTTGTAATTGTAATGCGATCAATTTCATCTAATCTTTCTTTAAGTTCCGGATGTAATTTCACTGCGCATTCTGCAGCTGTTTGTGCATGGAATTCTGCTGGGAATGACACTTTGAATAATACATTTTCCATTACATAAGATTCTAGCGGTCTTGCTAATTTTAATTCTTGCTTGTTAAATAACACATCTTGGAATCCCCATCCTGGTGCAGATAATGCCGTTGGGTAACCCATTTCACCTTTTAATGCAGTCATTGCAAGATGAACACCGCGGCTCGTCGCATCACCTGCTGCCCATGATTTACGTGAACCTGTATTTGGAGCATGACGATATGTACGAAGACTAGAATTATCAATCCACGCATGTGATAATGCATTAAAGATTTCCTCACGCGTTCCGCCAAGCATTTTTGCAACTACTGCAGTCGTCGCTACTTTTACGTATAATACGTGATCAAGACCAACACGGTTTAAACTGTTTTCTAAAGCAAGTACACCTTGAATTTCATGTGCTTTAATCATCATTTCTAGTACTTCACGTACTTTTAATGGTTCTTTTCCTTCTGAAATACGAACGCGGCTAATATAATCTGCAACTGCTAAAATTCCGCCTAAGTTATCAGATGGATGTCCCCACTCTGCTGCAAGCCAAGTATCGTTATAGTCTAACCAACGGATCATACATCCGATATTAAATGCGCCTTTTACTGGATCTAGCACATAAGATGTTCCTGGTACACGTGTACCATTTGGCACGATTGTTCCTGGTACAACTGGTCCTAATAATTTCGTACACTCTGGGTATTGTAGTGCTAAAATTCCACATCCAAGTGTATCAAGTAATACGTAGCGAGCCGTACTGAATGCCTCTGCACTTGTAACCTCTTTATTTAATACATAGTCCGTAATTTCTTCTAATAATGCATCTTTTTGTTTAATTTCATTTGTTTTAATCATGCTATTCTTCCCTTTCTGTCGAAAATTCGTTATTATTAATGATGGGTGTCGGTCAAACACCCATCTGGCGGGCGGCGCTAACAACTCCCCAGTTGTTTTTATTTACTAAATGCATGTCGCTCGCCAATATAATTTACACGTGGACGGAACAAACGATTGTTCGCATGTTGCTCAATTACGTGTGCACATAGCCCTACTGTTCTAGAACTAAAGAAGATTGGTGTGTAAAGTTGAATTGGAATACCAAGCATCCAATATACTGGAGCAGCATAATAATCAAGATTCGGATAAATTCCTTTTTCCTTCTCCATAATTTTTTCTCCAGCTTCACACATTTCATATAGTGTATAATCGCCTTTCACATCACATAACTGCTTTAATGCTTCCTTCATCATAAGTGCTCTTGGATCCATCTTTTTCATATAAACACGGTGTCCAAAGCCCATAATTTTTTCTTTGTTATATAGTTTCTTCTGTAATAACTCTTCAAATTTCTCAACATTACCAGCTTCTAAAAGCATGTACATAACCGCTTCATTCGCACCGCCATGAAGACTTCCTTTTAAGGATGCAACTGCTCCTGTTAAAGCGCCGTATAAGTCGGATTGCGTTGATGCAATAACGCGTGCTGTAAATGTAGAGTTTGGCATTTCATGTTCACTATATAAAACAAGGGAACGATCAAAGATTTTCTCTTCAAGTTCAGTTGGTTTCTTTCCAGTTAACATATAGAAGAAATTCGCACTATATGACAATTCTTGAAGAGGCTCAATTGGTTCCTCATTATTTAAAATATGGTAGCTATTCGCTACAATATTTGGCACTTTACTTAAAAGCTTGTATCCTCGACTTTTATTCACTTCTAACGAGCGGTTTTCGATATCACTATCGTAACCAGCTAATGCAGACACACCTGTACGTAGCCCATCCATAGGATGCGTTTCCTTAGGCAATGCCTTTAGAACATTGAATACACCTTCTGGCACTGCATATTCTTCTTTTAATTTCTTTTCAATTGTTGCTTTCTCATCCTCATTCGGTAAACGTTCTTCTAATAAAAGGTGCACAATGTCTAAATACTCTTTTGTTTTTGAGAGTTCGATTAAATCATACCCTTGAATTACAATTTCACCTTTTACTGTGTCAAGAAACGAAATTTTCGTTTCCGCTGCTACTACACCATCTAATCCCGGGGAAAATTTTTCTTCAGCTTTCATCATTATTTCCTCCAATCCTAATAGATCTTCGTGCACATAACTGTAAGCCTTTACAATAATATGAAACTACATTTCTATTTCAATGTATCAGAGTTTTTAGAAGATTTCAATTTATTTTATAATGATAAGTTTCCTATACTTTTACCGATGTAATAATACAATTTTTCAAAAATAACTTTCACCTTTTATAAAGAAAGGACAGACATCCTTTTACAATTTTTTAAAACGAAATATAACAATTATCCATATAATCCCACTAAATATACCTTTAATCCCTTTTTCTTCAACAAACATAAAAAACCGAGCTGCACTCATGCACAGCTCGGTTTTTTATAATATTTATTTCATATTCCCATAAATATAATTCTTATATAAAATTTATTTATTTTTAATAAAATTATTATTTTACATAATTAAATTAAATTTCTTCCGTTTCTTTACGATAGCTTACAACTAATTCATAGTTTTAAAAGTACGAAAGATCATCAAAATCTATAAAAATAAACTACCGTCTTTCTCAACTGACACTATTTCCCGAACTAATTTCTCAGAAACAATCCCTAAAGAATATCCGGGCTGAATTGAGCTATTTCCTCCGTACCTTACAATACATCAAATAGATTCATCATGCTTTATACGCAATTCTTCCTTAAAGCATCGTCGAGCATCATGTTCAATTGAAATTTTCATCTTTGCTCTTCCTGTTTACGCAAAATCTTTTTTGCCTAATCGTTGTTTTACAAAAATGACAAATATAATTAAAGCTATTAATCCTGAAATTGCACTACCTGCGAATAAAATACGGTAACCAAACATTTGTGAAACAACTCCAAGTAAAATCGCACCTAATCCAATCCCTAAATCAAAAGCGGTAAAGAATGAAGCGTTAGCAACTCCTCTTTTACTAGGATCAACAATTGTCAGCATCGCTGCTTGTAAAGCGGGCTGTGCTGAACCGAATCCAACACCATATAATGCCGCTGCAATCATTACACCTATCAAACCATTTGAAATCGTTAGTACAACTATCGCTAAAATAGTAATACATAGTGCCGGAAGTATGATAAAAACTTCTCCATACTTATCTAATAGTTTTCCTGAAATAGGTCGTACAATTGTTAAAGCAATTGCATATACAAGAAAGAATGTCCCAGGATTCACATCAATTGATGACGCGAATAACGGTAAAAATGTTGTTATTCCTCCATATGCAAATGATAAAAAGAAAACAACAACCGTTATTGATAAAACGGATTTTTCAAACAGCTGAATTTTCCCTTTTTCTTTTTGTGGCGTGAATGGCATTTTCGTTATTAACGATAATACGACTGCCATAAAGGATAAAAGAGTTGCTAACAAGAATAGACCATGAAATGAATAATTTTGTACAACCCATAATCCAATCATCGGGCCAATTGCCATCGCGATTGTCATCGCCATGCCATACCAGCCCATCCCTTCACCACGACGTGAATCTGGAATAATATCAGTTATCGCTGTTCCAACTGCTGTTGTAGAAACAGCCCACGTCACTCCGTGAATAACGCGTAAAACAGCTAAAAGGACAATAGTCGATGCTAAATTATAAGAATACATCGTTATCCCAAAAAATATGAGTCCGAAAATAATAAAAGATCTTCTACCATATTGATCTAACATACCTCCAATAATCGGTCGTATTACAACTGCCGCTATTGTAAACATTCCCATCATCAGTCCAACTTGCGATTCATTTCCACCAATCTCTTTAATAAAGAGCGGGAGCGTTGGAACAAGTAAATAAAACCCCGTAAATAAAAATAACATCGCGATAGTCATTTGTATAAATGATTTCGTCCATAATCGTTCCATTAAAATCCCTCCATAAACACGTAAAATATACAATCAACACATCAATTGTATATTTTTCATGTTCCCTTGCCCTCCGCTAATAGACGTATCTTTTCATAATAGATGGTCTACCATCAATTTAAGTTGGTCTTACGACTTTATGCCTATGTTTTAAGCAAAAAACCTATATATGTACCTTTATAGGTTTTAGAAGAATATACTATTTTATTATTAAACTTAGGAGTGATCGTTTTCATGTGGGTATCACCAAGAATAACCGCCGTTGTCCCATCAGCTCCCTCAATACATGTTCCTGTCGTTCATACAGCTAGTTCTGATGTTGGTATCGAACTTCCTGCCGCTTGGCAACAATATCAATCGACTGACCAAGTCACCCCTTCATTTTGGCATCATGGTACACACCCGAGTAGTACTACTTTTTATGGCCCTAGTTATCCAATACCGCCAACTCAAATTTTTTATCATTTCCCATCAATTTACTTTCAAAATTTCTATGGTACTTTTAATATTTAAAAATAATATTACTCTTTATAATACAAAAAGCACCAAAGAAACCGTTTTTCCCGGTACCTTCGGTGCTTTTAAAATGCATTATTTATTGTCCATTATTGGAAGGAGCCTCTCCTGTGTTCCCGCCAGTAGTTGGTGGGGTTGGAGTTTCTTGGCCACCTCCAGTGGTTGGTGGATTTGGAGTTCCTTGACCACCTCCAGTGGTTGGTGGATTTGGAGTTCCTTGGCCACCTCCAGTGGTTGGCGGATTTGGAGTTCCTTGACCACCTCCAGTGGTTGGTGGATTTGGAGTTCCTTGGCCACCTCCAGTGGTTGGTGGATTTGGAGTTCCTTGGTCACCTCCATTAGTTGGTGGATTTGGAGTTCCTTGACCATTTCCATTGTTTTGTTCATTTTGCTTATTCTGTTCATCTTGTTTCTTTTGCTCTTCTTGCTTCTTTTGCTCTTCTTGCTTCTTAAGTTCATCTTGTTTCTTTTGCTCTTCTTGTTTCTTAAGTTCTTCCTGTTTCTTTAATTCCTCTTGATTTTTCTCTTCTTCAGTTTTTTGCTGTTGATCTTGTTTTGGTTGTTCCGTTGTATCCGGTACGCTAGTATTTGGAGATGAATCACGTTTTTCACCTTTTATACGCAATTCACTACCTTCTTGAATAACACTACTTGGCATTTTAAAGCGTGATTTATCTGTAGCCATCTCGCTCATCATTTCTTTAAAGATCAACTGTGCAATTTTCGTATTTTTACTACTAATATACTCGTCTTTACCATCTTTCGTATATCCAGTCCATACTGCCATCGTATATTGCGGTGTATATCCTGCAAACCAACTATCACGAGTTGCACTTTCTGGAATTCCATATTGTGCTAGTTGTTTTGAAGAATAGTTAGTTGTACCTGTTTTACCAGCTACATCTAAAGAGGCCACATTTGCCGATGTACCAGTACCTGATGTAACTACAGAACGAAGCATATCAGTAATCATATATGCTGTAGAATCCGCCATAACTGATTTTGGTTTTTGTCCAAAACTTTGTGACTTGCCGTCTGGATAAACTACTTTCTTAACAAAATGCGGCTTCGTATACTTACCGTCATTCCCAAATGCCGCATAAGCACCTGCAATTTCAGTTGGTGACGCTTCATTTGTACCGATCGCTGTTGATTCTGTCGGTGCTACATTAAATGTAATACCTAATTTCTCAGAGAACTCTTTCGATTTACTAATACCTACCTCTTTAGCTGTTTTAATAGCTGGGATATTACGTGACTTTGTTAGTGCTTCACGCATTGAGATTGGCCCTAAATGACTTCTATCTGCATTTCTAACTTCTTGGCCAGTTGAATACTTAAATGGAGAGTCATCAATTTGATGATACGTAGCCCATTTTAAATATTCAATTGCAGGAGCGTAATCAAAAATTGGTTTCATCGTTGAACCAGCTGCACGATCTAATTCAATCGCCATATTATGCCCTTTAAATACTGCTTTATTTTCACCGCGCCCACTACCTATAGCGCGAACTTCTCCAGTTTTCGTATCCATAAATGTGAAAGCACCTTGGAATTTATCATTTGGATAATTAATAATATTTGTATTCAAAATATTATCAGCTAATTTCTGTGCTTTTGGATCCAATGTTGTATAAATTTCTAAACCATCAGATCCAATATTAACATCTGGTATTTCCTTTTCTACTTCTTTCACTACTGCATCCATAAATGCAGTATATGGCATCGCTTGTAGTTCAGCTGCACTCTTAATATTTTTATCCACTGGTACTTTCGATGCTTCTTCCATTTCTGCCTTTGTAATATAACCATGTCTATTCATTAAGTTTAGTACAGTATTTCTTCTTTCTGTTGCCCTTTGAACATTTTCTTTTTTCGTTGGGTCATAGTTATTCGGTGCTTTTGGTAAGCCAGCTAGCATCGCAACTTCTGGTAATGTTAAATCTTTCAATTCTTTACCGTAGTAGTTTTGTGCTGCTGTTGCGATTCCATATGAACGGTTTCCTAAATTAATTTTATTTAAATACATCTCTAATATTTCATGTTTTGAATATTGTTGTTCTAGCTTATACGCTAAATATATTTCCTGAACCTTACGTTTTGACGTTTTTTCCATCGATAAGAAGTAGTTTTTAATAACTTGCTGCGTTATCGTACTACCACCTTGAGAGCCATAATCTCCCTTAAGACTAACTAAAACTGCACGAGCAGTACCTTTAAAATCTACTCCGCTATGCTCATAAAAACGCGAATCTTCTGTTGCTAAAAATGCATTTTCTACTAATTTTGGGATTTGATCATACGTAACATTCGTCCGCTTTTCTTTCCCATATTCATATACCAAATTCCCGTCTTTATCATAAATTTTTGAGGATAACGGATTAACAAGTTTTGCTTTCTCAAGTTTTGGTGCATCCTTAATCATTACGAAAAAGGTAGCAACCCCTGCCACTAAACCTACAATACCAAGTAGTAAACAACTGATTAAAAATTTACGAAAAAACGATGTTTTACCTTTTGGTTTTGTTTTTTTAGAAGCTGGCTGTTTTTTCTTTTGAACTTGTCGTCGCTCCTCTCGAGAACGATAATTTTCTGACATGTTACTTTCTCCTGCCTTTCAATTCTCCCGTTGATTTACTTGAAAATATTGAGGTCACTTTCCCAAATACATTTAATCAAGAAAGTATATTGACCTGGAGCATTCAATATTTTCCCAATTCACAGATTATACATTTTAGAATACTTCTTATACAAACTATTTTCACTTCTATTTTTTCTAATAATACTGCCCCTTAAAGCATAGAATGTAAGAAGTGAATTTTTAATACCTCGTATAAATAATATACCTTTTTTTCAAATGGTCAATATTTTCTTATTTATAAATCAAAGGTGAAATAAAAATAGCACAACGATATGTACTTCGTGTGAACTTCCTTATAATTACGTATAACAAACATTTAATATATTGCATATAAGTATAATACTCCTTTAATTATTAGGATTTCAACACGACAATCCCCTTCTCTACAAGAAACCATCTAAAATGAAAAATAAGGAGTTGCGTAATGATGAAGCTATCTCCCGTTATTTCAAAAAAATTAGTTGCTGTTGGCTATAATCCTTTTTCTATGATTTTACGTATTCAACTAAAGAATGGTATGTATGATTTCTTTAATGTGCCAGAAAGCATTTACACCGGTTTATTAAATGCACACTCTAAAAGTTATTATCATAATACTTATATTAAAAATTCTTACCGCTATACTAAAATTTAAACTTGATTGGCATACAAAAAAGAAAGGCGAATCAAATCCCCTTTCTTTTTTGTATGTCAATCGCAATTTACCTTCTATTTCTTTTATTAATTTCATCATACGCTTGAACTTGTTTTTTAAGTCGCCTGTCGGCTTTTTTATCATGTACGACAAGAACTGCGTGTATCGCTCCTGGAACCCAAAAAATTAAGGTTAAAATGAAATTAATAATCGCTTGAAACGGCTTTCCGCAAAATAAAACAGCTACCGGCGGAAGTAAAATTGCTAATAAGTACATCATGTCTGAAAAACTCCTTAATGTTTATTTTTCGATTCTTCCCCATCCATCTCCTACACTATCAAACCTATGAAATCATGTTATTTCTAAAAGCGTATATAAGAACTCATCATTACAAAAATCACATATAATAGTATAACTAAATGAGGAACCTCTCACTAACGTTAACAAGTTATTTTCACCTGTTCGTTTATATGTATATTCTACGCCTATATGAAAAAGCCTACAAAAACAATTAACACATCCATCTTGTCCTACTTCTAAAATTGAAATACTCCAAACTTCATTGAAATGAGTATTTCATCACCTTTTCTTAGATTCCAATCGTTGTTCCTCTACTATTTCGGTTAATCCAATTGCTGAAATTACAGTACCTATCGCCTGTATCCAAATACCTATTAGCCCTATTATACGTTGATCTTCTTTATCTATATTACTGTCTTCTTTTCCCTTTTCTTCTTTTGGTATATTTTTAATACCTTCATATGCTTGTAATCCCGCACCTAAACTTTGCATTGAATTCCCTAATACGATAATCCACTGTATTCCATTTATCTCATTCAATGCTACTTCTACTCCTAAAAAAGCGCCAATTGATTGCAAACTATTTCCAGTAATTATAAGGAAATCATTTTCTTTCATTTGTTCATTGAGATTAAAATACGTTCCTATTACATTTGAAATATTACCTAAAGCTAATAACTCAATCCCCGTTTTCGCTAGCGCTTTATTTTTATTATCTATAGTTACCTCTTGCTTCTCACATTTATCTTCATCTTTCGCATCATTAGTTGCTATAATTTGTAATATATATCCGAGAGCTTGTAATGAACTCCCTACAATTACGAGATCCGACTCAATCTTTTCTTCCCCTGCAAACCCTCTAGTTGTTCCAATTGCTGCTATAAGATTTCCTCCTACTTGAAACCAGGCACCTGTCAATTCTAAATCGCGTAGGTTCATTTCCCATCACCTATATTTAAATTTTCTAGTACATTCAAAACAAACAAATATCACCTTTAATTCATTATTCTATTTTTCATATGTAATTTTGTGCATCACATAATGTACTAATAATACAAAAAAGCACCTTTCAGGCGCTCTTTTTGACAAGGAGTTTCTCAATGAATGTATGCCGGACATGTCAATGACTCACCGTTTTTATCTATTGATATATTTAATATATAATGAATTGCTTTATGTGACCACATTTCAGGTGTAGGAGATTCTTTTACATATTGAGGTGCACATAAGTGAAGCATTGGAGTGCTAATACTGCCACCTGGATCTAAAGCAACTACTGCCATACCATTTGGCAGTTCCATTGCCATTGACTGCGTGATACCTTCAACAGCAAACTTCGAGGCACAATATGGCGCAAGTTCAGCCTCGCCTTCTCTTCCCCAACTAGAGCTCATGTTAATAATAATTCCTTCTTTCCTAGCTATCATCGCCGGGACGAACGCCCTAATGACATTTACTACCCCGTTCACATTTACACTCATTACACTTTCAAATTCTTGTGCGGTAACTTTCCATAGAGGTGCATTTTGATTAACAATCGATGCATTATTTATTAACATATCGGGAGCCCTATACTTATTAAGAATACGACTTGCCCATTTACTAACTTGGTGATGATTTGAAACATCAATTATTTGAAAATCATGTGAAGCACCGTAATATTTATTAAGCTCTTCAATTTTATTTTTTGAGCGTCCACACCCTGCTATGTTCCACCCCAATTCATGAAACCTATCAACCATTGCACGTCCTAACCCTTGCGTTACTCCAGTAATAATTACAAGTTTCCCAATGTCGTTTCGCTCCAACTTCATCTCCTCCTTTCCATTAATATTACTCTTTTTATTCTTATTCAACTTCTCACTTAAGTATCAATTCATTTCATACTTTAGAAGTATTTTTGATATTACATATTACAAACAAAAAGAGTAACCATCATAGTTACTCTTTTTGTTTGTATCGTTATTATTTTTAAATTGTATCTTCTATTCCCTACATTTCTCACATCGATAAATATAGGTTACACCTTAATGAAAGTATATTTATGTTTACGGTTCGATTTATCCAAATACTTTTCAATCCACTTTTTCAACTTAACAGAGCCCACCTCTATCAATAAATTTCCACCTAGTCTTATAACATACTTTTATTTAAATTCTCAATCTCATTTTGCAACTTTTTAAATTGCTCAAAATGCATTGTTATAGATTGAATACTATTCCTTTCAACATTTTGCTTTACTAATAAAACGCCTGTATCGTGAAAAATTGCTTCAAGTTCTTTCCTTATAGATACTTTCGTAATATATGCGGTTTTAATTGCCGATAAAATTGCTATTTCATTAAACTTTAATTTTATTTCATTAGGACAAAATGCTTTTTCGATCAATGTGACATCATTACTATAAATATAAGCAATAAGTTTACTTGATTCTGCATCTGTTAAATCCACTGTTTTTATAACATTATCCATTACATTTCGCCTCCTTTAATTCCATATATATTAATTATTCGAATTTATTCTTTTTAAAATTCAGCTCTTCATTAATTTTAACATACTTTTTGCTCGATTGATTAAACAAAGCTTCAAACATTTTTCTATTCCGGAATATTTGTCAAATGAACCAATTAGACTATACCTTCATATAGTAATGCAAACAATTACTTATAAAGCAGGTGAAAATTATGCCCTCAGTTGTTGGGAATTTAGTTGTACAAAATAGTAACGGATCTTTCAACTTAGGTGATTTCTACAATGTTTCTCCAAAAGAGAATACGAAAGCTTATAACGGCTCTGGCGCATCTAACGTTGGTTTCGTAGTGAACACTTTTAGTGGGGTTAGCGCGACTAATACATTTGATTCTGATCTAGCAGATCAAAACCAAGTTGGTACGGCCTAACCAGATCTGTAATCATTTTTGTATAACATTTTAAAATTTGTCTATACTATACTCAGGCTGATACACAGCTATCATTGATTTTTTGAGTGCCAATCTTTTTCTCCCTTTCCCTGGGACTAAGCAGCTAGCTTGTAGCTAGCTTCTTTTTCATTTAGTTCTTCACCTCTTCAAAAAATTAGGTTTTAACAGGTAGCCTGACTCACAGCCGAATTTTGAGGTGTGAATCTGCCTGTCCGTAAATAGCTAGATAAATTAAAGAAGCTAAACTTCAAAATTCAGCTTCTTTTAGGTTACATCAATTATGTCCATTGCAGAAAATATATATGTTTTATAAAATGCATCTGTACATTTTACAATTTGTTGAATTGGATTTATATGAACCACTGTCATATAACTCGTAAGTATGTATCCTTCTTCAAAATATGTCACTAACATCTCTTCTTCAGACAATAATGAAGTTAATAATTTGTCTGAAATGCTGTCTTTCGCTTCATTTGTTATTAGCGGTCTTTGGACTTTTAATTTCTCTCCAATAATTTTTTTCATACTTAATAATTGTTCCGACATTACTGTAAACGGAACCCACTCTCTTCCTTTTTCCTGTATCTTTACATAATTCATTTTCTTTACTCCTCAATTTTCTATATCTATCCATTCTTGAACTACCCCACTTTCACTTCGTTTAGAAGTGGGGGATTCCTAAGTAAAGAGTTCTATCGAACTCTAATTTATTAGGCTATCTCCGCAGCCCTTGCGGTTAGAAGCCTTATCGCTTCATTCTTTATCCATCTCTTATTTATACGTAGCGTAGCTTTCCAATTCAAAACTATTTATGAATTTGTAGACATCTCCACTTCGAAAGAACATTCGTTCTAATTATACACGAACGAACGTTCTTACGGAAGTGCAACATGTAAATTTTTCAAACAAAATGCAACTTTAATATATGAAGTTTATTCATACTCATTTATTACTCCCTTTTATTAATCAAATTTCTTTGCACTTCCTATCGCATCATAGAATACGTGTAGCAACAATAAAAGCGACTCCACCTAATGTGAAGCCGCTTTTATTGAACTAATTATATTTCTAATTTTACTTTTCTATCCTAACTAACGTTCTTTCTGGAATACAAATTTCAGCTATATCTCATTAACCATCCTTCAACAAAAGCATACACTTTTATTATGAACGAACTCACAAAGCTTTAGAAACTTATGATGTAAAACAATTCATTCCTCATAAGTTTCATACATATCGACAATTACTACCATTTATCCTGCTATTTGTAGGCAGTAAGATTCACACTCATCAATTTTTCACTTTCTTTATTGAATATGCTTGGGTTGCATTATAATATGTAATTCTCTCTCTGTTTCTGTTTTTTTCGGATTCCGATAATATTCCAGTTTATATTCTAATACTTCATACTCAACCATCCCAATCTTTATCCCTTTTGTTTCTTTTAATACAGCTAATAGAACGCTTATATTTTCATTAGATGATTCAAAAATTTTCCCTCCGCCTTCTCTCTTAAAAATAACTTTCATATATTCTCCCCCAAATTAATTTAATAATCTAGTAAATATAAAAATATTCATCCTATTTTAATAAAGTGAAGGCTAATAATCAGTGGGGTTTTACGAGCAGTAAGACTCCCACAAATAGCGGGATAAATAATTCTTATCATCATTAAGAACATCCTTTTGTACTAAATGTTCAACATGTCACTTCCTATAAAGTTAATTTATACTCCAATAAATATGATATGTACCATTCTTTAAATTATGTCCTCAATTCACTCTCCAAGAAAATATATTTAGTTTATATTTAACAAAATTAATTAACTAAAACATTATCATTTCAACATTTTGCGAATTTAATTGCTTATTCCTTTTATCTACATCCAAATTTTCCTATTGTAATTCTTAATATTTAAATGTAATATTGTATTGTCTTACTATCTATTTATAACTCACACACTAACGCGAAAAGGGAACTCTATATGAGTTCCCTTTTCTATTGAAAACAAAAAAACAGAAATATAGCATTATGCTAAATCTCTGTTTTTCTTCTAAACCTTATTTCTCATCTAAGAATTTAAATGTATCTTTAAATTCTTTATCTGTTACTTTAATATCTGCTTCTTTCAATAGATCATTGATTACTTGTTGTTTCCATTTACCTGTCGCATCTTGCAGTCTTTGTTGTTCTAAATCTTTTCGAATCGTATCTTTTACTTCATCAAATGGTTTCAATTCTTTTTTATCCGTCACTTTTATTATATGATAACCATAAGATGTTTTTATTGGCTCACTTACTTGTCCTGCATCTAATTTATACGCAGCTTCCTCAAACTCTTTCACAGTTTGACCAGGAGCAAAACCAGCTATTTCTCCGCCCTGTTCCTTTGAACCAGTATCTTCCGAATACTGTTTCGCTAAAGCAGTAAAATCTTCACCATTATTTATTTTCTCTTTTACTTCTTTCGCAGTTTTTTCATCTTTCACTAAAATGTGACTTACCTTCATTTCAGGTTTATGGTTATCTTTCACATCTTTATCTGTGACAGTCGCTCTAATCGCTTTCTCAAGTGCAATTTCTGGCTTCATTCTCTCTTTTAATTCATCTTCATTCTTTAATCCTACTTGCTCTAAAGCCACTTTAAACTTGTCACCCATTTGTTCCTTCGCTGCTTCTACTTGTTTTTTAGCTTCTTCATCTGAAACTTTATATTTATCTAGCAATGCCTTATTTAACATCATTTGAGATAAAGTACTTTTTCCATATGTTTGCCTTAATTCTTTACTTAACTCTTTCTCTGTCACGTTTCCTACTTTTGATGTTGCAACATTTTCTGAGGAACCACACGCAGACAATGTTAGCGCCACACATGCAATAATAGTTCCCATAAATAGCTTTTTCTTTTTCAATTCAAATACCTCACTTTGATAAATGTATATTAGGAACTATACAGCGCTATTGTGAAATCAATGTGTTTTCTGCAAGTATTTCTCTTCATGCCAGAGACAAGCTTTATTAAATAAAAAAGCCGGCATAAATCCGACTTTTAACATCATTTAATCTGCACATGTTCTTCTTTGATCCATTTGTTCCCACCTATATCTATATATCCATCTTGACGATTCCAAATACGATAAGGAACCCTCCCATCGACCGCACCTGTATCATTCCCGTTTGGCCCATCGTACGTTCTAATTTCATATCCAGGTGTATACTTTGAATATGCATAAAACCATTGTACATTAAAATGTTCTAACTTAGCCCACTGTTGTTCACCACCTAAACAAATCATATCTTTTTCGCCACCTCCCCAATAACCTTTATAGATTAAATATGGGATTTTTTTCGTAAGTCTTCCTATAAATTGCGGATTCGCAGGATTTTCATATAAATTAATGCCGTATCCATCATCATATTTTGAAACTGCAATACCAATTCCATTTGGTCGCTTACTGTCTCCAATACTAGATTGATTTGTTTGATTTGAACCTTTAAACCAAGAAAGATTTTTATTCCCAATTAATTGATTCAAATCACATTTCCCAATACCAGGAACATTTCCTGAATCAGTATATTGCCAAATATCACAAGGATATGCTGGTTTATTCCCTCCATAACGAGGAATCCAAATAAAATCAGCATCAATATTGCGAGCTCCAAATGATACATACGTGTGATGTCCTACATATAAACCAATTTTTTTTGCACCTAATCGGCGTAATTCATCAATAAATGCTTGAGTCCCGCCTTGCATATCTATCATTGTTTGAACTTCTACATCTGCCACCCAAAATTTAGCGTTTTTATCGCCACGATTCCAAAAATCTTGTGCTTCTTTTTTTGCATCTGAAATAGATATAAAACGGCAAAATGCATAATTCCCAAATGGGATACTACGTTTCTTCATTTCTTTCACATAACCTTGATACATAAAATCGATCGTATTCGAACCATCTTGAACTCTAGCAATAACTAAATCTAGCTGAGACGCTGCAATATCCCAATTAATATTTCCATTCCATTTCGAAATATCTACAATATAACCCATTACTAATCAACTCCTTTTTATTATCTTATTCAAAGCTTGTTTTATTGCTAGACCCATACGCCTAATAGCAAGCTTCTATAAGACAAATAAATATATTTTCATCATTTTTTAAAACTAAATAATTTCTTTTTATCCATAATAAATAAGTCCTTCTTTTTTTGCATTTGTAAAAGATAAACTTGCGTTTATTTCATACTAAATATTGGAATAAAACTATAAATAATGTACATACTACATATAAGCAATTTTTGCTTATACTCATGAATGACCTCCAAGATTTTTCAATCTCCCTGTAAAAAGGCAGCTAAAAAAAGCTGCCTTTTTACAATTTATTATATAGAGACAAGTTAATTAACGCTTATTCCCTCATATTAGTCTGTTTTTAAGCTTTTTATAAACATGATATATATTTTTTCACAACACTATTTTGATACGTAATAGAAATTACATCAACTTATACAGTATATGTAATAATCAACTACAATAAAAATTACATATTATATTAATATGTCTTCCTAATTAAAAGGAAATAAACATATAACCTCTGTTATGTAAGGAGTTTATTTAATGAAAAAAATCCCTATCGTATTCAAAGTTCCCCCGAATTCAAAGCTAAAAGTTACATTCTATGGTCCTTGTAACGAAGTAATTACAAATGTATCTTTAATTAATCAACTACTCACCACTACCTGCCAAACTGTATCTCAATATCCAGACTTCAAGAAATATATAACTGAAGTCCGATCATTATCAAATTGTTAATCGTATAATTTTATGATTTATCATTTCGAACAGTACGATAACAAAATAATAAAAAGAGCCGCATCTTTCAAAAGAAACGGCTCTTTTTCATTTCACAAAACATGACTTCATTAAAAAACTAAAATAACTCATTAATTGATATTCTGTTGATATTTTACACATATTAATGAAATGCGCATATATTATCGTATGGAGATTCTCCACTCATAAAACCTATCTTTTTTTGAGCATACTTTATTTGTATGCTCCTTTTTTATTCTTTACTTAACGGCTTACCCTGTTAATATTTCCAAATATCATCTGAACGAACATTGAATATTTCAATCTTTTCTTATTATGTGCTATAAATATAAGTTTAATAATTTATCTGTAGCTACATTTTCAGTATCACTTAAATCGACAAAATAATGAAGTTGCCACAATTGACTCTTCTTAGCTTGATTACTAATAGGTTTATCCCAAATAGGGTAAACCCTCATAGCCATTTTCCCTTTTTGATTTTGAGTTTTTAATATTTTTTCTTTTAGAAGAATCTCTTTTGGAAAAATAAATTGTCCTAGGTTATTATCCGCTATACAAGTGATAACTAAAAGGTTAGGCGCTGAATCATAAGAAAATGCCTGATTGCTCATGGAGGCATTCTTCTCCCAAAAAGAAACAAATTGTCCAATCTTATTAGGCGTAATTTTTGATACCCTAAATCGGATGCTTCTATTATTTAGCTGGAATACCCCTCCTGCATATTCTGAATTTTGCTTTTCTTCTTTTCGTTTAGTAATTAATAGATTATTAGGTTTGTAAATCATTTCATCTAGTTTTTCAATTATATTACTAAAATTTGTCATGTAAACGCACCTTTTTTATTTTCCAGTATACCAAGAACGTTCGTTCTTGTATATTAAACTTAAACAAATGTTGGCTTTGAATAGTCTTTCAAAGATTATTTTATCTACTCCATCCATAACTTCAAATTTACTTTTATAGTATTTATTACATTACTCTTCCAATTCCTTATATTCTTCATTATTTCATTAATATATTAATAAAAAACGAGGTACATATTACATGAATCCACCCAAAATTGACTTCGGCTCCATAGAGCAACCTTTATTCCTATTAATTTTATATCTTATCGCAATTCTTTTAACACTCGGCATTACATTTAGTATATGTCATTCCCTTTTACTAAATTTAAATGCACCGAGATGGGTAGCAAAACTGTTAGCTATCATATTAACTCTAGGTGTTGCTTATCAAGTGTTTATGAACTTATTTTAATATATTACCAATTTAACACCTTTAACTAAAAGGCCCTACCATAAGGTAGGGCCTTTTTTTAAAAAATAGTCCATAAATCACAAACATGTTTTTTATTTTATTGGAGATGGGAATCTTGCAGCTTCAAAATGCGTACTAATAAATCCTGGATCATTTTGTATAATCAGTCCATCTACATCACTCTCAGCAAAAATTTCAACTACATCTCCTGCATGTAATTGAAGTATTGTTGAAACAGCTACGACATTTGCAAAATTGGGTGGACCAAAAAAGTCATTATCTATCGCTATAGCTGGATTATCATTTACCCGAATTTCTACACGCGCTCTATAATTCGTATTACTATCATTAGGTGCAAAGCTGATTGTACCAATAATAGAATAAACCCCTCTAGTCTTCGGAATAAAATCTGATGTTACTGGATTATATTCATTCGCTAAATCAAACTGTTCATTTTGGAATAATACTTTAACAAAAGTATTTGCAGTGACATTTTGATCTACTGTACTAACCGCTCTAAATGCAGATGCCCTTACAAGTTTATCTTTCTCATTATCACAACACTTATCGTAATAATCTGTACTCTTCTTACAACAAGTATGCTTTGTCTTTTTATAGCCATTGCAATGCTTACAATAATAATAAGACATATTTATATCCCCTTTCTAAATCTATTGTTGTATACTATGCAAAATAAATTTAAAAAGTTTGGACGAGCTATTGCTATTATGAAATTAAAAAACTCCACCGAAAAGCAGAGTTAATAAATTTTTTTCTTTTTAATATTTATACAATTGGAGATGGGAATCTTGCAGCCTCAAAATGAGAACCGTCTTCTGTACTACTAATAACCCCATCTATACTACTTTGTGCAAAAATCTCGACAATATCACCTGCATGTAATTGAAGTATTGTTGAAACACTTACGACATTACCGAAATTTATCGGACCAAAAAAGTCGTTATCTATAGCAATTGCCGCATTTCCATTCACTCGAACTTCTACACGCGCTCTATAATTTAAATTTGTATCGTTCGGAAAGAAACCAATCGTCCCAATTACGGAATAAACTCCTCTAGTCTTCGGAGTAAAATCTGATGTTGCTCGGTTATATTCGTTCGCTAAATCAAATTGTTCATTTTGAAATAATACTTTAACAAAAGTATTAGCTGGAAGGTTTTGATTAACTGTATTTACAGCTCTAAATGCAGATGCTCTTACAAGGTTATTCTCCTTATGATCGCAAGAACAGTCATCACATCTTTTACCGCACTTATTATAATAATCACTTCTTTTTTTACAGCAATCATGATTTTTCTTTTGGTAACTCTCACAATTCTTACAGTAGTAATAACAAGACATATATAGTGCTCCTTTCTAATCTACTACTGCATAATATGTATGCTAGACTTGAAAAGTTTGGACAGGTTATTGCGATTACAAAAATAAAAATGCTCCACCATAAGGCAGAGCGAAGAGAAAGTATAACTTTTAAAAACAAAGCACTCATGTAATATTCTGGTTAAATCAGTAATACAAATTATCTAGTTTCATCAACTCGGATTTTCAGAAAAAACTCCTCTGTACGATTTTATTATTATTGAATAGATTATATTGTTAAGTGAGATATGCAATATTTCATATTTTATTATTTCAATATTCCTTTATTATCGTTGAGTTGTAAACATTCTCTTTAAAACACTTTAAAATCAACACTTACTCTATAACAAATACTTTTTCATCCTTTAGAATTACCTGTAAGCATTATATTCAAATATTATTATTGTAAATTATTGACCTGTACAAACGTATAATTTTTGTGTACTCTATGGACAAGGAGTAAGGTAAGAGTTACTCTTTGCCATTTTAGGAAAGGCCCTGTTGGAGACAACAGGGCCTTTTTTCATAAACTAAATCGGTAAGATCCCCTAACTAGTAAGCTTTCTTTACCTAAACATCATGCATTTCTTTTTGCATACACCGCTACTCTTCTTCGACTGTTTCGTTTACAATCATCAGACACTATTTAACAGTACATAGTTCATTTATTCAGCACTTTCAAAACAGCTTGTACACCGTTAAAATACTTCATGCACTACAAATAAATTATCCGTTCTTGTACAGGATGAGTATAAATTTTGGAATGTCCTGATATTAAATTACTTACAAGGTTTCATACCACTTATACTTTTGGAGACGGGAATCTTGCAGCTTCAAAATGCGTACTATCTTCTACATTACTAATAACTCCAGCTACGCTACTTTGTGCAAAAATCTCGACTAAATCCCCTGCACTCAATTGAATTATGGATGAAACAGCTACAACATTAGCAAAGTTTATTGGACCAAAAAAATCATTATCTATTTCATAGACACCATTTATCAAACACTCCATGTTTCTTCACCTCTTGAATATTTTTTAAATAAAAATACATACTACTTTCAAGTCGTCGTATCCACGGCTAGTACTTCTTTCTTTTGTTACAGTAGTAAGCAGGCAGGTTCTTCACCTATCTGCTTTCTCTGTATATTTTTTTAGATATCGAAAACACTACCTACAAGCTGTTTGAACTAGCAGCTTCACTCTTCTTGTAATGGGAAAGCAATTTATCACAATTAGCTAACTCATTCAACTCACAGGCAGACAACCAAAATTGTTGTCTGCTTTTTGTATGGAATTTTTCATTTTGCATATACTACTTTTGAGCCTGTTTACCAACGCAAGCCATTTTGGTGTTTTGAATTCCGACTAAGCTTTTATGTTGCACAGATTATTACATCTTTGACAACACTGGTTAAAAGCGCGTTTTCTGGTTATTCGTAGTTCTAGTCCAGAATAATTTTCCTCCTATAAAGGACAGCAGGTACGACTGCTCGTCCTTTTTTATTGCCCCAAATACTTTTGTAACAATTCCAACGCTTCATTAATGCTCCCATTTAAATCATCAAGTTCAGCATCTTCTGGACACTCCTGCAAAATCACTACCGCTCGACTTATGACATCTTGTAACTTTTCGATATCGATAGAAGTTGTAATAATTCCCTCTTGTTCTTGCGAATCAGCTTTACCATAGCCATTGTGCATGGACATCGGGTTTTCTAGCATCTAGCTCACCCCCTTAAAAAATGCAGGATTTTCCTTTCCATTATCGAATTAGTAATGTTTGAAAAGGGGGTGTAATATGGCAGAAATTAAAGTAGGACTTACACAATTTTTAGACTTCACACTGAAAAGTAGTGCAGCTAAAACAAACTTTGTGAAAAATCTAAAATCTCAACCGGAATACCAACCAGCTTTTGATTACTGGAAACAATTACGAGACACTGTTATTAAATTTCATCAAAACGAACTACCTTTTGAATGTTTCGAAACATTAGTGCAAACGGTTGATCAGAAGAAAAAGCAAAACTACATTGATGTCATAAAACAGTACAAAAAATTTATTAAAAACAAAGACGTCTCTTGGTTCGATCCAGGTAAATCACATTGGATATCAGATAATTTAATCGTCCGCTCATCACCTGAACTCGGTTTGCTCATTAATGATGAGCCGCATCTTATCAAACTGTTTTTCAAAGGAAAAAAAGAGCGAATTGATAAATACAACATCAACTCAACGCTGACATTATTAAACGAATCGACATTTTCAAATGAACATAACGATGTGAATTATACGGTTCTTAACATCCAAAAGAACAGAATGTATACGAATAACTCTATTAATAATGATCATTTAATAGCGCTTGAATCAGAAGCTAACCAGCTTTGTTATATATGGAATAAGATGTAAAGAGTACTATTCATCTCTTTCAATACCTTTTCCATGCATAATTTGGGCACAATTTTCACAGATCCTATCAGTTTAGCCCACCCTGCATTGTTCCTCACGAACAATGCAGGGTGGGCGTTTTTTCGAAAATAGTTTCTTTAACCATTTTCGTATCCTAACTCACCTCCTCTGAAAGAGTGATATAATGAGCTCTTTCCACTAAATCAGCGTTATCCCCCTGATTTTTAATTGAGGAAGAAGTTCTTCGTTTTTTAGAACATGCAAAAAAAAACGTTATTATATCGCTTATCTTCTTGCTATTACATGCGGAATGCGTAAAGGTGAAATTAATTATGTTCATTTTAATAAAACACATAAAGATTCCTTACCTAAGCCAAAAGGAGATGGGCCAAATGGTGGGCGATTACAATCTCATCATGGATTACAACAAGAATGGGCAAAAAATAATTTCAGTCAGTATGGGTATGATTCGAAACTTGCTCCAACAATAACTGTCGAGACTGGAAAAGGACTACCACATACAATCATTACTAATGCTCAAACTGCGAGACGAAATGAACGGGTGGCTTCAGGGGTAGGGAAATGGAGTACTACTTTACAAGAAGAAATGCAATTCATGGTGGGTGATTTAACTAAAGCTGGTTTTTCACGTGATACTACTAGCCAAGTTCTTGAACAACAATACAAGATGCTAGATAAACTAGGAGTTAAATATGAAAGGATTGATTATTAATGAACAGATTAGATAATATCAGTAGTGTGTATAGAATTGATGCCAAAAAATCTCCTTCGAAAGAAGAAGAAATTAAAGCGCTTCAGGATTTTTCAACAATAGATGTACCTACAGAATATATAGAAATAATTCAGCTAGCTTCAGACATTGAAATTAATGTTAACGACCAAATTTATATTCGAATTTGGGGAGCTTCGGGGTGCATTGAAATGAATGAAGCTTATGAAGTGCAGAAATATCTCCCGAATTCACTCGCAATTGGTGATGATGAAGGAGGCGGTGCATTAATCTATCTACAGGGTAAAGATGGTTTTGGAATATACTATAACAGATTCGCAGATTTGGATATTGAGGAGGCAGTGAAAATTGCACCATCGCTAACCGAATTATTAGAAAATAATGTAGGTGTGAATACTTTATTAGACATTTAAAAAAATTTAGAGACCTTGATTGGCTTGCCTTTCAAGGTTTTTTATTGGTAACGATATAGGTTTTGTAACAACTATGCTATTTTTTACAAATGTTTTAGATTCCAGTGTATGGGGGTAGTGACAGAGTTGTTGTCATAGACCGCAAAGTATGATTCGATAAAATTATAAAAAGTGCACCGTACACTTTTTGAAAAAGGTTTACCGATGAAATATGATGAAATAAATGAGTACTATAGAAAACAGGCGGAACAAAACGCCATAGAGGAAACTAAGGAGACTCCAGAAGATGGAGAACGTAAGAAGCAAGAAGATCATCAAAAGCTAATGGAAAATATCTATGGAGAAGAAATGATAAAAAACGGTGAATTAAATATGAATAAAGAAACATTTGGAGAATAAATAAGAAAAAAGCCGCCCAACAGGACGGCTCTTTTTACATTACTTAATCGTTACATGCTCCGCTTTAATCCATCGATTACCACCTATATCAATAGCATCTAAGTGTTTACCCCAAACACGATAAGGAACCGTACCATCGATGTTATCAATATGATTCGTACACTCAGGTTCGCTATGAACCGCAATTCCGTATCCTGGAGGATATTTAGAGTATGCGCAGAACCATTGCACATCAAAATGCTCTAATTTCGCCCACTGCTTCTCGCTACCTAAACAAATCATATCCTTATCACCGCCACCCCAATATCCTTTAAAAATAAGATACGGGATTTTTTTCGTGATATTTCCTGTGTATTGCGAATCAGCAGGATTCTCATATAAATTCACGCCATAACCATCTGCGTATTTTGAAGTTGCGATTCCTTCAACTTTCTCATTATCTTGTTGCGGTTGTTCTTTTACCTTTTCAGTAGTTTGTGATTGGTTCGTAAACCAAGCTAATGACTTGCTACCCACAAGATAATTCAAATCACATTTACCGATACCGGGTACATTTCCTGTTTCCGTGTACTGCCAAATATCACAAGGATATGCTGGCTTATTACCGCCATAACGTGGAATCCATACAAAGTCATATTTCACGTTTGCCATTCTACATAATCAATTGCTTTATGATCTATCCCTAAATTAACAAGTGCCTTTCTTGGCGCTCCGATTCCTCCGAATAATTCAAGTATTTTAATCAAAGCCACCCCTCCCTTCTTGCTATTAAAATAGCGTTTTTATTAAATTTCCTAAATACAACCGCTTGTCCATTACACTTTGCTCTATCATTGCATTTACTATTAGTAATACGAACTTTTAGAGGTGAATTATATTGGACGAGTTTTTATCTTCTACTGCATTAAATCCGTGTTCGATTGGGCCGACACTTTCACCTATGCAACCCTTTCAATTCCCTACAGGTCCCACTGGTTCAACAGGTGCTACTGGACCGACCGGATCAATCGGGCCAACTGGGAATACGGGATTGACAGGGAACACCGGACCTACTGGTATTACTGGACCTACTGGCGACACCGGTTGATTTCCCGCATTATTGTTGGTCCTCTCCATATACCAGCTTGCTTCCATTCCTTTTTCATTTTCCCGACATAAGAAGGACTACGATCATACATAATGCTAATATCTTTATCTGGAATGCCTTGTTGATTCAATTCGCGCACACGCTCCGGAGTAAGTCCGATGGGTTTGTCTTTTCGTTTTCCACCGTGCTCTTTCGGTTGTGTATCAAAATATCTACCCAACTGACGTAATTCTTGACCAGTCGGGCAGTTTTTACAAACACTAATACTAAAACAAGCATTATCTGAACGATTGTAATAACAACGTCTGCATTTCTGCTCTATGATATCGCCAATTTCGTATGTGATTTGGATGCGTTCTACTTTCGTTTCACTCATTTACCGAATTATTTCACATACACTATTCACTATCGATGCCATTCTTCTCTTCCCCCTTGAATAATTTTTCCAAATCAATACATACTATTTTCAAGCCGTCATATTCACGGCTAATACTTCTTTCTTTTGTTACAACAGAAGCAGGTAGATTCGTCACTTATCTGCTTTCTCTGTATATTTTTTAAAATATCTAAAAGACTACCTACAAGCTGTTTGAACTAGCAGCTTCACTCTTCTTGTAATAGGAAAGCAATTTATCACGATCGACTAACTCATTCGACTCGCTGGCAGACAACCAAAATTGTTGTCTGCTTTTTGTATGAGAATTTTCTTTTTACATATACTACTTTTGAGCCGATATACCAATACGAGTCATTTTGGTGTTTTGAATTCCTTCTAAGGTCATTTGTTGCATAGATTATTACATCTTTGACAACACTGATTAAAAGCGTTTTTCTGGTTATTCGTAGTTCTAATCCAGAATAATTTTTCTCCTATAAAGGACAGCAGGTACAACTGCTCGTCCTTTTTTACTTATGCTGCGTACTTTCCTTTTGGATAGCCTCGAACATCATTGCTCACGCTGCTCCCCTTTTCCCATTCTGCAAACCTTTGTAACCAAGCTCCTCAACGTTCTTGTATGGAAGGATATTGATTTTGACAGACGTACCTTATCTGTTAATCATTCCCTCTCGCATATTACCAAAGAGTTTCATGAGCCTAAAACATCTTCAGGAAAGAGATTAATTGTTTTACCTGAAATTACTCTGCTGGCTCTTCAAGGACATCTTCAAAAAATCAATGAAGAAAAAGAACGGTATGGCGATGGAAATAATAATTATGATTTAGTTTGCCCAACCTATAATGGTAACCCGTGCAATTTCAGAAGTTTGACACAGCTCCTGAAAAAGCTTATAAAGAAAAGTGAGGTTCCTAATATTCGTTTGCAGGATATAAGGCGTAAATCCGAAAATCGTAAGTAAACGATTAGGACATAAAAGAGTAGGGATCACATTAGACACCTACTCATATGTATACCAGACCTACAAGAAAAAGCAGTCGAAGATTTTGCAGTTACGGATTTTGCATAAAAAATACTAGCTTATCCGTGTGACATTGAGAGGAGTCAAAAACATGAAAGAAATCAAAGCTGAACAAGAATTCAAAGACATCATCGCAAGCGAGGAGCCAGTAGTTGTTAAGTTCTTTACAACATGGTGCCCGGATTGCGTGCGTATGGACAACTTTATCGGAGATGTAATGGAAGAATTCAATAAGTTTGAATGGTATTCTATTAATAAAGATGAATTCCCAAGTATCGCGGAAGAGTATCAAGTAATGGGTATTCCAAGCCTGCTTGTTTATCAAAATGGCGAGAAGCTTGGCCACTTACATAGTGCTAACGCAAAAACTGAAGAGCAAGTTACTGAGTTTTTAGAAGCATACTAAGAAACGAAAAACCTCTGAAAATATTTTCAGAGGTTTTTTCGTTTCTTAGTATGCTATTTGTATTTTTCTCTTTATAGAAAATGAACATTTTTATATTATTCTCCTCTTCTTATCCACTAATTTTTTATCATTTCTTATATATTACTCCCACGAGGAATTACGAAGAGTTATTTTGTGAAATATATATATGAATGGAATTATGCGAATCATTATTCACGCCACCTTCTCCTATACCATAATCATCGTTAATGGTTTAAACAATTTTCCGCTTTGTACTTTTCAACATTTTTTTCMTTAACGAAACTTTGTTATCCCCTTCTTAAAAAGCTATAAAACGTCAACAATGTTTGTATAGACCCACACGAGTTTCGTTTGATACTCTATGTATAGAAAGAAATTCCTTGTAGAAAGGCGAGTGATTAAAATGGATTCTCTTTCTCATAAAGAAGCTGATAAAGGTGCTATTGTCAGCATTATAGCCTACATATTTTTATCCTCTATGAAAATCATCATCAGTTATATTACCCTCTCTAGCGCATTACGTGCTGACGGTTTGAATAACTTAACGGATATTGGTGCTTCTTTAGCAATATTAATTGGCCTGAAAATTTCTCGTAAGCCTCGTGACCCAGATCATCCATATGGGCATTCGCGTGCAGAACAAATCGCATCACTTGTTGCTTCCTTTATTATGGCAACGGTCGGATTAGAAGTTGTTATTAGTGCAATTCAATCGTTTTTCAATCCGAAACAAGCAGCACCTAATGTACTTGCTGCATGGGTAGCTTTATTTTCTGCTGTCGTTATGTACGGTGTATACAAGTATACGAAAAAGATTGCAATGCGAACAAAAAGTAAATCATTAGAGGCTGCTGCAAAAGATAATTTATCAGATGCTCTTGTAAGTATTGGTACAGTAGTAGGTATAGTCGGAGCACAGTTCCAAATGCCTATTTTGGACCCTATTGCAGCTTTACTTGTCGGTCTTATTATTTGTAAGACCGCGTGGGAAATTTTCGTAGAAGCTTCTCATATGCTAACGGATGGAATTGATCCTGAAAAAATGGATGAATACGCTGATGCTATAGGGCATATTTCAGGTGTAGAACATATTGTAGATATTCGTGCTCGTATGTATGGGAACCAAACGTATGTGGATATTACAATTGAAGTAGATGCTCGAATGGATGTTAGCGAAAGCCATTGTATTACTGACAATATTGAAGATATGCTTCGAAAAAAATTCGGAATTTACCATGCTCATATTCATGTGGAGCCCATGCAAAAAGAACCTATTATGACATAGGTTCTTTTTTAATGAACGCCTTATGAAATATAATACATAAAACGAGCCAGCTACCGCCCGCTGCCCATCCGGCTAATATGTCAGATGGATAGTGCACGCCAAGATAAATTCGGCTAACTGAAATAGATAATACAACGAAGCTTGCTATAAAAATAATCAGCAACTTTTTATGCAATGAAATACGATCTTCTGTAATTGTGACGTATGCAATAAATCCTAAAAAAGCAGTAGCATTCATCGTATGACCGCTCGGAAAGCTATATCCAGTTGCTGTAACAAGCTGCGTCACATCAGGTCGTGCTCGTTCATACCATAGTTTGAGCATGCTGTTCAAATAACGTGATCCGTAATAATTAATTGTTAGAAGTAATGCACTTAATATTTTTTTTCTAAGAAGAAAATACATTACAAGTATAATGAGTAACGGGAAATATATTCTTTTTGAACCGATAAAGGACACCCAAGTAAAATAGGTTGTCAAATACTCGTTTCGGAAACTTTGAATAAAGTGTGCGACTACATTATCAAATTTTTCAATACAAGCGGTATGATACGAAAGTGATAGTGCGACAAAACAAATGAGTAGTGTACAACTTAACAAGTATAAATGTCGGTATCGTTTCACATACATAACCTCACTATGCAAAAAAATGGAGCGGTTGTTTTAGTTTTCCTCTCCATTTCTTTTTTATGCATAGTTTATTAAAAAATATTATTGTTAATTTTTTGCTGCATCGTTGGAATATCTTCGTTTGTTACTGTAAAGCGAATAACCTTCTCATCAAGATCAAGTGCTTCTGCGAATAAACCAGCCAATCCACGTGATTTTCTATCTACTTCCATAATAATTTCTAATCGATCGTGGGCACTTGGCAAAATTAATAATTCTAATTCATCTAATTTCCCATAATACTCTCCGGAAACTGGAATAAACTCAAATTCTTGTGCGAATGGAACTTGCTTACGTAATCGATACGGTAATTCTTCGCATTCTATATGACGCGCTTTAAAACCTAATTGATTTACACTATTTAATACACTGTTCAATAGCGCATTCGGCAATACTTGAATATAATCACGGTCACTTGGATCAATACTACGTTTAATATCAAGACCTGTATGAACCCAAACCGTTTTCATTCCAAGTGTTAGTGGTGCTTCAATTGGCATTAAAAACGAAAATGGAATTTCCACTTTTTCATTTGGCTCTACAGAAAATGGATCTGTTAAACGAACTCGCTCTAAATCATACGATGCAGTTACTTTTTTATCATCCACTTCTCTTACATATGACGTCGACAACGTTAAGTAAATGCTTTCAATTTCTTGGCTAACTGAACCTCCAGTTATATGAACCTTCCCTACTATCTCTTCTCCAACTGTATACTCATCTCTTTCAAGAACAGTATCTACTTTTGCACTTCCAATTCCAACGCTTGCTAAAAACCTTTGAAACATGGGGTCTCCATCCTTTCTAAAGCGTAAGCTACATCTTTTTTCAAATCTTGTACATTTTCATAGTATGGCGCTTTCATTTGTAACATTCGCATCAGCATGTCGCGATTATATTCTTCCAGCACTAACTCTTCATACCAAGGTTTTTCCTTTTTTTCAGTCGATTGATAACTAGCATACAATAAAAATAATACGAAATGACCAAGCGCATAAAAGTCGCTACGAAAGTGAACTTCTCGCATCAAAGCTTGTTCACCTTCATAAGTTATAGCTCGCTCATCACCCTCACCTTTCAATTTAGCCAATCCAAAATCAATAATACTAATCTGATTTTCTTTCATTAATATGTTTGGAATACGTAAATCTCGGTGAATGATACCTTTACTATGAAAATACGAAACAATTCCTAGTACTTCATATAAAATTTCAAAAACTTCACGTTCATCATATACTTGCCCATCTAAGAAAATATGATCTTCGAAATTTTCCCCCGGCATATACTCCATCACAAAAAAGTTCTTTTTCTCCCATATGAAATGATCATGTAGATTAGGAATTGACGCATGATTTAATGTTTGTAAAATCACTTTCTCTTGCTCAAATGATTTTCTACCAGACTCATATCTTTGTTTACTTTTCCTTAATTGTTTTAAGACTTTATATTTATTTATTTGTAAATCATTAACGACATATGTAACCCCATAACTGCCCATTCCAATTACTGATTCAATCTTATAACGCTCTGCAACGATTGTATTTTTTCGCAGTGGTCTATCAAATAAAGCTAGTATACGACGCCATTTCATCAGCTACTTGAAAAGAAACTACGGCTTTTACGTTTTCTTTTATAATGCTGATGCCCATAACCAGATGAACGTCGTTTATTATCGCTACTTGAATATGAGCGCCCTCTATGACGATAATCACTACTTGAATACGAACGATGTTTTTTCTTTCCTAATAAAGAATCAATAATTTTTTTGAACATCCCTTCACCTCTTGTATAAAATTTTCTTTTAATTATACCAACAATTCTTGTCTATATTTGTGACAAGTTTGTAAAGAGTAAAAAACGACGAGTTAAGCCCGCCGTTACTTTCAATCTTCCTCTTCATCAAAAACTTCATCGATCATGCATTTCTCTAATAAATACTCAAATGTAATATCTGCCAGGTCCTCAATTTCTTCTCTTTTTGGAACGTACCCTCTTTCAATTAGTCGCTCATAAAAAAACTCCGCAATCTCTTCCGTGTCAATTACGACTTCAATTTCCTTCATGAGCATCACTCCTTTATTTCTGTTTTATGAAAAAATCTCAAAATTATGTATATGAGATTAGAAAAATAGTTTTTCTTTTTTTATAAGTCATATCATGTAGGTAAAGGGCATACGATGTTAGTACAAGCTATCCAAAGGGGGAAATAATAATGGAATACCAATATGAAGTAGATCAAGAAGTAGGGCAAACAAAAGAAGAGTTCATGCATGAAGATCAATGGGCAGACTCTCTTATTAAATGGCTTTTTATTTTTTTAATAATTGTAGGCATACCTTATACTGCATATGTTGTTGTTCAATTTATTCTCTCTTTCTAGTTAACTATTTTTTCTCTGTCAATTTAACTAAATAATTTTGAACAACATCCATAACAATTTTATATTCTTCATCTTTAAATGTATCGAATAATAAATGATAATCATTATAAATATCTAATAACCCATCAATAATTTCTTGGCGATTCGTCTTTACACTTACTTTTTTCGAATTGTTAATCGACTTCAATTTTCCTAAATCCAATTTATTCATACCAGCTTTATCTTGTTTCATTTTCTTCAAAATTGCATTTGCCGTTTGTGCATTGGCAAGTAATGTTAAATCTGATTCATCAGCTTCTAACCATTCACCATCAGTAATTCGTGACAATTCATATATAGTATCTTCCCATGCATCATTTTTATATCTCCATACTTCTGTACGAAAACCAACAATACGAAAAACATCTTTATCATATCCAGTTACTTGCACGAGATCACCAAAAGTAAAGTTATAATTTAATTCAATCCACTCTGTGTCGCCCTTTTTCATTTCTTGTTCTGTAACATGCTGCAAAGTTTGTTCTACATAAAATCCATCGTGATTATTTACTTCGTATACGTAAACTCCATCTAAAACTTTCATATTTGTAACTTTCCCAACGGTTCCATATAGCGTAATCACGACTATGTCTCCTACGTTATATTTAGGTTGTTTTTTCCTTGCCATCAATATCTCTCCTTTTTTAAACGTCGTGATTTTGATAACAGTATATGCAACCTACATAAAAACGCTTATCACAGAAGCTTATATTCATAAATTTTTTCAATAAAAAAGTAGAATTTGTATATAACTTAAAAAAGCTAGTATTTAAACTAGCTTTCACTTTTCATTTATGTTCTAACAACAAGACGTATTGTAAATAAAAAAGCATAATGAATACTTCACTTCTTTCAAAGTAATGTATTCATTATGCTTTCATTTCCCTAAAACTTCATATCGTTATCTCTCTTGTATATATAAATCCCATGCATCATCAAATATAGACATACTTTCTAGCATTCCACTTAACTCTAAGTATGAACTAATTACATCATAGTCTTCAGATTGCTTCGGAAAACTTAAATCATCATACATCGCCTCTGCTAAATCTGATATTTCATTTTTAAATAAAGCTGCACGGTGCTTCATCATATAATGGTAAAATGTCTTTTTCAAAAATATTCCCTACCTTTCTAACTTGGGTACATTATACAAGGCAAAAAAGAAAAAAACCAGCATAAAAGCTGGTTAGAAGTCGAAATAATTCCTTTTTAATAAACGTGGTCTTCCCATCAACTCTTCGTATGTTAGTTGTTTTGGCAAATCTTTCGTATAAATTAAAAACAACTGATCTTCAATTTCTTTTACAGTATGGTCTGCTTGATAGTCCATTCCACATGAGGAACAAGTAATACATGGTGTCTCTTGGATTTCAATGGCTTTCGTACCATCTGGTAATTCCCAATATACAGTATTCAAGCTTTCTTTCGCTTCTGTACTGTCACACCACATACAATTCATACTACGTCACCCTCATTTTTTTTGTCATCATCTAACTTTGCTATTTGTGCTTGATATTTTTTATCTTTTAATTGATCACGCTTATCACGTTTATCTTTTAAAGAAGCATGCGTTTCATTGACTTCATAATCTTTGCGGCGATTCATACGTTGTAAATCATCTGGAACAAGATTAAATTTCTTATCACTCATCAATCCTGCAACGCCGATATCAGAACGTTTCTCTTCATAAGTCGGATAAATTTCTTTAAAGTAGCCTTCTGCTCTTCCTGGGATATAGTTTTCTGGTTCTGGATACGTTGTAATAACCCCTTCAAAGTTACGAAGAACAACTTTATCCGCACTTTGTGAAATTAAATAGTTTGGCTGAAGCGCAATTTTTCCGCCTCCACCCGGTGCATCGACAACGAAAGTTGGTACTGCATAACCAGACGTATGTCCACGTAAGCCTTCAATAATTTCAAGACCTTTCGAAACTGGTGCACGGAAATGACCGATACCTTCTGATAAATCACATTGATAAATGTAATATGGACGAACACGAATTTTCACTAAATCATGCATAAGTTTTTTCATAATTGGAACGCTGTCATTAATTCCAGCTAAAATTACAGCTTGGTTTCCAATTGGAACACCTGCATTTGCAAGCATTTCACATGCTAGTTTCGATTCTTCTGTAATCTCAATAGAAGTGTTAAAATGAGTATTTAACCATACTGGATGGTATTTTTTAATTATGTTACACAGGTTTTCTGTAATACGCTGTGGGAATACAACTGGTGCTCTCGTTCCGATACGAATAATCTCAACATGCGGGATTGCTCGTAAATTCTTTAATACATATTCTAAAATTTTATCATTAATTAGAAGTCCATCACCGCCAGAAATTAAAACGTCACGTACTTGTGGTGTTTCACTAATATAAGCAATCGCATCATCTAATTGCTTTTTCGGTACGCCCATTCCAATTTGTCCACTAAAACGACGACGTGTACAGTAACGACAATACATAGAACATTGATTCGTTACTAAAAATAGTACACGGTCTGGATAACGATGAGTTAATCCTGGAACTGGTGAATCTTCATCTTCATGAAGAGGATCTTCTAAATCATATTTTGTTTTATATAACTCTTCCGAAATCGGTACTGATTGCATCCGAATCGGACAGCGTGGGTCATCAGGATTCATTAGCCAAGCATAGTACGGTGTAATGTTTAACGGGATCGTTTTCGTTGAAATTTTAACGCCTTCTTCTTCGTCAGGTGTTAAGTTAATTACTTTCTTTAAATCATCTAAAGTTTTGATCGTATTCGTTAATTGCCAAACCCAATCATTCCATTGTTCTTCTGTAACATCTTTCCATAATTCAATATCCTTCCAGTGACGATTTGGTTTGTATACATCATGTAACATTGCTATTCCCCCTTTTTATACGCTCATCCTTTATATAAGCAATAATTATGCCAACTTCATATTCTTGATAAGTAAATGCGAGAAATACCCTATTATATAAGAGAATAAATATTTTTAAGTGCTGTACTAAAACGATATTTACTATCATATTCATTACTTGTTATATATGTAAACGCTCTTTTATTGGTGCAAACACACAAAAACCGCCGGTTATTCGGCGGTTTTGTCATACTTGCTCAGTTTATATTGAAGCGTTTGACGCGGAATACCTAACATTTTTGCTGCTTGCAAAATATTCCCTTCCGTTTCAATTAACGCTTGATCTATTAATTCCTTTTCCATTTGATGAAGAGCTTCCCTAAGCGGTAATATACTTTTCTTCTTCGGAAGTTTCTCTTTCCGAAATGTTCGTGGCAAGCAATTTGCTGTTAACGAATTCCCTTCTGTAATAATGACAGCATGTTCAATCGTATGCTTTAACTCACGAACATTTCCAGGCCATTGATAAGCTTGTAATCTTTCTTTCGCTTCCTTATCAATTTGAAGTACACCTTTTTTATAACTTTTATTATATTCTTTCAAAAAGTAAGACGCTAATAACAGTACATCCTCAGTTCTTTCGCGAAGCGGCGGGATATATAATGAAAACACATTTAATCGATAGTATAAATCAGTGCGAATTTTATTTTCTCTTAAACATACTTCTGGAGGCTGATTCATTGCAGTAATAACGCGAACATCTACTTTTCTCGTCTTATTATCACCAATGCGACGAATAACTCCATCTTCTAATACACGTAGCATTTTTGCTTGTAAATCAAGCGGCATTGAATTCAGTTCATCTAAAAATAATGTCCCTCCATCTACAAGTTCAAATAATCCTGCTCGTTCKATTGCCCCTGTATAACTACCTTTTGTCGTGCCAAACAGCAAACTTTCTAATAGCGACTCTGGCAAAGCTGCACAGTTTTGTGCAATAAACGGCTTGTTTTTTCGTTTAGAAGCTTCATGAATCGCTTGCACAAATAGCTCTTTCCCCGTTCCGGTTTCACCATATATTAAAACATTCGCATCGGTTGGCGCTACTTTTTGTGCTAACTCTTTCGTCTGTTTAAAGCGGGAATCATCAGTTACAATTGTCTCGAATGCAACATGCTTTTTCACCGTTTTTTTGCTAGTCGATCGTTTTATTTTCGATTGTAGATCTACAATCGTATCAGTAAGCTTTTGAATAGTAGAATAATCTTTCGCAATTTCTACAGCACCAGCAATATTTCCATCTATTAAAATAGGTAACGTTGTATTGACCGTACAAACGTCTTCCCCATTTAAATTTTGGTAATGTTGAACTTGGTGTACGATTGGTTTTTTTGTATCTAATACTTTCATCAACGTACTTGTTTCTCTGGATAATGACGGGAATGCTTCTAATAAATGCTTTCCTAGCACATTTTCAATTTTAGATCCATCATGTTTTGCAGCAACTGTATTATAAAATATTGTAATCCCATTTTCATCTACTGCATGTATGGCCTCATCTATACTGCCCAAAATCGCTTCAATGACTTCCTGTGTCGAAACTGCTAGCAATGTCATCCCCCCTTTTGCCGAAAATCCAGCAAATTCAACGCCGAATTTCCGGCACCCTCTGTGCGATTATAAGCATGACGATTCCGTTCTATTATTTTGATGAAATGTATATATATTTTTATTGCTTATTTATGGTTAAGTGAAACTTTAATCAGTGGGGCTTTATTATTAACCCGACTCCCACTTAACTTCTTTGCTTTACAGCCGAATTTTGAGGCGGGAGTCTTACTGCTTTCGAATAGCTTGATAAATCTTTCACCCATATATTCATATCTTCCAACTTATCAAAAATGTAGCAATTATTCGCAAGCCTTCCCGTATATGTATAGCCTAATTGATGAAAGGCTGCATTCATACCGAAAGATAGCGAGCGAGCAATTGTATAAGAACAAAAAATAGATTTTTCTTGGAGCTCTTCCTCCAATTTAATTAACAGACTTTTCATGAAACCATGTTTTCGATATTCAGGTAATGTAGCACAATTCGTTAATTCTGCATTACCTTCTTTCACGTTCATTTCAGCAGATGCTGTACTAATAATTTTTCCCTCGAATTCATAAACATAGTAAATTGTATCGTCTTCCTTCATCGTCTGCTTTACATAATTCCCATCATTTAAAGGTGTCGGATAAACTTCAAATACTTTTCCAAAGACAATTGCTAATTCTTCCGCATCCTCTTCTGTCGCTTTTCTTAACACAAATTCCTCTGGGACTATTTTTTCTTTCACTTCTTTTTCTTTTACACCACTTAAAATAGTATCTTCCTCAGTCCAATGAATACTATTTCGTCTTTCATCATTATGATATTTCACGAAGAAGTGCGCATCGTGCCCTTGAAAATAATGAGGTATCGTTGCTTCCAGTAAGAAACCGAAAGAGAGCCATGTTGAAACATGCTCTCCCTTTCCTTTAATAATACATTTAGTGAAAGAATGTTTCTTTGCTAATTCATCGATTGTTTGTATGATGCTTTCAACATTTCCTGTATAGTGATCAACTCTAATACGTTTATTAAAATAATCTAAAATCCCTTCTACTGTATAATGCTTTGTCTGTTCACTAAAAGATTCATAGTATTTCATTTTTTCACCTCACACCAATCTAGTAATGTACATGCAATTATTTTTGCGGCAGCAATCATTTTATCAACTTCTATATATTCGTTTGGATAGTGTGCTACTTTCGTCTCTCCTGGACCAAATACTATCGTGGGTACGTTAGCTATTTGTGTGAACAAACCTCCATCTGTTCCCCATGGCGAAGCTTCTATAATCGGCTCGTTCCCTTCGATTTCAACAAAGTTATGTTGAAGCGTTGTAATAAGTGGATGATTTTCTTCTAGTTCACCAGGAACCCATCTAGCCCCAAACCATTCTACTTCTACAGGATTTTTTACAAACCAACTATCCACATCTTTTAATTCACCAATCCAGCCCTCAAACTCTTCTTTTGCTGCCTCTATAGTCTCATTCGGCGCAATACCACATCTTCCTTCTAAAATTAATGAATCGGGAACAGAACTTGGCCAGCTTCCCCCTTCAATTTTCCCAACGTTAATTGGAATTGGAATCGGAATCCCCTTAAATAACGGATCTGTAATTCGACCATTTCTCTTCTCTTCTAATTTTCTCAAATGCTCTACAACAAACATACTTTTTTCAATTGCACTTACTCCTTCATAACGTGTACCACCATGTGCTGCTTTTCCTTTTATATGTAGACGAAACCACATTGATCCTTGTTGTTTCGGAAAAAACTTCATATTCGTCGGCTCAGGAATAATAACGCCATCTGCCTTATATCCTCGTAAAATAGCAGCTAATGTTCCTGCCCCACCGCTCTCTTCTTCTATTACACTTTGAAAATGTATATCACCTTTTAGTTCAATACCAGATTCAATAATCGCTTCCATCGCAAGCATAAGTGAAACATTGCCGCCTTTCATATCTGTTGTTCCACGTCCATATATGCGGTTTCCTATTTTCTCTCCACTATATGGATGATGGTCCCACTGATTTACATCCCCTTCTGGCACGACATCAATATGCCCGTTTAAAATCATAGATTTCCCTTCGCCACTTCCTTTTAAAGTCGCTACAATATTCGGGCTATCTGTAAAACTTGTACGAGGTGATACGAAATAAGGGTGATCTTTCATTTCATTAAAAGCAGGCTCCCAAATATCAAGATTTAGACCTAACTCACGCAACTTTTCAATAACAATTGCCTGCGCACCACTTTCATCACCAGATACGCTCTTTTCTTGAATTAATCGTGTTAAAAATTTTACACTCTCTTCTTCATGACCCTCAATATAATCACAAACTTGTTTTTTTAATTGCTCCATATATTACAACTCCCCTCATTCAATTACTAGTAAATTTGAGCTCATATGAAAATCAGCTGTCGTATGTCGTTTTACATCTTCTACAGTATATGGACTCATTAATTCTTGTAAGACAAGTCCTCTTTGGGTCACTTCCATGACAGCCATGTCTGTAATAATTAAATCTACACATTTTTTCGAAGTTAATGGCAATGTACATTCCGAAACAATCTTTGCATTTCCGTATTTATCAACATGATTCATCACAACAACGACCCGCTTCGCTTTTTGCGCTAAATCCATCGCTCCTCCAATACCTGGAACGCGTTTTCCTGGTACAATCCAGTTCGCTAAATCACCATTTTCACTTACTTGTAACGAACCAAGTATCGTAACATCAAGTAATCCTTTTCGAATCATGCCAAACGCCATGCAGCTATCAAAATAACTTGCTCCTGTAATAAGAGATGTTGGTAAACCAGCTGCGTTACATAAATTCTCATCTTCATTCCCTTTACTTGGCGTTGGTCCCATACCAACAATACCGTTTTCCGCATGGAACATAACATTCATATCTTCTGGCAAATGATTCGGTACAAGCGATGGAATTCCAATACCTAAATTTACAAGCATACCATTCTGAATTTCTTTCGCTGCACGTCTTGCAATCTTATCTCTTACTTCTACGCCCATACCCATTTCCAATTCACTCCTTCCGATGGCACGATATAATTTACAAATACACCTGGGACGACAATTTCTTCTGGATCTAAACTTCCAAGTGGAACAATTTCTTCTGCTTCTACAATCGTTATGTCACCAGCCATAGCTACGTGTGGATTCATATTACGAGCGCTTTTATCAAATACAAGATTGCCAAACGGATCCGCTTTTTTCGCATATACAATTGCGACTTCAGCCGTTAAAGCTGTTTCAACTAAATATGTCTTTCCATTCATTTCAACTGTACGCTTTCCTTCTTCTACAATCGTATCAACACCAACGTCAACTAAAATACCACCAAGCCCTACACCACCCGCGCGAATACGCTCTGCGAGTGTTCCTTGCGGAGAGAATTCAATTTGCAATCTTCCTTCATTTAATTGTCTTCCCGCATTTGGATTTGACCCAATATGAGAAGTAACTAAAGATTTAACCCTTTCATTCGTAACAAGACGACCGATTCCTACATCAGGAAATCCAGTATCATTTCCTATTAAATTTAAATTTGTAATGCCTTTATCTAAAACAGCTTGAATTAAAGATGGAGGGGATCCGATTCCTCCAAATCCCCCAAACATTAATGTCATATCATCATGGAACAAAGAAATTACTTCCTCTATTTCTTTTAATTTACCGAATGTATTTGTAATAGTTGTCATGCGATACTATGCCCTCCTTTTTGCATCATCTCTTCCACGCTCTTTACAAAAATTGAAAGTAATTCATCTAACTCGGAATATGTAGTTGTCATTGGTGGTGCAACAAGCAGTGCACTATCCTCTTTTCCTGCTTGCCCTGAAACAGCTTGGTATAAGAGCAGTCCATTTTTAGCAGCAACTGAAATAAGCTCCGACGCTTTTGTAAACGGTTGCAATTCTATTCCAATTAGCAATCCTTTTCCACGAACATCGGCAATGATTGTCGATTGTTGCTGAACTTTCTGCAAACCTTTTAATAAATACTCTCCCTTTTCTGCTGTTTTTTCAGGTAAATTATGTTTCTCCATATATTCAATAACAGCTAAAGCCGTTGCTGCAGACAATGGATTTGCACTAAGCGTATGCCCGCTCATTACAGAACGTGATCCACGTAAAATTGGCTCCATAACACGGTCACTTACAACTGTTGCTGCCATTGGTGTATAACCTGCTCCTAGCCCCTTACCAAGGGTCATAATATCCGGTTCTACACCCCAGTGCTCCATCGCAAACCATGCACCAGTACGACCAAGTCCAGTCATTACTTCATCCGCAATAAATAATATATCGTAATGACTACAAATATCTTTAATTACTTTATAGTATTCTTTCGGTGGGACAACCGCTCCTCCAGCAGCTCCGATAATCGGTTCAGCAATAAAAGCTGCAATATGTTCTGCACCAATTCGATCAATCGCTCTTTCTAGTTCAGTCGCACAAGAAAGTTGACATGTTGGATATACCTTTTGTACAGGACATCTAAAACAGTATGGAGCTGGAATAGTCGGATAATCTTCCAAAATAGAAACGAAACGTTGTCTGCGCAGTGGATGCCCAGACATAGATAAAGCTCCCATTGTAATCCCGTGATAGCTCATCCACCGTGACAAAATTTTATGTTTCCCTTGAATGCCACGCTCCTGAAAATGCTGAATTGCGATTTTCATAGCTGTTTCATTTGCTTCCGTACCACTATTCACAAAAAAGCTCCAGTTCAAATCTCCTACACATAAATCACTTAACTTCTTCGCTAATTTTTCAGCTGGTTCACTCGTAAACTGTGATCTATAAACGAAAGCGATCTCCTCTGCCTGTTTTTTTATAACTTCTGCTATCTCTGCTACGCCATGTCCAATACCTGCCGTAATCGCTCCAGACGAACCATCAAAATATTTATTTCCGTTTTGATCATACAAATACACACCTTTTCCATGTGAAATCATCGGATACGGCTGACCAACAAGTGGTTTAATTAAGTAATCGCGCATAGCGCTCCCCCATTTCTCCAATTTGTATATGTATATGAAGAAAATTGACGTTTCTTTCATAAAAAAGAATCCTCTGCAAAAGCAGTGAATTTATCAAAAAACTATTATAAAATATACAAATGACTGCTAAATATTATTTTAAAAACAGAAAATTCAGAACTAAAAATGAAGACCAACCTTACCTGTACGCTTAAATACCCCTTCCTGATTTAAGATAACAGCAAATTGAATATTTTTTTAATATAATATCAACTTTCCTCAATTGCTGACATTGTGTAAACTTCGACGAAACTCCCGTTATTCTCCTTCCTATTATCCTACTTTATATTGCATATTTTCAAACAAAATTCGACATTTTACTTCACCTCATTTATCATAACTATTTCTTAACAAATAGTACCACCTGTTTAGAACAATAAAAAAAGAACCGATTAACCACATTAATCAGTTCGGCACGACGCTCTTTTATCGGTATTACCTTATCCAACGCATCACTAAAATTAATAGAAATACTCATAATACAAATCCATAATTCGTCCCACAGCCTATAGCACCAAATCCTCCATAACTTCATTCCAAATAACTATGGGGATATCCCCATCCCAATGGTTCCACTCCTTCCATCAAAGTCAAACTACCTTTCCTTTATAATTTATGTAGGACAATTATCGATTTGTATGTGTGTTTGCCTATAAATAAAAAAATCCCCATTTAAACTTTTCCTTCTAGAAAGGCAAGTTTTTTGCATAACCTCTTTCTAGCTTCGCATATATTTGTAATGATGATAAAGGAGGAATGTTCATGACTCAATCCGAAATTGAAAAATACGGCCAAGAAGCTGCACGTTACGAACAGCTCGCTCGTTACTATCAATATAGCAATCCTAAAAGATATGTAGAACTCTATATGAAATACTATGATGCAATTACAAAACTTGTACAAGCATATGAAAAGAGAGATTCACAAGAAGCGACTTTACCGTCACATATGAGAATCTTCCACACAGCTCCCCATACACCAGCAGTTGATATTATAATAAACGGACAAAAGGTTATCAAAAATATTTCTTTTAAACAATTCAGTCCGTATTTATCATTAGTGCAAGGTAAATACCGTATTGATATTGTCCCTGTCGGAAACGAAACTCCAATATTTTCAGCATTAGTACCAATAATGGGGAATCACACTTATACCCTTGCAGCGGTCAATAGCGATAATCATCTCCAATTACAACCCATTCTTGATAATACTCATTTACCATCTGGTCAAGCAAAAATACGATTTGCACATTTTTCACCAGACACTCCAGTTGTAAATGTAAATTTAAAAGATGGGGATCATTTATTTGAAAATGTACTCTTTAAGCAAATAACAGATTTTTTACAAGTTAGCCCTGGTACAGCAGATATTGAAGTTTCACTTGCTGATACAAAAAAAGTACTATTAACCATTCCAAAATTCAACGTTGAACCAAATACAATTTACACAATTTCAATAGTTGGTTATTCAACTGAGGATCCAAAATTAGAAACCGTTATACTTACAAATTAAAACAGTCTACACCATTCGCATGGTGTAGACTGTTTACTTTTGAAACGTAATTTGAAATTCTGTCCAATCGTTATCCGAACGACACAATATGGATCCTTTATGTTTTTCTACAATTTGTTTACATACAAATAGTCCAATACCAGTTCCTAGCTTTTTAGTAGTTACAAATGGCTCAAAAATAGTCTCTACATTGTCTGCTGGAATCATAGGTCCATTATTTTTTATAACAATGCGAACAGCCTGATCCTCTTCAAATACATCAATGATAATTTTCCGCTCTTCTTTCACCGATTCAAGAGCATCAATCGAATTCATTAAAATATTTAAAACTACTTGCTTCACTTCACTCCGGTAACCAACGAGTGGAATAGGATACGGCAAATTCTTTTCAATCAAAACATTTGCATTAACTAAACTTGGATATAAGAATTGTATAATATCTTGAAATAAGTCATTTACCAAAAAACGTTCAGATTCATTCCACATTTCTTTTTTCGATACAAGTAAAAATTGCGAAATCCTAAAATTTAATTGATCTAATTCATGTGAAATAATATCTAAATACGATAGATTAGGGTGATCTGTCTTCAATAACTTTACAAATCCCATAATCGAAGTTAGCGGATTACGAAATTCATGTACAAAGCTAGCCGACATTTGCCCTAGAATCGTAAGCCTTTCTTTATGTGTTTCATTTATATATTGCTGTTTTTCTTCTAAATTCCTCGATATAATTTCTGAGTATTTTAAAACGGTATAATAAATTAATTTGTCAAAACAAGTATGTATTTTGGCCATAATCGGTTTCAGTTCTCGAGCGCTTACATCCAATTCGCACATCGCTTCAAAAAGTTCATTTCTTCCCACATTTGCATTGTAAACAAAATCTCCAATATTCGCATCTGCCCCTGCACGCTCAATGGCAATTTTCTCACATAATGGCTGAAGATAATTAATGTCTTTATCTTCCATAATAAGTTCGATAATTAACTCTAATAAATTCGCTCCATTTTGAACTACCTCTTGTTTAAATGGATCTTTTTCGGAAATTATCATTTTGTTTTTCCAGTTCTCTACGAATTGGTGCCTGTTGTTTTTCAAGTGCGAACAAAATACTTCTTTAATATCCTTATCGATTGGAAAAACCTCCATTCCTCCATTTCCATACGACGAATACCCTTTATATTTTGAATATTAACACAAAAAATACATTTCGTTAATAGATTTTTGTCACATTTTGTTAATTTCTGTTGATAAAATTTATTTTTCCTTTCTTATTTAAATAAGTTGTATTCCTATATCCCTTTCTCTTCTCATTTTTTTAATTATTTTCCTGTTCAAAACTACTTTTTTTTTGCATCCTTTTTAATTCTTGCGTACAATAAGAAGTGAAAGGTGTGAAAAATATGGTAAATAAAAATGTGGAAGACTATCTCCAAGAAGGCATATATGGCCAAAAGCAAAACAAACCAGAAGAACGTAATATGTACTTAACTACATTACGTGAGCGTGTAGAAATCGCTTTAACAATCGGTCAAGTAATGCAAAGTAATGTGTATACAGAAGTAACGGGTAACATACGTTCTTCTCAATCATTACAACTATTCCTAAATGGAAGCATTGCTTACCCACATTTATCAAAATACATTAAATTAGCAACTGAAAAAAATATTCATTTTACAATTGTTCAAAATAAAGGTACTGAAACACCAATAGGTTTAGTACTCTCTCATAGCACTGCTGTAGATAAAGAACATATTTATGTCGAAGATGATATTTTCAAACAAGAAATGAAGTAAAAGGTACACTTGATTAAATGTAATCGTTCCGAGAAACGTAAAACAAACAATAAAAAACGAGTATGGAATCGTAAACATTTCCTGCTCGTTTTTTATTGCGGTGTTTAAGCTCGATCTACTTTATTTTTTAATACACACTAATTTCATTTCTGTCATTTCTTCTATTGCATATTTAATCCCTTCACGGCCTGTTCCACTCTCTTTCACACCGCCATAAGGCATATGATCTACTCTGAACGTTGGAATATCATTAATCATGACACCACCGACTTCTAATTCATCAATTGCACGCATTGCCTTACATAGATTGTTTGTAAATACACCTGCTTGTAATCCATAACGTGAATTATTTACTTGTTCTAAAGCCTCATCAAATTCTTTAAATGTATTTACAGTCATAAGTGGACCAAATACTTCTTGGCACTGAACAGATACATAATCTGGAACATTTGTTAATACAGTTGGTTCAAAAATCCTTGCATCACGTTTGTTACCACCGTATACAACATTAGCTCCTTCCTTAACTGCCTCTTCCACCCATGAATTTATACGTTCTACATCTTTTTTTGAAATAAGTGCTGATACATCTGTTTCTTCACGAAGCGGATCTCCTACTACAACGTTTTCCATTGCTTTCGTTAATTTTGTAATAAACTCTTCCATTTTGCGTTCATGCACAAAAACACGTTGTACTGAAATACAAACTTGTCCATTATTCACAAACGCGCCCCATTTTACACGTTCAATTATTTCGTCTGTCAATTCAACATCTTCATCAATAATTACTGCAGCGTTCGATCCTAATTCTAACGTCACTCGTTTCAACCCGGCTTTTGCCTTAATTCCAATACCTACTTTCGGACTTCCTGTAAAAGTAATACTAGCAACGTTCTCATCTTTTACTAATGCCTCACCTACAACAGATCCAGGTCCAGAAATTATATTGAAAGCTCCCTTTGGTAAACCAGCTTCTTCAAATAATTCTACCAATGCATACGAAGAAAGTGGCGTTTGGTCGGCAGGCTTTAGCACAATAGTATTTCCAGCCGCAATTGCTGGGCCTACCTTATGTGCTACTAAATTAAGTGGAAAATTAAATGGTGTAATAGCACCAATAACCCCGATTGGTTGTCGAATTGTATACGCTATACGGCCACCTGCTCCTGGTGCAGCATCTAATGGTAACGTCTCACCATATATTCGCTTCGCTTCTTCAGCTGCAAACTTATATGTTTGAACAGTGCGATCTACTTCTCCACGTGCAGCACGAATTGGTTTTGCAGCTTCTTTTGCGATAATCTCTGCAAACTCTTCTCTTCTCTCATCCATTTTTTGTGCAACCTTTTCTAAAATAGTTGCACGGTCGTATGCGGATAATTTTTTCATTTCTTTCATTGCATTTTTGGCCGAAACTATTGCTTCCTTAACGTCATCTTCTGTACCTTGCGCAATCTCCGCTAATGTTTCTTCAGAATATGGTGCATACAATGGTTTATACGTCTCTACTGATTTCCATACCCCATTTATATATAAATGTTTTTTCATAGTGGTTCTCCTTCCGAATATATGTATACAATAATGCATTTCATTTATTTCACCTAGTGAAAGGTCTGACTTGTGTAATTGTATCATAGCCCTAATACATCAAAAAAACATTTTGCTCAAAAAAACTCTGCTACAAAGCAGAGTTTACGAACTAATTTGTTCTTGGAGCGAAATCTTTTTTTCATCTCCTACAATAACAATCGATTCTGAAGGTTTCGTTACTTCTAATCTCTTAATATAGTGTCCATCTAATTTTTTCACGCAAAATTTATAATTTTCAATCTCAATGGTATCACCCTCGGAAATCTCAATATTTTTTGTTAGGATCCAACCGCCAATCGTATCGACATCATCGTCGTCAATAGTCAAACCTAATAATGCGTTCACTTCACTAACAAGTACTTTTCCCTCTAAAATCGTTTTCGTCTCACTAACTTGTTGGATTTCCGGTTGTTCATCAGTATCGAACTCATCTTGAATATCCCCTACAATTTCTTCTAAAATATCTTCAACGGTTACAAGACCTGATGTACCACCATATTCATCAATTAATATAGCGATATGTGTTCTTTCTCTTTGCATTTTTAAAAATAGATCATGAATCGGGATAGATTCAATAACTAAAATAATTGGCCTAATATATTGCTCCACTGTCTTTTCACTAACAACTCGGTGCTTCACAAAATCTGTAAATATATCTTTAAAATTCACAAAGCCTATTACATGGTCCTTATCACCATCAACAACCGGATACCTCGTATATTTTTCATGAGACATTTTTTGTAAAGCCTCTTCAGCAGGCATTTCTTTATTTAAAATATTCATCTCTGTTCGTGGTACCATTATTTCTTTCGCAATACGATCATCAAATTCAAATATTTTATTCACATACTTATATTCAGATTGATTAATCTCACCATTTTTATAACTTTCTGAAACTAACAACCGCAATTCTTCTTCTGAATGCACTTCATCATGCCCTTTTGGTGGTTTCAACCCAAGAAACTTTGTAATTAACCGAGCTGATCCATTTAAAATCCAAATGAATGGGAATGCAATACGATAAAACAAAATGAGTGGCTTAGCAACAAAGAAACTCACTTGTTCTGCTTTTTGAATCGCAAATGTTTTTGGAGCTAACTCTCCTACTACCACATGGAAAAATGTGATAAACAAAAATACTAAAATTATAGCTAAAATGTCTGCGAGTTGAGTAGGGACGTTCCAATTTGCAAACAACACATCAAACATGTGCTTTAGCGCAGGTTTACCAGACCACCCAATCCCAAGAGCTGTAACAGTTATTCCTAATTGACAAGCTGATAAATATTCGTCTAAGTTTGTAATGATTGTTTTGACAGATATTGCACGATTATTTCCTTTTGCAATTAAATAGTCAATTCGTGAACTCCTCACTTTAACAATTGCAAATTCTGCTGCAACGAAAAATGCCGTTAAGGCAATTAAAACAATCACTATACTTATACTATATATGTCCAAATACTTTTCCTTACTTACAGTGTAAGCAAGGAAGCCACCTCCTACTTAAATTTATTCAAGTGAAGTAAGCATTCTTATACTCTAATAAAATTCTACATTAGTAACCACCTTTTTATATATTATATGCATACATAAAAAAGATATTTATAATTATGATAATCTAATTAGCTTATTATCGTCAAACTATAATAAGCCCAATTTTCCGATAACTAAAATATTTTATATAAATAGTATGTGCTAAACAGCTGAACTTCGTGAAAAAACACTTTCTTTGCCGATTCCACACTTCTTTTGTCACACCTGAAGGGAACTTGCTACATAACTAGAAATCATTCAACAGGATATATATAGGAGGGATTATTTTGGAATATAAAACACCATTTATCGCAAAGAAATTAGGTGTTAGCCCAAAGGCTGTTGTCCGGATTGCACAACAATTAAATCTTACGATTAAAAAAAATAAATATGGTCATTTTATTTTCACACAAGGTGATTTAGATCTAATGTTAGAATACCATCGCTCTCAAATGGACCAGCCTCAAAACTCTCAAACTACTCAAAAACCATCTTCAAATGATGTAGAAAAATTAAAAACTCAAGTAAACACAATTGTTCAAAACACATCATCGAATGATTTTGAGCAATTAACAGCTCAATTTACCACAATTACGAGAAGACTAGATCGAATGGAAGAACAAATGCAAGATAAAGCAAATGATGTCGTTACATACCAACTTTTACAACATCGCCGCGAAATAGAGGAAATGTTAGAACGAATTCAAAAACTAGAAGCTGCCCTAAAAAAAGAAGAACCAATATACATTACTCCTGATGCAAAACCAACATATGAAAGAGAAAAGAAACCGAAGCGTCGTAAAATGATTTTTAGTATATTTGGACTATAATATTTTAGACCCTTATTCTGAGAATAAGGGTCTACTTTTTGTATGAAAACAGATGCCTTTAATAAGTAACTCTTCTTCATACTATACATATTCATATATTTTCATTTTGTTAACATAATATTTTTACTGTATTCTGCAATAAGTGCCTGCGCATGAGCATTCCCTTGAATAATATCACGGAATTCTTTCAAAGAATACAGATGTGTAGCCCCTTTTCGAGCATGAATTCGCACTGGTACACCTTGTAAAGTATCATGAAACTGGAATGGACTATCTATCGGTTCGATTGGAAAACCGAGTGTAAGTAAATACATATACATTCTTTTTGTAACTGCTGCAATATACCATTCCGCTTTCGTCTCTAACGCATGCATAAATAAAATAGCTGCCAGCCTTTTGAAATGTCCTCTCCCCCGAGACGTTTTCGCAATACTTAACTTTCCTATTTCATACACATTTTTCAAATCTTTCACTAAATCATTTTTAGAAAACGGATAGAAAAACTCAGAATTTGATTGTTCAGGTACTGTAAACTTAATACATTCTACTGTACCAATATGATGTTCATCTTCTATTAATAAAAATCGTGATGGATTTAAATTACGTTCTACAAACATTAAGTTTCTTTCTTCACAAAAATCTCCCCACAGTTGCTCGAACCAAAAATGCTCTTCCTTTGTTTGAACACGCTGGAACATATTTAACCGCCTTTCCCATCGCCGCTCTGTTTTTGATAACGCTTTCGCTTACTATCATATAAGAACAAATCTTCGTATGCAACTAAAAATATTTATGTCTTATTATATTCTGCAAAATGAATTAAATTCCTACTTATTAGTCATTCATGCACATGTAAAAACCCTTAATTCCCCATACTATTACAAACATAAAAAGATTCAATTACTCTAATAAAAAATAATAATCACTATCAAGTTCGAACCGTATAATGTGTCTTTCCGTACTGCATATAATTCTTCTTAACCTAAAGAAATCCTTCATTAAAAAGGATTTCTTTTACATTTTATTACTTTTTAACCATTTCTCAAAAATTTGAATCATCCCATGCTTCCCAGCCAACTTCTCTTCTCCTTGTTTCGTTTTATATGGATATAGTTGTAAAAACACTCCACATCCAGATTCAATTTTTTTACTATGCATATGGCTACCTGGATATACACAAATCACTTCATAAATCGCTCTTCGCTTAAAAATTCGTTTACCATCCTGTTCTTCTACATACTTAATAGACCAGTATTTATACATTTGCTCCGTTGCTTTCGTATTACCGACAGGCTGAAAAATATTGTACATAGGGCTGTATTTCACTTCGATAATAATAGAAGATTTATATACATACTTCTCTTCTTCCTTTACATAACAATCTAAACGAATATCCGGCTTCTTTGTGTCCTCTCCGTTATAAAAATTACTTCCTTTGCTTAGTGCAATAAGAGGGTGTGTTTCAATTAAATCATTAAACGCGACGTGCACTTTTATATCATCTCGATGTAAAATCACTGTCGTTCCATCTTGTAATCCGTCTAAATAAAAATGTTCTTGTATTTGTTCACGAATAGGATTCTTATCTTCAAATCCGATTTGTTCTAATATAGAAATAACGATAAAAAAAGCGTAATACTCATACACTAAAAACGTTGGTTTATATACGAATAATAAAGATGGGGGTTGCTCCGTATGTTGCGGTAACAATTCTAAATGGTGGATTAATTGTTGATGCGGTATAGATAAAATGTTCGAATTAATGGTAGCTGTTTCAGAAACTTCCCTCCAAAATGGAGAATACAATAAATTTCGAAAGTATTGCACACTTTCATATACGATATGAGCTAATATTTTATATTCTTGTATTTTCACAGAACTTTTCCGTAAATCTGCTTCTTTCAGTAAATGTAGATTTCTATATTTTTGTTTTTCCCTATCCGTCACGGATCCATTTCGTTCAATCGTTTTCATAATTGTTTTAACAGCTTGAAATTCATCTGACTTTTTCTTCTTTTCTCCTTCTAGTATTTCAATAGTTTTACGTACAAAAATTTCTGCTTCAAGTAAATAATAATAGAATTGCATCGTTTTAAATTTAAGAAATGCATTTTCAATACTATTTTTTTGCTCCTTAAATTTACGGTTGTAATATTTCGCATAAAGCTTTCTTTCCGTCATAATGGCAGTTTTTCTCGTTGCCTTCCGCGCTTTCGTTTCCCATTCATATTCGTGTACAAATTCCGCATTCGATTCTACTTTCTTAAAAATTTGTTTTATTCTTTTCATTTTTTGTGGCAACTTTCTTAACAATACCAAATAAGAAGAATCTTCAATATCGCTAAGTGCTGAGAAAGTTTTCTTGTAATAACCTCTATCTAAAATTAACTCGTTTAAAATTGACTTCACATAATCTTGAATCATTTCAAATTGGTCATCAAAAAAGTTTTTAGGAACAACTTGAAACGCACCATAATAAGTTTTATCTTCTATACGCACTTCAAAATGGTATAAGCCACAGCGCCACGGATAAAAAAATTCAGTTTTTCCATGTTCATACACTAATACTCTTTGTTTTTTTTCATTTAATTCATATTGTGACTCTTTTATATTCTTTTGTCCCTCATATACTTTATTCCATATGAATGTAATATCCATTGGATTTTGATAATGGAAATGTAATTTCAGTGGTTTTAATTCCTGTACTTTATAAATACATTGAACTAATGCTGTAGTAGACGTACAAAGCCGGTTTAAAAGGATAAAATCGCCTTTCCCCTCAGTACCAATAATTAGCTTCAATACAAACGGGAGCGTTTCTTTCGTATCGACGATTGCTGTTTCATAACGCTCCTCATTTTGCATAGCCATACAGCTCCAGTTCTCTACGCTTTTGTCTTATATAAGCTAAAGAATGTTCAAATGTAGATACACGATTTGCAAGCGGAGACTGTAAAAGTGGTATCAATGTCGCTCCCCTTTTTGCTTCTTCAGAAAGTAGAGGGCCCACTGTCATTTCTGTCCCCCTTAGTTTCGTTAATACACGCTGCTTTATTTGCAAATCAAAACCTTCTTCCCTGCTAATCATATAAGACTGATTATTTTGGAACGGTATATTTTGCAAATACGTAGCGATTGCGCTTGCACATCGGAAAGAAATTCCTTTTGATATATCGTGTGATGATAATACATCATGTAACTTATCCAATAACTCTAATTCCTCTTCAGTATACACTTCGATCATCTCTTTATTCCTAAACCAATTGAGTCGAAATTCTCCCGTTGTTACTTTCAGCGGAGGTTGCTGAACAACTTTCTCATGTTCTATACTCATCTCGCAAAACGGAATTTTTTGTAATGTAATCAAATTTGTTCGATCTAATAATCGATCGGAAAGCTCTTTCGTCGTTTCATCAAAATTTACAGTGCCTACGAAAATAATATTCTCACCAATTTCCACTGAAGGTGGAATTTGATTTTCTATTTCTTGTACTTTCTCATACAAACTCAAAATACGATTTTTCTTTTCAAGTTGAAGAACGGATAGAAACGGAGTAAACCAATGCTCAATATGTGACATGTTCATTTCATCGAACACAATTATATACAATTGATTTGGATTTTCTTTAGCCTTTAACAATGTCCGAACTAACTTCGTTTCACTTTCAATAAAATTACCATTCGGATGAAGGTAACCGAGAATATCATGTGGTTCTTGATACGATGGTGAAATCGGAATCCAAATTAATTCTTCCCCATAACGTAAACCAAGTGATTCTGCATAAGCTTGCACAAAGCGTGATTTCCCAACACCTGGTATACCACCAACAATTGTTAACATATTGGTTTTAATACTAATGTGAAAATTATATATATCTGTATCATCCAAATATAACCCTTTATTACGAACCATACTTTGTACATACTGCAAAAAAGAGGATTCACGCTCATCCCATTCCCAGTCATCCTTTTGCATTTTAATATCTTCTACTTCAACTAACTTACCTTCTTCAGCAATTCGTTTATTTAGTTGGTCATACACATTTTCACTTACAAAATATAAATGATCATCTACTGCTATTTCTACATGTTTCATCCAATCGTTTATTTCAATATATTTGCATTCTTTTCTTTGCTCAAAATATGAAATTGAACTTATTGATGATTTTAACGATAAATTTCCATATAGCCTTCCCTCATGCCACAATAATTCTGGAGGCTCAAAGTCTTTTGGTAATTTAGGCATAAGAAATGATAAATAACCGTTGCTTAACTTCCGTTCCAATGACGCTCTCTTTTTATAATTTGAGACCTTTGGTGAAGGAATCACTTTATATGAAGATGCTATTTCCCGAGGCTCTTCTGTGCATATTAATTCCAGAAATAAATTTCCACGATCATAATAAAGACGAAACATAACCAGTTGCTTTTCTAATTTATGCTTCTTTAAATCAGTAAAGATTTTTTCATTCTTTTTATTACTGCATAATCCTTCAAACAAATATTTTCCAGTCGGAAATAACTCTTGTAAAGTTAAAGGTATTGAAGAAAGACATTGTACAAAGAAATTTTCTCCATTCTTCTCTCCCTCAGCTTTTGCAAACTTCCCAATAAACCTCATATAATACATTCGCTTTATAAAACTTGGATGAAGAGCTTTATGTAATTTCAACGTAGTCACCTTCTTTTTTTCATACTATTCTTATTGTATGAACTACAATCTAAAACTAGAAGTCAACTACCCCCACTGAGATGAAGCGTTTCAGTGGGGGCTTGAGTTAGAACGCTAGGTCTTTTCGTCTATCGCTAGACAGTTTGACGCTCTAGAATTCATGCCACCTTACAGTAACACCCCAAGTATGTTTTTGGTTGGTACTAGAAACGAACAATCGTTTCCCCACTTGCACCACCCTTTCGAAAAAGAGCAGTTCTTCCTTATAGAAGAAGCCACCACTCAGATGAATCYGGCGTGTGCTACAAGCCCCGACAAGTCGAGTACACATGGATGGTTGACGCACCCACTAAGCTATGCGCGAAGCAACAGCCTTACGTKTTTGCACTTCTAATAGAATCGGCGTTTTCACTTTGAGGTTGTCATCCAATTCTACAACTCTTGATTTTCCCAATGTATTCAACGCACCATTAATATCAGCGTGGATACATGTTCCTGCTTTACTTTGGTACAGACCACGAGTGATTCGTTTGCCACTAAAGCGATAATGCGTCCTATCATCCTTATCCCAAACTGGGACCCTATCTTTATCAAGAAAACTAGCTTTTGAAGTATAGCTTTCTTCTTGTTTTAAAAATCGGATGCCTTCTTTTATACATTTATTCTCAATTGCTGCAATCAGTTTATGAAATGGAATTTGAACAAACTTTTGATTATTCTTTTTTCCCATATCAGATTTTTGTTTCCAACCCGTGTTATACCCTACGACAATAGTATCTATATCGAATGCTTTCACTTTTTTGAACAACAAACCCACAGTTTGTGAAATGTAACCATTTATTTGTCTTTCTCGTTTATGCCAAAGTGCGGCCATTCTATTCGTTACAACGCGTTTTGAAATTCCATTTTCTATATTTTTCTGCTGCAAATTACGTATCTTTTTGTTGAAGTATTGGTTAATGGATTTTAATTTTTTTCCATCAATTAAAAATGTGTCACCTGTATTTGTTACGCAACTTAATAATCTATCTACACCTAAATCGCAACTCAAAGCGTTACTAGTAGTCGTGGATGGTTTCTTCATTTGAGAAACGTGCATTTCATATGTGTAATGCACCTCAAAGAACCGACCTTTTTGCTTCGGTACAATCTCAATGTAGGAGATTTTTTTATTTTTTACGTTTTTAGGCATACGTATTTTAATGGAACCGAATTTTTTTCTGAATGCCACATTCATCGGAATCATCCAATACCCGTTATCATCCACTTTTGGAACCTGATAGATTTCAATGATTCGTTTGTCCGTTGAACCAGAATAATTCGGAAACCTAGGACGGCCTGTGAATGTTTCCGGTTTTTTCTTCCACTGTTCCCATGCTTTAAAAAAGCTTTTTACTTCTGTAAATAAGGCTCTACGAATCGCTTGAACAGAGTTTGATTGGACGCCCGAGTAGTTCATATCGGCTTGCATGGCAGTGTCCACTTCTTTTACAGTAGCCATCTTGTTATTATTCAGATAACTTTGTTTAATCGTGTACAATCCAACATTTCGCAACGCTTTTGAAC